>JANMLJ010000242.1:0-16622 GCA_031372465.1 Chitinophagaceae bacterium | reverse complement strand
AGTAAAAATAAACAAAATGATGGATATGCCACGCCACATTTATTTTCTTGAAATACGGTGACAAGAGAAGAAAATGGCAATAAATTATAACCTTACTGGAAAAAAGGGAAATGTATTCATTCTGGCCAAATTACATAATTTAACTTTTTCCAAAATATGACAGTATTTATATAAATCTCCCTCTTTTTCCTGTCTACTTCATGATGGAGGGCTTAATTTTACAACTCGAATAAAAAATTATTGTATGATGAAAATAGCTGTGGCAAATGGTGATGGAATTGGTCCTGAAATCATGGAGGCCGTTTTAAAAATTTTTAAAGCCAATCATATCCCGCTTGAATATGAATTTGTAGAAATGGGAAAATGGGTATTTGACAAAGGTTTTAATAATGGAATGACCCCGGAAGCAAAAGTTAGTATCGAAGCATTGGGGCTGCTCTTTAAAGGGCCAATGGAAACACCTAAAGGCAAAGGTGTAAAAAGTATAAATGTAACCGCTCGTAAAACATGGAATACTTTTGCTAATAAAAGAGATTTCAGAACCCTGCATGGGGTTGATACAGTGTTCAGTAAAGCAGGCATACCAATTGATATTACGGTAGTAAGAGAAAATATTGAAGATACCTATGGAGGTATTGAGCATATGCTTACGCATGATGTGGCTTTAAGTCGTCGTTTCATCACCCGTCCGGGCAGTATGCAGGTTATCCGTTATGCTTTTGAAATGGCAAAACAAAAAATGGCAAAACGGATTACTTGTGTTCATAAGGCTAATATCATGAAGATCACTGATGGTTTGTTTCTTGAATGTTTCCAGGAAGTAGCTAAAGAATATCCCGAAATAAAGTCGGATGACATTATTGTAGATGATCTCTGTATGAAATTAGTTACTCGACCAGATTTATTTGATGTACTGGTACTTACCAATTTACAAGGCGATATAGTTTCCGATCTCTGCGCCGGTTTGGTGGGTGGGCTTGGTTTTGCACCATCAGCTAATATCGGAGACCATATCTCGATCTTTGAAGCAGTACATGGCACTGCACCAGATATTGCCGGAAAAAATATCGCCAATCCTACCGCTTTATTATTAAGTGGATTAGCAATGCTTCGTCACCTGGGGCTTACAGAAAATGCAGCTATTATTGAAAATGCTTTGCTGTATACATTAGAAAATGGTACACATACCGGCGACTTTGGTGATAAAACAATTGCAGCAGTCAATACAACACAGTTTGCCGAGACCATTATCGGCAACTTTGGTAAAAAGCCGGAGATAGGCGCCAGAGAAATCATCGCTAATAAACCAGGAACGCCTGCCCCATTGAAATTAGAAACCAACCCAATGATGATTACAAAAGAAGGCGAAAATGAAACGATAGTGGGAGTAGATTTATTTATTGAAAGCGGTGAACAGCCGATTGCCATTGCGGAAAAATGTAAACGACATGGAGGTGTAAAATTTAATCTCATAAACATCAGTAATCGGGGTACACAAGTCTGGCCTACTGGTTCCGTATATACAAATCTGGTAAATCAATACAACGTTCGTTTTGAAAGCATCGGTGATGAACCATTAAATCAGCAGGATGTGATAGGCTTATACGTAAGCATGAGCGGCAATTTTAAAATATGTTCATTCGAATTATTAAATATGTGGGGAAAAATGAAAGGATACTCACAGGCACAGGGTCAATAGAGTTTATGGTTTGTAGTTTTTAGTTTATAATTCTTTCAGTACATAATTTCTTAAAAGAGTATGGCAATTTACACATTGGGGTTTAACTACAAACAACCAACTATAAACTACAAATTTTAAATATGTCACTCGAAACATTGAAATACACAAACAACGAAATAACAGTTGTCTGGAAACCAAAAGCCTGTAGCCATTCTACTATTTGCTGGAAAGGATTGATGGAGGTTTTTAATCCAAAAGAAAAACCCTGGGTTAAAATAAATGGGGCACCAACTGATAAGATAATTGAACAAGTTAAAAAATGCCCCAGCAGTGCCTTAAGCTACTATTTCAATAACGGAATAACAGCTGAAAGCACTCCTGAAAATAAGGCTGTAGAATCAACAGGGAGTACCAAAATTGACATTTCCCCCAATGGTCCTTATCTTATTAAAACAACATGTATGATTGTTCATTCTGATGGAAAAGAAGAAATAAAAACCGGCACAGTAGCTTTATGCAGGTGCGGCGCTTCTTCTTCTAAACCATATTGTGATGGAACCCACCGGAAAATTGGGTTTGAAGGATAGTCAATTCTGCAATAACTTATATTTTTTTTGTTTGTTTATACCCATTCTTCACCAACCATTGCATCACTTTTTCCCGTTGGTCACCCTGCACAATTATTTCACCATCTTTAACTGAACCGCCAGTACCACAATATGATTTCAGTTTTTTACCCAACTCTTCCTGATCTTCAACTTTGCCAATAAATCCTTCAACCAGTGTAACTGCCTTTCCAGCCCGGTGCTTTGTATCTAACCTGACTTTCAATTTTTGCATAGCAGCTGGCAGTGTTTCTGCATTTGATTGCTCTTCTTCAAAAGAAAAATCAGGGTTAGTACTGTAAACAAACCCTCTTGTATCTGGTTTATTTTTCTTCGACATATTAAAAATCTTTAAAACTGCAGCGACATCACGCCACTAATTTTCACACTTCCACAATTTCATATTTCCACATTAAACAATGACCGCTTTCAAACTTAAATCCAAACTCTTTGCCTGATGTATCAATGCTCCTACGCTTATATAATCCACTCCCGTTTTTGCGTAGTCTTCAATATTATCCAGATTAATTCCACCACTGGCCTCCGTTTCTATTCCGGAAGCCCTGGGGTCTTCATGTATTAATTCAACGGCTTGGGTAATTTGTTCCGGCTTAAAATTATCCAGCATGATCCGGAATACTTTTCCTTTACCGATTGAAATAACCCGCTTAACATCTTCAATATTTCTTGTTTCTACTTCTATTTTTAATCCGGGCTTTACCGTTCTTACATAGGCTGCAGCTTTATCAATTGCTTCTTCAATACTACCGCAATAATCGATATGATTATCCTTCAGCATTATCATATCATATAAACCAAACCGATGATTTACGCCGCCGCCGATTCTTACAGCTTCTTTCTCCAACAACCTGAAATTAGGAGTTGTCTTCCTGGTGTCCAGCAACTTTGTTTTATAGCCAACTAATTTATCCGCATACTGTTTAGTCAAGGTAGCGATACCACTCATCCGTTGCATACAATTCAGCACCAGCCGTTCACATTGCAAAATTGTATGTACAAATGCTTCCACCTCAAAAGCATTCTCCCCATATTTCATTGGATCACCATCATGTTTGAAAGGGATAAAAACAGAAGAAGAATCTTTGTACTTAAAAATCATTTCTGCTACCTGCATACCGGCCAGTACACCATCCTGTTTTATTTTCAATACGGCTTTACCTTTTGCACCTGCATCAATACTAGATAAAGTTGAATGGTCGCCATCACCTATATCTTCCTTCAAAGCTTCATTGATCAGGTGCAGTAATTGTTGGTTAAAACTCATGATTACAAAAATAGTACTTCATTACGACTGACATGTGTGTCTCTTGTACCAAATAAAAGGCCCTCCTGTAGAATCAGAAAGGCCTTAAAAAAATACTAAATTATTTTAATCAATAGACTGAAATCTGATTTCTTTCACTACTTCTTTACCATTTTTAATTTTCATAAAAACATTAGTACGAAAGTTGCCCGCACTGGTCTGCAATGTACCAATACAAAAATGCCCGCTGGGTGAATCCCCTTTGTGTTTTAATTCAAAGCCTTTTACACCGTTATTCCCAAAAAAATCTTTTATGATAAGTTGAGCCTGAGCCTTGCTATAACTGTCACTTTTATCTGGCAAAGTAAGCTCTACATTCTCATCAAAATAACCGGATAGTTGTGAAGAATTACCAGTACGTAAAGCACCAATTACTTCATCCATTCCATTTTGATAGCTAAATGAAGACAGTAGTAAAATTGAACCAAGCAGTAAAGTTGATAATAAGCGTTTCATAACTAAATAGGTTTTCACAGGAGTATCAATCTAAAAACATGCCAAGTAAAGATGGCTACTTATCTGGTACTAAAATACTAAAAATCAACAGTTTTTCCGCATCAATGCTGGCAATTAGGTTAATTGAATGTAGTTTTACAGGGTACGGACGGGCAATTGCCCCTTGAAAATGAAGGTAATTATACTATATACAAATTGTTAATAAATAATGTCACAAAAAAAAGTCATACTCATTATAATGGACGGCTGGGGATTAGGGAAAGTTGCTTCAGCCGATGCTATTCAAAACGCAAATGTGCCCTTTACAAAGTCTTTGTACGCAAAATACCCCAATACTACGCTGATTACCTGTGGTGAAGCGGTTGGCTTGCCAGATGGGCAGATGGGGAATTCAGAAGTAGGTCATCTTAACCTGGGTGCGGGTAGGGTGGTTTACCAGGAATTGCAGCGGATTAATGTCGCTATCAGGGATGGTTCATTTGGCAAAAATGAAACCTTACTGAAGTCTATCCGATATGCAAAAGACAATAATAAACCATTACATCTTTTAGGCCTCGTTAGTAATGGTGGAGTCCATTCGCATATAAACCATGTAAAAGCAATTGTTGACCTTTGTAAATCAGAAGGTTTAACCGATGTTTTTATTCATGCCTTTACAGATGGCCGTGATTGTGATCCTAAAAGCGGTCTTGCTTTTATGGTAGAATTACAGCAACACCTTAATTTTTCTGTCGGAAAGATTGCTTCTGTCAGTGGGCGTTACTATGCCATGGACCGGGATAAACGCTGGCAAAGAATAAAATTGGCCTACGATGCATTAGCAAATGGTATAGGCGAAAAAGCTACCGACGCTATTGCTGCAGTAGAAAATGCTTATGCTAATAATATTACTGATGAATTTATCAAACCAACCATAATTATTGATGAGGGACAACAACCAATAGCAACAATAAAAAATGGCGAAGTCGTTATCAGCTTTAATTTTCGCACAGACAGGTGCAGGGAAATAACACAGGTGTTGACACAAATCGATCTTCCTGAGTTTGACATGAATAAATTGTCGCTTCATTATACGACGATGACTGAATATGATCATAATTATAAAAATGTCCATGTTATTTTTGAGACCGACAACTTAAATAATACGCTGGGAGAAATTATTGAAAAAAATGGGTTGAAACAGATCCGGACTGCCGAAACAGAAAAATATCCGCATGTTACCTTCTTTTTTAGCGGAGGCAGAGAAAAAGAATTTATTGGCGAAAAAAGAATGATGATGCCCTCACCAAAAGTTGCCACCTATGACTTACAACCAGAAATGAGTGCTGTTGAACTTACCGATGCGTTGATTCCTGAAATAATATCCAGATCATTTGATTTCTGCTGTCTCAATTATGCCAATACAGATATGGTAGGCCACACCGGAATATGGTCAGCTGCTATCAAAGCCGCCGAAACGGTTGATAAATGTGTAGAGAGAATTGTTACAACCGGATTAGAAAATGGTTATACCATCTTTCTTTTGGCTGACCATGGCAATGCTGATTATATGATAAATGAGGATGGTTCACCGAATACTGCGCACACATTGAACCCTGTTCCATTCTTTATCATTGACAACAACTGGAAGGGAACAATCAAACCGGGAAAATTAGGTGACATAGCTCCAACCATATTAACCATAATGGGTTTAGAAATACCCGGGGAAATGACAGGTAATGTATTAATTTAGTTTACAATTTACTTTTTATGATCAAGAAAATATTCAGATACGTTGCAATTTTTTTACTGGCAGCCTTAATTGTTATTCAGTTTTTCCATCCAAAAAAGAATAAAGCAGAAGGAGTGCAACCAAATTATATTGGCAATGCTTTTGCAATTCCAGAAGATGTAAAAGCCATTTTATCAAAAGCCTGTAATGATTGTCACAGCAATAATACCACTTATCCCTGGTATGATAATTTTCAACCCATTCATTGGTGGCATGATAAGCATATTAAAGAAGGAAAAAAAGGAATTAATTTTGATGAATATACGAATCGCAGGCTTCGTTATCAATACCACAAAATGGAAGATGTTATTGAACAGATTAAAGAAGGTGATATGCCGTTAGATTCTTATACCTGGATACATAAGGGTGCACGGCTTACAAAAGATGAAAAGAAAAAAATAATAAACTGGGCTAATGATGTAATGGATACGATGAAAGCAAGATACCCGATAGATAGTCTTATTAAAAAAAAATAACTTAACCTTATTATACTTTTTTTAATTTGAAACCAATCCATAAAAAAATAACCAGCCTTTTTTTTATCCTGCCCGGGTTTGCTCCTTTACTGTTTATTATTATTTTTTCTGTTAAGCAACAGGCCATTCGTCATAGCATGAAAGAAAGAATGGAAAATCAATCATTACATGGCATTACGCTGGCCGATAATGAAATCCAATGGTCAAAAGAAGGAAAAGAAATCCTGGTAAATGGAAAAATGTTTGATGTTAAATCAATCACCTGTAAAAACGGGCTTACCACTTTTTATGGCCTTTATGATGAAGAGGAAACATTATTAAAAACAGTTTTCGAAAAAGGCTGTAAGAAAAAAATGGCTGACGAAAATATGTTACTAGGTCAGCTATTTCATTGCCTCCAGGGGATCTATTTTATTCCCATTAATCATAACCCACTTCTTTCCGGCAAACAAATTTATGAAGGTTCACTAAACTCGGCAAAAATTCAAAGCTGGTTTAACCCGATTCTTACTCCACCGCCGCAGGTTTAATTACAGTATTTATTTATTGACTTTTCTATTCTGTAATCAAACCCTGTTAATTATGAAAAAGCCTGCATTGCTTACTGCTTTGCTATTTGTTTCCATATTTGTAACTGCACAAGTGGATACTACCAATAAAAAAAACCTGGATGAAGTAATAGTATATTCAAACAAATTTGCTGAAAAGAAAAAGAATCTGGCGCAAAAAATTGATGTGTTGAATGCCAGCACTATTGCCAGATTTAATAGCCAGAATACCGGTGATCTATTAATTAATTCCGGCTTTGTCTTTGTTCAAAAAAGCCAGCAAGGTGGCAGCAGCCCCGTAATCCGTGGATTTGAAGCCAGCCGGGTATTACTGGTAGTTGATGGTATCCGGATGAATAATGCTGTATATCGGGCAGGTCATTTGCAAAATGCTATCACGGTTGATCAAAATATACTGGATAGATTAGAAGTGATTTATGGCCCGGCTTCAACCATGTATGGAAGCGACGGACTTGGTGGTGTGCTTCATTTCAGAACAAAATCGCCCGTTTTATCAATCACTGATAAATTAAAAGTTACCGGCAATGCTTTTGTCCGTTACAGCTCAGTAAATGAAGAGAAAACGGGTCATGCAGATATAAGTCTGGGCGGCAAAAAACTGGCATGGCTTCAATCCTACACGTATAGCGATTTTGGTGATATGAAAATGGGCGATAATTATAAGAGTAAATACCCCAACTTCGGCAGAAGGTCGAAATATATTACCAGCATAAACGGTATTGACTCGATAGTATCAAATACCGATGACAGGATACAGCGTTTTTCCGGATATAAACAATGGGATATCACGCAGAAGCTTTTATTCAAACAAAGTGATAAAGTTTCGCATAGTATCAATTTTCAATATTCTAATTCAGGCAATGTACCGAGATATGACCGCTTACAGGACACCAAAAATTTTGGAGGCAGTATCGGTACTACCTTACGGTTTGCTGAATGGTTTTATGGACCGCAAACAAGGTTGATGACTGCTTATGAACTCAATGTCATCAAACCTGGTTTTTTTAATGAGCTCAGAGTAAACCTGAATTACCAGGATATAAAAGAAAGCAGGCAGCAGAGAGAATACCGGCGCTATGACAAGTTTGACAGCCGCCGGGAATATGTAAAAGTAATGGGCTATATTATTGATGGAAGAAAAACCTGGAAAAATAATGAACTAAACATAGGTATAGATGGGCAGTTGAACGATGTAAAATCAGTGGCAGACCGTACCAATCTTACTACTGGTGTAGTATCAAAATTAGATACCCGTTATCCCGATGGAAAAAATAAAATGAATTATTTCGGGGTCTATGCACAACATTTACTGAAAATAAAAAATGAAAAATGGATACTAAACGATGGTATCCGTTTACAAAGTGTACGTCTTCATTCCACTATAATTGATAATTCATTCTTTAACCTTCCTGTTACTGATATTAAACAAACTCCTTTTGCAGTTACCGGTAATCTTGGGCTTGTGTTTATGCCTAAATCAAGTTTCCGGTTAACCGGGAATTTGTCATCCGGTTTCAGGGCTCCTAATGTGGATGATGCCGTAAAAGTATTTGAATCAAGTGCATCAACAAAAAGGGTAATAATTCCAAATGCTGATTTAAATCCTGAATACACATACAATTTCGACCTTGGCTTCACAAAAACCTTTGCCGATAAAGTGAGATTTGAAGTAACCGCTTTTTATACATTTTTCAGAAACGCTATTGCATCAGCTCCTTTTAAATTAAATGGTCAGGATTCAATTATGTATAATGGTGTGAAATCTGCCGTGTATGCCAGTCAGAATGTAAATAAAGCCTATGTCCGTGGTTTTAACGTAAGATTGAAAATTGATATAAGCCAAAAAATAGCATGGGATAATACCATCAGCCAAACTTATGGTCGTTATAAAAACCCGGATGGTACTGAAAAGCCATTAGACCATGTGCCACCTGTATTTGGTAAAACCAGTCTTGCTTATACCGGAAAAAAATTCAGTACCGAAGTCTTTGGTATGTTTAATAGCTGGAAAAAAATAAAAGATTACAATCCTGATGGTGAAGATAATGGGCAGTATGCAACAGCAGATGGAATGCCAGCCTGGTTCACTTTTAACTGGCGGGCTGGTTATACGATTTCCAAAAACCTGACTTTGCAAGCTGGTATAGAAAATATTGGCGATAGAAATTACCGGTATTTTGCTTCAGGGTTTTCCGCTCCGGGACGAAATTTCCTCATCGCTGTAAGAACTGGTTTATAAATTTTTTGTACGTATTTCAACTAAAAGAGGCTATCTTAAAAGCTAAATATTGCCGGTCCACAGGACCCTGAGGGGAAGACGGATTTACCCACCGAAGCATTAGCGTAGGAGGGAAGTCGGGAAGAAAATAGTTGAATTTCAATACTTACCGTCTTATCGCCTTACCGGCATCTATTCTTAAATTGACTTTTGGGACAGCCTCTTTTAGTTTTCTTTATTCAAAAAATTTTACTTCTATGCAGCATTCATGTACTTAAATTGTCTAAATTACAGGCAGCCAATGCAAATTATGACAGAGGAAGCCATTTTAAAAGGTTGTTTGAATAACGATACTACCGCACAAAGGGAGTTGTATAACAAGTACAGCCCAAAGATGCTCGCAGTATGTTATCGTTTTGCTCATAACCGGGAGGATGCTGAAGATATGTTACAGGAGGGTTTTATAAAGGTCTTCTTACAAATGCACACTTTTGAAAACCGTGGTGCTTTTGAAGGTTGGGTACGAAGAATAGTGGTTCACACTTGTATTAATATTCTCAAGAAGAATAAGAAGTTCAATGAAAGTGTAGATATATTAAATGCCACCGGTGTTCAGGTAAGACAGGAAAGCGTAACGGCAATTATTCAGGCCAAGCAAGTGGTAGAATGTATAAGGCTGCTGCCGATGGGATATAGAACAGTGCTTAATCTTTATGCAATTGAAGGTTACAGTCACCGCGAAATATCCAATATGCTGGATATAGAAGAAAGCACCAGCCGCAGCCAGTACACCAGGGCAAAAGCAATGTTAGAAGATATATTAGTTCGTAAAAGAATATTACAAAAACCAAAACAAGAAACCGAATGGCTTGCTGCGGTTAGCCAACGATAAAAATTTAAACCGTATCCTTAATTGATGACTGGTTATGGAGAATAATAATAATAGAGATTTTGAGCAATTTGTAAAACAGAATGCTGATCAGTACCGGATGTTTCCGTCTGAGAAAGTATGGAATGGTATTCACAACTCACTCCATACACGTAGACGTTGGTATGGTTTTGGTCTTACTTTATTACTGCTTACCACCGGCGTTGTGACCTGGGTAATGTTAGCCAATTCGGGTAAAAACAAGCTGGTGACCAGCATAACACCAGATGCTGCCATTTCTCAATCATCCGCTGAATTTGAAAAGAATCAACAGGAAAATTCGGTTCTTACTTCAGACAAAGTTCCCATTTTCAAGCCATGGGCTATTACATCTACTATCGATTTACAAAAAAATAGAAGTAGTAAAGATATTTCTTCTGAATCTACAGCTGAAAATGTAATAGAGCCTGTGTTAGTGCCTGGTTCAGACCCAATAATTTTTCCTGCAATTGAAACTTCTTTTCAAAATGGATTAACGCTGAATACCAGGCCCATCATAAAGCCTGTAGTGGTAGTAAACACAATAAGTACCAGATTTGAAGCCGCCCGGGTTAATAATTTTTCATTTGCTTCCAGTAAAATTGCAGATAAAAAAGAAACTAATACACCTGCCATCAAACATATATTTTCAGAAATTACCAATCATTATCCTATAAGCCCATTGACGATTGAAAGTGTTGTTAATTCATATATACATCTAAGGAAAAAGAGAAAAAATTCTTTTCAGGTATTCATTTCTCCAAGTATCAGCTATCGTGAACTTAAGGAAAATAAATCTTTCATCAATTCTGCCAGGAATATCTCCAACGGAACATTTAATACTTATTATTCTACTGATATAAAAAGTGTTGTAACCCACAAACCAGATATTGGCATTTTATTTGGCTTTACTACTGGTATACCGCTGACAAAAAGTCTTAATCTGATCGGCGGGTTTCAATTCAGCATAAGTAAATATGATATAAAAGCCTATAATTATCCTAGTGAAGTGGCTACAATAGCACTCAGAGGTAATTCTGGTGGAACCAATACAGTTTCTACAGTAACTAACTTCCGCAATTCCGGTGGATCTTCAAAAGTTAACTGGTTGCACAATCTTTACTATTCAGCTTCTGTACCAATTGGTCTTGAGTTAAAATTATTAGGTAATAGAAAAAATTACCTGGGTATTAGCGGAACGATCCAGCCAACTTATGTTTTACGCAACAAATCATATCTTCTTACTACTGATTATAAAAACTATGCTGAAATGCCATCGCTTATCCGTAAGTGGAATATAAATACAGGGTTCGAGATCTTTGCCGGACATACTACCGGTAAAGTTAAATGGAGAATTGGACCACATGTTCGCTATCAAACAATGTCTAGTTTTGAAAAAAAATACCCGGTACAGGAACATTTATTTGATTTTGGTTTAAAATTCGGCGTCATGCTAAATAAATAAATCCCTAAACCATTTCATTACTTTTTAAAAGCCCGGCTTATTAATAACAAGCCGGGCTTTTTATTTCAATTCGTTAAACATTACTATAGCGGCGTATTAAGCCAATTCTACCAGTCTGTTTTTTGTTATTTTTGCATAATGAGAACCACATTCCCAATACTATTTTTTTTTGTAGTTATAGTAACAACTGCCTGTAAACAAAAAAAGAAAGAAGATGTAAAGCATTTCATTTCTGTTTTATCGCTCATTAAAAAGCAGGTAGCCCATGTAGATACTTCTTTATACGCAATAATGAAAGTGGTTTACAAAGACAGCCTGCACAGCGATACAACTTATATTCCCCGGGAAAAGTTTGCGGAGATTGCAAGAGAATTCCTGGATATTCCTGATTTAGCTGATGAAAAAGTAGCCGCACGTTATAAAGAAGATCCCGTTACCCATGATGAAATGCTAAACCGTGTTATAATCACCTACTTACCTCTTAACCCTGAAAAAGAAGAAGTAAAAAGGCAAGAGATCCTGGCTACACCCATACCAGGAGAAGATGCTAAAGTGAATAATATTATTATTATCCGGGAAATAAACAACAGGGATAGCTTTGTGCAAAAGAAAATGCTTTGGCAGATGGATAAAAGTTTTCAAGTGGTAACTACCAGCCAGCAACCTGGCAAACCTGAAATAATAATTACCACCAGGGTAAGCTGGAATGAGGACCCCAATCAATGACGGTAGCAACGTTCCAACATATTGCCGGTACTATTCCAAAACAACCGGGTATCTATAAATACTTTGATAGTAAGAATGAATTATTATATGTTGGCAAGGCAAAACATCTCCGTAAAAGGGTAAGTTCTTATTTCACCAAAACTTTTACCAGCTATAAAACCCACGAATTAGTACAACGTATTGCGCGTATAGAATTTACTATTGTTAATTCTGAACAGGATGCTTTTTTGCTGGAAAACACATTGATCAAGCAATTTCAGCCCCGGTTTAATATAAATCTGAAGGATGATAAAAGCTATCCCTTTATTGTTATTAAGAACGAACCATTTCCAAGGGTATTTCTAACACGGAGAAAAATTAATGATGGCTCTGAATATCTTGGTCCGTTTACATCTGTTAAACGTGTAAGAGAGTTGATGGAATTTATTAAACAAACTATTCAGTTACGGAACTGCTCATTAAATCTTTTGGACAGCAATATCAAAAAGGGAAAGTTTAAGGTTTGTCTTGAATATCATCTGGGCAACTGTAAAGGCCCTTGTGAAGACCTGCAATCGGCTGAAGACTATAAAGTGGAACTGTTACAACTTAAAAATCTGCTCAGGGGTAATCTGGCTCCCGTTATCCGTCATTTTAAAGAGGAAATGAAGAGCAACGCTACATCACTTGCTTTTGAAAAAGCAGCGCTGATAAAAAAGAAAATTGATTTCCTGGAAAACTACCAATCACGCTCTGTAGTGGCCAGTTCCAAAGCTGGAAATATGGATGTATTTACTATTCTCAAAGTCAATCATTTTGCAAAACGCAGTACATTGGAAGGCGAACCCGCTTTAAGCACCAATTTGGAAAACAGGCAGGACCTGCCCGAAAAAGATATTGCTTACGTTAATTATCTGATGGTTCGTAATGGTGCTATTATCCAGACACAAACCAATAAAGTTGAAACTCACCTTGATGAAACGGCAGAAGAAATACTTAGTTTCTCCATTGCACAACTAAGGGATACATTTAACAGTGATGCAAGGGAGATTGTTGTTCCTTTTATGATTGGCTATCCACAGGATGAAATCAAAATTACTATTCCAAAAGGTGGTGACAGGAAGAAATTGCTGGATTTATCTGAAAAAAATGTCCGGCATTTTATGGAGGAGATTAAAGATAAAGACCGCCTTCAATTAAATAATAAAAGTACAGGAAAGCTGATACTGCTGGAGAAACTGAAGGAGGACCTGCTTTTACAGAATTTGCCCGTACATATTGAATGTTTTGACAACTCTAACTTCCAGGGAAGTTATCCGGTTTCGGCGATGGTTTGTTTTAAAAATGGGGAGCCTAGTAAAAAAGATTACCGGCACTTCAATGTAAAAACGGTAGAGGGCATCAATGATTTTGCCACCATGAAAGAAGCCGTTCTGCGACGCTATAAAAGGCTAAAAGAGGAAGAACAGCCTTTTCCCCAATTAGTAATAATAGATGGCGGTAAAGGTCAGCTAAGCGCTGCTGCTGATGCTCTTAAAGAGTTGGGTATCGGGGGACAATTAACCATGGTAGGTTTAGCAAAGAATGAAGAAGAACTATTTTTTACCGGAGATAAAGAGTCGTTGAAACTTCCCTATAACAGTGCAAGCCTTTCCTTTATCCGCCGGATAAGAGATGAGGTACATCGTTTTGGTATTACTTTCCACCGTCTTAAAAGAAGCAAGGGCACTTTTAAAAATGAGTTGGAAGAAATTACAGGCATTGGCAAAGCCACCGCTGAATCATTGCTAAAAGAATTTAAATCGGTAAAAAATATAAAGGAGCTGATTGGTAAGGGAAAAGCTGAAATAGAAATTGGAAAAATAATTGGAATGGCCAAAACGAGGTTATTGCTGAATTACTTTACCAAAAATCCTTAGATTAATATCGCTTATAACTAATAGCTAAAGTTGACAGGTAGCTGGTTAAAATATTGTTTTGCAGAAGTAGCTGAGTAGGAAGCAAAAAAATGGGGCCAGAATAGAAATTCAGCCCCGTTTTTAAAATCCAATATCCTATGAAAAACCGATACGAAAATACAACATAAAGCCGATTTTCCTATAGGGCTTTTACGATTTTGAAAAGTTTTTTACTATTTATTTTGAACTTTATATAGAAAAAGCCCCTTTTATGGGGCTTTTTGAAATTAAAGTATATTTTAAGCTTATGAATTAATATGACCAAAGGTCCTGTTCGAAATTGAAAATCTTTTCTTTAATATTATCCCCTTCCAAAAGAGCCAGTATTGGATCTTTGATATATTGCCTGATATTTCTATTAGCCGCATTATCCATGGTTGATTTCAGTATATAACTACTGAACATCCGACTTTCAAACAATTCCTCCCAGGTCAAACGGCTTTGTCCCATGTTCTTTGGATTATAGACTTCGTATTTTGCCAGGGTAGGTCTTAAATCAGGGTAATACAACCAAAACATAACTGATGAACCTCTTTCTTTACCATTATCAGCATATTTTGTTTCTAAAGGTGCGATACCAAGAATACGGCAAAACATCCTGCTTGATTCTCTGTCAAAAACCCATTCTTCTTTAATCCTTAGTTTTACTACACTGTTTACATCAAAGGTTTTTTGCGTAACCACTCTGGCAATAATTTTACTTGGGTCGTTAATATCAACCTTATCGGCAGTATCATAACCTCCTGCTGTTTTTTGATTAATTTCATCCATAGAGACAGGAGTGGTAAATCTGTCATCAGAAAAAGCGGTAACATCACCTTTTTTAACTGCTTTCAATAACATATCAACAAATACCTGGCTACCATTATCATCCTCCGCCTGGTAACGGAAAGTCTGGTTCATTTTTTCTCTTAAATCTAATTCCCTCCAAACTTTCTCCGCAAAAAACGCATCATCCCAACGAAGGTGCTCATAAGGAAGTGGTGTTCGTGTAGTCAAACTCCCTTTATCAAAAGCACCA
The DNA here is from genome assembly GCA_031372465.1 of Chitinophagaceae bacterium. Classification (GTDB taxonomy): domain Bacteria; phylum Bacteroidota; class Bacteroidia; order Chitinophagales; family Chitinophagaceae; genus JJ008. Next base: position 1,466 of record JANMLJ010000242.1, on the reverse strand, counting down.
TCAATCCGGAGAGATGGTTTTCCTAAGCCAGAAGATGTACCCGTAGTATCATAGGTCAACGGGATATTAACGTTCGGGTTAAACGTTGGAGCGGTAGTATTGTTATTATTAGTCTGCGGCTGGGTTCCCGTAGGATTTGTTGGAGTAGTGGTGTTAGGATTCCGTCTTTTGGGTGTTCGCTGTGCATCAGCATCAGCCCAAATAACAGACAACATCACTAAACACAATCCCGCTTTTAAAAAATTATTTTTCATTTACAAACCATTTATTTAATATAATAAATCAAAGACGGCACTTTTTTATTTTGCCCATCTTCGCCCTGTACCCTGATATTATCAATATAAACTGTCTTGCCAGCTTTTACCTGGTCTTTAATAATCTGTATTGCTTTGGCACTAAAAGCATTTCCGGTACACTGCGCTTCAACAATATCTCCATCATCACTGTCTGTGCTTATTGTAAACTGTGTTACAGAATATTTTAAATCAAATGGAAAATCTTTTATCCATGCTGCCACACCACCCTGTGCTCTGAAAGTACCAGCAGGAACATTATCACCGCTGATAGCTCCACCAACTGTAGCCTGAGCTCCTGGTATCTGGCGAACCCTGAATTGAGAAACACCTACCACTTTTCCATCTACAGATACGGTTACTTTACAATCATCGCTTTGTTGTGATACATTCACCACATATTTACCATTGCCAACTCTGTTAATACTTCCGCCTCCGCCGCTGATAGCTACCTGTACTTTATCATCACCACCACCGCTGGCAGAAATGGTAACAGGATTTGGAACACCTATATAAAGAACATTCATTTTATCAAGGGCTATAGATGCATTAGCAGAACCTACCACATAATCAACTTTAACTTCTCTCACATCTTCTTTACCTGTTACCTGGTTAAAGAAACTTATTCTTACCGGAACGCTGTGCGCACCTACTCCACCAGCCTGCGTTTTATAAAGGGCATATCCTTCCTCACCTATGGCAACATTTGCTCCACCAATAGAAATAGAAGGAGCTGCTGCTTTACTAAACGCTCCAACCCCTGCTTTTATTTCAAGGTCCTGGCCAGGCATCAGGTAATTTGAGTTTTGACCAACAATGGCAGTATAAGTGTCGAAGATTACTTTAACTTCTCCAACCTTTTGATGACAATAAGTAACTACCCTGTTTTCAGCAGTTCTGATGTCGTTCTGAAACTTACTAAGGATAGTAAGACCTGCTACAGTAGGAACCATGTTAAAATAAGCTATTTCCAGTGGCCTTACTTTTTTATCCTGTCCCGGAGGATTTGACAAGTCAATATTCAGGGATTTTTCAAACTCTGTTTTGATAGAAGAGTCAATTCCCAAAATATCTGTTTTATACTTTGCAAGGGCTGCAAAAAGCTTTTTTCCTTCGCCATCCCTTACCATTAATTTAGTTACAATGTCAAGATTGTCTTCTTTGAAATGCTGT
>JANMLJ010000212.1:0-6454 GCA_031372465.1 Chitinophagaceae bacterium | reverse complement strand
CCGGAAACCGGAAATTTTTATAAATTCTTCCATGTTAGTCGTATAAATATTCTCTGCAACGACGTCATCATACGTGTAGCCATAATGTTGTAATATTTTTTCTAAGTCGGTATAACAATTTTTCATTTGTTGTTCCATATTGCCTGGAGCAACGATAGTACCTGAATCGTCCATACTTACGGCCCCGGAGATTTTCAGATCGTCACCGATTTTTACTGCATGTGTATAGCCGTATTCTTTTTCAAGTTTAGGTCGCAGGTTAAAATAGTCGGGTAGCTCAGCTGCTGTTGCTTTTTCTTCCTTGCCTGCTTTTGCTTTGGAATTGTCTGTGTTCTTACAACCACTTAGAAGGTATAAGCCTATTAAAAGGCTAGAAGTAAATAAATAATTTTTTCTCATAGTTTCTGTTTGTGTTGGTGATTAATGTCCGATGTTGATTTGTATGTGTCCTGCTTTTTTTGACCGGGTAAAAGTAGCGTTTTTTAGCAATGAATTTCAACCAGGGCGACGAACAAAAAATTTTATAGCATTCAATTTTACGTTGATCAATCCCAGGTAGTCATAACAAGAGTGCCTTTACTGTTTATTAAATATCTATGCATTATTATTTTATTTTTAATGAATTCGCCTCCTATGATCCCACAACTGCGTTGTTCGTAGTAAGGATTGAATACTTTTTCAAAACCTTTTACCCGGGTGAGCCGCCCTTGTTGCTGATCCACTAAATACAAATGGTAACACCGGTTATCCGGGCCATTGTTTGTGTTGTAAACAAGAAGATCTTTGATACCATCACCATTCAAGTCCATTAATCTGAATTTAATCGTGTAAGCATATATCGAATCCCTGTATAGAATATGTTTTGATCCCTGATCTGAAGAATAAAGGGTTAGAACGGTGTTCTTTTTTTGTTCACTTTGTTCTTCTGGTTCAATAATTTGTACCCGCACTTTCAGATTTGGGTTCCAGAATATTGAAATGGTTGTATCCAACTTTTCTGAACTGAGTTGCTGAGCAGAAGATGTGTTGAAAGTAAAAAAAAGAGAAAAGAGAAATAAGTATTTATGTACTGTCATAATATGCTGACTAAAGTTACCTTTTTTTACTTGATGTTAATAGCCGTACTCTTTTTCAAGGTTTGGTCGCATGTTAAAATATTCAGGTATGTATGCTTGTGGTGCTTATTCTTGCTTGTCTACTATTGCTCAGGAATTGTCAGTGTTCTTACAACCACTTAGCAGGGATAAGCCTATAAAAAGGGTTGAAGCAAATAAATAGTTCTTTCTCATAGTTTCTGTTTGTGTTGGTGATTAATGTTCGAAGTTTAGGACTACCGGCTCAGCGCAGAAAAAATTTGATTTATCATTTTATCAACTGCCCAAAAGTCAATAAGTTATTGTCTGGGTCAAGCAAGGCAAATTCTTTTTGTCCCCACGGTTTGGTGGTTAATGGTCCGTTTGGGTGAATGTTGATTTTCCTTTCCAGTAATGTTTGATAAATTGTTTCAATATCGTTTGTTCTGATATAAACCTGCCCATAGTTTGTTGCCGGCACAAGATCTTTGAATTCAAAAAAATGAATTTGAATAGCATCTTTATGAACCATTAAGTAACCGTCAAAGTCATTGTCGCCAAAAATCTGAAATCCTAATTTGTTTACATAATAGTCTTTCGTTACTGCTTTATCTCTCATGGGTAACTTTGGATGGATGGTTGTCAGCATATTTTTTTGTTTGTTGGGTAATTATTCATTTTTTCCTTTCATCTTGTTTTCGGTTAGTTATAGTTGTTGAAATGAATGTTGAACTATTTTTACAAAGAAAGTGATACGGGTGTTCTTGTTCTTCCATCATTTTACTAGACACGCAAAATTTTCTCCATTTTACGACCTTTTGCCAATTCATCTACCAGCTTATCCAGGTACCTTACCTGTTGTGTCAACGGGTTTTTGATTTCTTCTATCCGGTAGCCACAGATAAGACCGGTGATGAGGTGAGCATTGGGGTGTATGGAAGCCTGTTGAAAGAATTTTTCAAAACTTACTTTTTTGTCAATGAGTTCCTGCAGTTTTTTTTCATTATAACCAGTCAGCCACTTTATTACCTGGTGCAATTCTTCTTTTGATCTGTCTTTCTTTTCCACTTTTGCAAGGTAATGAGGATATACTGACGCAAATGTCATTTTAGCAAAACGCTCATCGTGATGGCTGGTGTCGTTCATCTCTGTTGATTTAATGTTTTTATTTATCTCATTATCCTGCGATTTCGAAGGATCAGATTTATTTCAGTCTATCTAATTGTTCTTTTCTTTTTACAATATTTATTTAGCCATTCAGGAATTCTACTGTTTTTTCAATTACTGATTTAGTTCGTAAAATTCTAAAATGCCCTGTCCCTTCTATTTCAATAAATTCACAAACATTCCAATTTTGATAAACATTTTTGGAACGACTGATTGGAAGAACGGAATCATTTTTATCATGAATTATCAGCGCTTTGCCAACATGTATACGTTTAACAAATTCACTAACATTTAGTTTTTTAATGTCAATTGAGGTTTCTTTTTCTAAACGTTGTATAAGCTTATTTTTCACTTTTTCAGTTATACCTATTTGTTCTGAAACGTCTTCAATCCTTTCCAAAAATTTATCAGGCGTTGTCAGTAAAACATACTTGTCAATTTTTAAGTCGGGGTTGATGGATAATGCATAAGTAGTGGCCACACCCCCAAAAGAATGACTTACTAATTTTGACACACCAAATTTTCTGATTAATATTCCAACTAATTCAGTGAATTCAAAAAGACTTGTTCTGCCTTTGCTGCTAAAGCCGTGTGAAGGGCCATCAAATGAAAAGACAGAATAGTTTTGCGCTATTAATTTTTCTATTAAGTCGCCAAAATTTCCTGCTTGACCTTCCCAACCGTGAATGAGTAATATTTTTTCCCGGCCTCCGGGCCATTTATACAGTTGGATATCAAAATCTTTAAAACTAAATTTTTCTTTTACTGCTTTTTCCAAAACATGGAGTTCATTTGGCCGCAATTTTTTAATCTGCGGGTTTGTCAATTGTGTATAGGCAAATTTTACAACCTGGTTAGGTAAAATTGTTGAAATTATTTTTACTAATGTTTTTTTCATACTACTGTTAAATGATTTATCTGGTATTCTTTTATTTGTTTGCAACTAACGTAATTGGGTTGCTGCAAGTTTGATAGTTCATAATTGTTTGCCCATCAATTGAAGGCGATCCGGTCTTTTAAAGCCCTCTGGCTATTGCCCCGGATTTTTTATTACCACGGCAGATTTAACTGTTTCACTTCATTCAGGTAAAACTCTTCCAGTTTTTTAACAAGTTCCTTAGTGATCGGGTTGTTTACACTTTCCACATTATTGGTTAACTGAGCTATCGTTAAATTTCCAGGTATAATGGTAGATACAGCATCATAGGCCAAACAAAAAGAAATTGCTTTTTGTGCAAGATCATCTTTACTATCTATAATTTCTTTTACCCTAATAACCAGCTGCGCCCTGGTTTGAATATCCTGTCTGGACCAGCGGCTTCTGATATCATGAAAGGTGCTTTCAGCAGTATATTTTCCGGACAACCAACCTGAATCAAGCGGAATTTTAACGATGATGCCTACCTTTTTTTCTTTTGCCATTTCAAAAGCTCTGGAAGCATCCTGGTGCAGTATATTAAAAAAAGCCTCTATCACTTTAGCATTGGTGGTTGTCATTAATAACTTCATTTCATCATAACTGTCCAAAGATGCTCCGTAAGCTTTTATTTTCCCCTCTTCTATTAATCGTTCCAGGATCACGTAATGGTCATTTTTATTGCCATCAAGATATTCGTAAGGGGGATTATGAATAATGAGCGAATCAACATAATCAACCTGTAATCGTTTAAGGCTGCCCTCCAGCGATTCCCGGATATAAGCGGCATTAAAATTTATGCTGCCGGAATCAGTATGTCCGAATTTTGTATTGATGACTATTTTACTTCTATCAATATCCTTCAGCGCTTTGCCAAGCCTTTCTTCTGCCGTACCATGTCCATAGTTTGGCGCTGTGTCAAAAAAATTAATTCCGTATTCCAATGATTTTTCCACCAGTGCTACAGCATCCTTTTCCGACATGCCCTGCCATCCGGAATTATGTCCCAACTGCCAGGTGCCAAGACCGATTTCAGAAACAGGGGTGGCCTCCCGGATGTATTTGTTATATTTCATAGTTGAATTGAATAATTATCGCCCTTTAAAAAAAATAAACAACAAAGTAGTTTACCTCTTTCTTTTTAAACTTTCGATAAACAGCTTGCCCCGGAAAACTATTTACAACCGTCTTGCCATTTTTTGAAAAAAATTGTCTAATAAACAAAACATATTCTCTCTTTGAAGTGTAGCTGAGGTGCATTGTTTTTCAAACACTACTTGCCTTTCCTCTTATCTTTCGACACTATATTAATAATCACCTTGTATTCCTTTAGGTGACAGGATTTTTCTCGTCAAAGAAATCATGCAGCGTTCCTTTACTATGATGTTCCTGCAATTGCTGAACAATGGCGCTGGCACGTTTGCCATGATGATTAATTTTTTCAAGATTGTTTAAAAGCGTTTCTGCGGCTTCTTTTTTGTCTGTTTCGGTAGAGCCTGCTAAAATTTCCGCCGCCAATTCCTGCGACAGTTCCGAAAAATTATTTACGAAATTCAGCGGATTCTGAATTTCATGTGCCATTCGGGTTGCCACACTACCAAAGGCAGCTAACCGTTCGCTGGCAATTAACTGTTGCTGCGTTTCTTCCAGTTTCTTATTCAATGCCCGTTGCTTTTTTAAATTACGATAAATAATAAATGCAATAACAAGAATTAGAAAAATTCCGGCAAAAGAAACATAGTTTATAAATTTCTGCCTTGCCACTTCCGCATCCTTTATTTTTAGTTGTGCAGCTCCGATTTCATCCCGTTGTTTTAAAGCTATTCCAGCTAATTTCCTTCTTACATTTTTTCCATTTATGCTATCATTAAGCGATCTAAATTTTTCAAGATATTCCAACGCGTTTTTCCAATTACCTTTTAGTTTCGTGATCTTGTAATTCAGGTTATAACAATCGAGGATATTACTCTGGTATCCAATTTCTATACATGTTTTTACTGCCAGGTCTGTAAATATCTGTGCACTATCCAGGAATAATGGCTTAGGGTCATTGGTATATTTAAATAAATAACATTCTGCTAGTTCTACAAGATTTTCTGAAAATATCCTTTTCTCCTTAATAGACTCAAAATAATTATTGGTTAGTTTTTGATAATAAATGGCAGAGTCGTAATTCTTTTTAACAAAATACAAATCACCTACTCTCGAAACATTGTGCATTTCCAAAAATTTCTGATTATATTTTTTTGATTCTGCAATTGCAAGATGTATTAAACTATCAGCTTGCCTCGATCTTCCAGGTCTTAAAAAGGAATTTCCAACTCCTCCTATTGATCTGATATACCAGGTTTTATCCTTAATACTATTTACTTCAGGTAATAACCTGAAGAGAGAATTAAGTAGTTCTTCATCGGTATTATTGGGGTTATTGGTTAATACCATCAGTTTTGAAATTGGGATCAAATCAGTCACCTGGTATTCAGTATTAAACTTAAGTGCCATCAGGGCAAATTCATAAGATTTAATTATGTCGTTATAGAAATTGTAGGACGTTGACAGGGAATAATATATTTCCCCTAATTTTTTTTCATAGTGGTTCTCTTTTGCCAATTTCTCTGCCTGTTCTCCATATGCAATGGCTTTTTTTGGCAGGAGATTACGATACTCCCAAGCCAGTTTTGTTAAAACATCTACTCTTTCAGTAGCAGCAAGCGTGGTTCTTGCTAAAACCTGTTCTAATGAATCCGCCAACGGTTGCCCTTCTTTTTGCGCCTGTGCTACAAAAAACATAAAGAAAAAAGTGGCAAGAAGATAAAAAGCTTTAGTCATGTTTGGTCTATTACTGTTAATTCATTTTGATTTTATCATGGGGGTAAGTAGGCTTTAAAGCTAAATAAAAAACGGGAGAATACTTCCTTAATGCCTTGGCAAGGTTAAATGGGATGAGGCTCAAAAATTAAACCAGCGATTTGCCGCATTGACACTAAGCCACAAAGATGTAATTTTCAATTTCACTTTTCCTGATGACTTCGTTGCAAAAAATTATTTTTGCAACACCTTTAAAAAAAATAAACAACAAAGAAGTGCGCCCCTAATTTTTTTCAGCCCGGAGCCGATAGCAATCGGCTCTGGCTCAAAAGACAAATCAAGATTGGGCTTATACTTTTTTTCGCAATCACCCATCAAATCAGATGCCGAGCCGATAGCTATCGGCTCAGGACAATAATTAACAAAATGTCAAATTTCCATCTGCCCTGAGTTCGCCTTACACAAATCGGAGAAGTGAGGGCCGATCCTT
>JANMLJ010000194.1:0-15417 GCA_031372465.1 Chitinophagaceae bacterium | reverse complement strand
GAAAATAAGACGGAAAGAAAAAGTTTACATATCATTTACTGACTTACCGACTTACCGTCTTACCGGCAAAAAAATAAAAAAATGGAAAAGGTACAATGGAAAGTAGAAGGGATGGATTGTAATACCTGTGCACTCAACATTCATAAATACCTGGAAAAACAGGGTATGAAGAATGTAAAAGTAAACTTTGCTACCGGTGATGTTTTGTTTGATGCAACTGCTCCCATGGCAGAAGAAAAAATAAGCAAAGGAATAAATGATCTTGGTTACAAAGTTGTAAATACGGCCATTCATTTATCCAATCATAGTAATGATGAAAAAAAATCTGTTCGATTTCTTTCCACCCATCTTCAACGATTCTGGTTTTGCCTGCCTTTTACCCTTCTGCTCACGCTGCATATGTTACCCGGTGTACATCTTCATTGGCTGATGGATCCCTGGTTACAACTTAGCCTTACTGTTCCGGTTTTTATAGTCGGTATGAATTTCTTTGGCAAAAGTGCCTTGAAAAGTATACGTAATGGAATGCCCAATATGAACGTACTGATTGCAATCGGTGCCACTTCCTCCTTCTTGTATAGTTTGTATGGAACGTTAAGCGGACAGGCAGAACAATATATGTTTTATGAAACAACTGCCACTATCATTACGCTGGTATTTTTGGGTAATTATCTTGAACATGCTTCCATTTCTTCTACACAACGGGAATTGAAAAAGCTGGCTACATCACAAAAAGTGATGGCTAATATGATCGCTTTTGATGATGAACACAAAGAACAAATTTTTCCCGTTGAAAACACTTTATTAAGAGTGGGAGATTTAGTATTGATAAAAAGTGGCGAGCAGGTACCGGTTGACTGCAAAATACTTTGGGGTGATGTATACGTAAATGAAGCAATAGTTACCGGTGAAAGTGTACCGGTACATAAAATAGCAAAAAGTATTTTAATCGGGGGTAGCCTGATCAGCGATGGAATGGTAAAAGCACAGGTGACGGCAGTTGGTAATGATACCGTTTTGTCTGGCATTATTAATATGGTAAAACAGGCACAGGGTGAAAAACCACCTATGCAACAATTAGCAGACAAGATCAGTGCTATTTTTATTCCGGTTGTGTTGGGTATTGCTGCACTAACGCTGATCATCAACTGGGTTGTTCTCAACGATTTTACTCCGGCATTGATGAGAAGCATTGCAGTGCTGGTAATTGCCTGCCCCTGTGCAATGGGTTTAGCTACTCCGGCAGCAATTGCCGTTGGGTTAGGTAGGGCAGCAAAAAATGGAATTCTTTTCAGAAATGCTACCAGTCTTGAAGTTTTTAAAAATATTAAGCAGGTTGTATTTGATAAAACTGGCACGCTGACTACCGGAAAATTTATCATTGCTGATTATTCATTTGCGGATGGCTCTGCTGAAGAATTCAAAAAAATAGTTTTCAGTTTGGAAAAATATTCAAATCATCCGATTGCAAAAGCTATTATCAATGAGTGGAAATCAACCAATGAAATCCGGTGGAAAAAAATAGAAGAAGTGAAAGGGCTTGGTATGAAAGCAGCAGATACTGCTGGCAATACCTGGGGTGCAGGTTCATACAAATTTGCAGCAAAAATGACAGATGATGATACACATAATATTTATATCATTAAAAATGAATCACTGTTAGGATGGATAGATGTGAAAGACGAGATAAGACCTGAGTCAAAAGCTGTTATTGATTTTCTGCATACAAAAGGAATCAACACTATTTTATTAAGTGGCGACCGGTATGCAACAACAAAAGCATTAGGAGAAGAATTAGGAATTGATGAAATAATTGCCGAACAAACACCGGAACAAAAACTGTTGAAAGTGGCGGAACTGACTGCTATTACCCCAACTGCCATGGTTGGTGATGGAATTAATGATGCACCAGCACTGGCAAAAGCCACCGTTGGCATTTCCATGAGTGATGCTTCGCAGATAGCCATGCAATCTGCACAGGTAGTGCTGATGAATCATGGCTTAAAAAAACTTCCCACTGCATTAGGATTAGGAAAGCATACTTATATTACGATCAAACAAAATCTTTTATGGGCTTTTGCCTATAATATTATTGCAATTCCTATTGCAGCATTTGGATTGCTTACGCCCGGCTTTGCAGCACTCGCCATGGGATTAAGTGATGTAGTGCTGGCTTTTAACTCTGTACGGTTATTTGTAAAAAAAGTAACCTGACAAGTATTTTTTTAACTACTTATTCATCATTTCATTCAATAATTAATTCTATTTTCACTTTAACTGGTGAAAATCAACGATGAATTTTCTGTTTCTCCGTCATAAAATTTTTTTATTGCTTTTAGCCCCGCTAATGCAAATAAGTTTTACTACCGCACAAACCAATTTATTACTTAATGGAGGTTTTGAAGAGATAAATACCTGTTCAGAATATACTGCTGAATGTGGTGTAGAAGGATGGTTTTACCTGAAAGATGTAAAGGCCCAGATGCTTGACCATGAAACAACTTCAACGCGTTTAGGAACAAATTCATACGCCATTTTTTACAACTGGCTTGGTTTTACCGGTTTTACACCTATCATCGGTACTATTCTTCCCTGTGGTTTACAAAAAAATAACCGCTATACTTTTAAAGGCTTAGTGTCAGCAAAGCTGAATCCCAGGTTGATTTTTAAAGCAGGTGTATGTGTTGGGGAAAAATTCTATGTGCCCGGAAGGCCTTTCTCAAAAAATATGCACCCTGACAGTATCATTTCGATTAAGCCAGTTCCCAATACAAATTTCTTTCAGTTTGAATACAGTTTTGTAGCTGATGGCACAGAAAAATACCTGACATTCGGCAGTTATATTGAAGAAGATACCGTAGGTGCAAAAAAGAAATTGATTGGCACACAAACAGTTTCTATGGTGTTGGATAATTTTCAATTGATCCCGGAAGATAACCGGGAAACAACTTGTCCTGATTTTATGCTTAACAAAGAAGAGATTTACAATTACAATTTCCGGCACAAGGTAATGGACTATTCTTTGTATGGCAAAGGTGAGCTGGCGATTGTTTTTAAAAATACTGACAGTAATTACATTACACAAATCAAAGAGCCATTACCACCACCACTACCTCCGTTATTGCCCCTGCCTGTACAACCAGATACATTAAAATTAGGGGACGTTTTTTTTGATTTCAATAAAGCAAATCTGAAACCCGAAGCATTGAAAATGCTGGAGGCATTTTTTACAAAAAATAATACGTCATCAACAATTGACAGTATGTATGTAGAGGGGCATACTGATTCTATTGGTAATGACTTACGTAATACTGCGCTGAGTCAATCACGTTGCGAAAGTATCAGGATGTGGCTGCTTCAGCATCAAATTGTAGCTCCCGCCTCTATTCAGATACATCCGTTTGGAAAAACAAAACCAGTTGCCTCTAATAGTACAGCTGCCGGAAGAGCTAAGAACCGGCGGGTAGAAATGATTGTTTTCAGGAAAAGAGTTGAGTAACGAGTTGGGAGTTGGGAGTTGGGAGTTGGGAGTTTGGAGTTTGGAGTTTGGCTTGCCCTCCGAAGCTTTAGCGAAGGAGGGCGTTTGGAGTTTTTTTGATATCAAATTTATTAGTTTAGAAAAAAAAATAAATTATGTTTTCTAAATTATCACAAACAAAACTTGCTTTTTTAAATATTACTAAGACATTTGTTTTGGCAAGCTATACAAAGACTAAAAAAAAATCATTGGAAGAATCGATAATAATAACCAGATCCTTATTTATTATCGCTTTTAAGACTACACATAAAAAGATTTACTGATAATGAGTACCCGTGCTCATAACTCACCATTAACACCTCAACTTATTCTCAAACAATATTGGGGTTTCGATGCCTTTCGGCCATTGCAGGAAGAAGTTATCAATGCTGTACTGGATGGAAAAGATGTATTAGCCCTGATGCCAACGGGTGGTGGCAAATCGCTATGCTACCAGGTACCCGCCTTGTTAAAAGAAGGAATATGTTTGGTTATTTCTCCGTTGATTGCATTAATGAAAGACCAGGTAGAGAATCTTCGTAAAAAAAGTATTACTGCTTTTGCCATTTACTCGGGTATGAGCCGTAAAGAAGTAATCAATACTTTCAACATAGCTTCAGCAAGTAATTGTAAATTTCTCTATGTTTCTCCGGAAAGATTAGCAACCAATTTATTCAAAGAATATTTACCCGGATTACATATCAGTTTGATTGCCGTGGATGAAGCGCATTGTATTTCACAATGGGGATATGATTTTCGTCCGCCTTATTTACGGATTGCCGCATTGAGAGATGAGTTGCCCGACATTCCTGTTCTTGCATTAACGGCATCGGCTACACCAGCTGTGCAGAAAGATATTTGTGAAAAACTAACAGCTCACCCCCTACCCTTCTCCACTGAGTGGAGAGGGGGGCAAACTACGAAATCTGGTGATTTCATGAACGGCTTTGTAGTTTTCCGTCAGTCATTTGAACGGCCGAATCTTTCTTACAGCAATTTCAGCGTAGATGCTAAAATCAATAAGATCATTGAAATACTAAGAAAGGTTCCCGGCTCAGGTATTGTTTATTGCAAAAGCAGGAAACGAACAAAAGAAATAAGTGAGTTGCTGCAACTGCAAAACATTTCATCGGATTTTTATCATGCCGGACTTGAGCAGGAGGAAAGAAGTAAAAAACAGGAAGCCTGGATAAATAATAAAATAAGCGTGATAGTTTGTACCAATGCTTTTGGAATGGGTATTGACAAACCGGATGTAAGAACAGTAATACATGCTGATGTACCTGATTGCCTAGAAAATTATTACCAGGAGGCAGGACGTGCAGGAAGAGACGGGAAAAAATCGTATGCGGTTTTGTTGTATGATGAGCGTGACTTAAAGGAACTTGTTGCAATGGCTTCTGTACGATTTCCAACAGTAGAAGATATACGTACTACTTACCAGGCCGTTTCAAATTACCTGCAAATAACAACCGGCAGCGGCGAAGGGCAATATTATGATTTTGATATGGCTGATTTTATAAAGAAATTTAAACTGAACGGTTACACTACCCTGTATTCCTTAAAAGCTTTAGAGCAGGAAAACTGGTTAGCATTTAATGAACAGGTATTTCTGCCATCCTCCGTTAGCTTTATCACTAACAAAGAGCGTTTGTATTTATATGAAAAAGAACAAGCTGAATCAGAACCACTTATTAAGACATTACTCCGGTCGTATGAAGGAATTTTTGACCGGCCAACTTCTATCTCAGAAAATATATTAGCGGGGTTAATGAAGAAAGATACAGCCGAAATAAAAAAGCAATTATTGGTGCTTCATCAGTCTGCAATAATCGAATACCGGCCGCAAAAAGATACTCCACAAATAGCATTCCTTCAACCGCGTATAAAAGCCGAAGATATTACAATAAATATGGTTGCCTATACAGCCAGGAAAGAGCAGTTTCAACAGAGGATGAAACAAATGATGCGTTATGTGAAGGAAGAAATTGAATGCCGTAGCCAGATCATTGGTACTTATTTTGGCGATACGGCCATCAAGGCCTGCGGCATCTGCGATAACTGCCTGCGTCAAAAAACTTTACCATTAAGCAAAGAAGAATTTGAAAGAATTCATCAACGGATCATCAATTTGATTGGAGTTGAACCGCTGCACACCAAGGATCTTTTGTTTAAATTACAGGGAATTAAAAAAGAAAAAGCCTGGAGAGTTCTTGAATTTCTCCAGGCCGAAAATAAAATAGTTATGGATGCCGGTGGCTGGGTAAAAATAAAATAATTTTTTAAAACCCTTTTTTGATGATGCACTTTGTAACAACACTTACTGTTTTGCTATAACTAATTTTCCCACCTTTCTCTACTATTTTTAGCCTGTAATACCCTTTACTGTTGCCTTGATCTTTTACAAATTCATAGGTCAAATCACTATTACTATTCTTATTTTGCAGTACTCCTACTCTAGTAAACGCTGTTTCATTGATACCGTACTCTACTTCAAAACTGTCTGCTATATTATTAGATGATGTCTTCCATGTCAAAACGGCATTACACTCATTCGCTTTTACATTGAAATCTGTTATTATTAGAGCTGGAATTGGAGAAGTATTTGCACCTACATTTAGTTTTGTTAAGGTGGACTGGTTTAATACGTTTAAATCACCAGTTTTTGCCAACGCTGTCAATGAAGATGATAACGAAATCGAGATTGGCTTAGTAGTAACAATGCCTTTTCCTCTGATGTCGAATGATATAGGACAGGCCGCACCACCAACTGGGATTACTTCGCTATTATTCCTAAAGGTCAGGGAGTAAAACCCGCCAGCCTGAGTTTGCTTAAAAAGCTGCCAGCGGTTTGGACCACATACATTTGTAACATTCAAAGGAACCCCAGGCTGAATATAAGTATCCGGAAAAGTGACTGTAAAGCTAGCCTCGCCCATTGGTATTACACAAGGGCCATTGTTTTTCATTTCAATAACTAATTGTATTGTGCCAACGGGGCTAATTTCTAAAACACTAGGATCCATAGATACAGCCTGAAGGTCGGCTTTCGGGGTGCCAGGGAGACACTGGCCCCTTCCGGTTTCTGCTGTTACCAGCAATAACCAGATAAAAAGCAATACCAGTTTGCCACCGCTTTCCATTAATTTATTTGTTACTTGTTTCATTATTCATCTAGCTTTCAGGTGATTATTAGTTTTTAAGAATTGCAAAGTTAATAGTATTTGTTCCATCATTTGCTTGTTGTGCCGGCTCACTTCCACCCCATATCGTTACCGTATGGTTTACCTTTGATGCACTTCCTGCCAGTAAGCCCGTACCTCTTGTAATACGAATCCGTAGTACACTATTACCACCTGCCGGTATCACTGCTGATGAAGTAAAGTCTCCGGTAGCAGCATTAAAGGTCCATCCTGCTGACGGTGTGTAAGGTGTACCGTTTATCGTAGCATTCGCTAAACTCTGCGCAACTGTCAATCCTGTTAATGCACTGTATACTGTTGCATTCACCGTGATTGTTCCAGCTGTCGGAGCAGTTCCGATATTCCTTACTACTATCGCCTCTTCAATTGCACCACCAGCATTGATCTGAGAAGGTGCTAAATCCAGAGATATTGCAAGGCTAGGATTTCCTACTACAATGTTAATAGTTGCCGTATTCTGACCAACTACTGCACCAGGGCATGCATTACCATCTGTTACACTATTCAATCTGTAGATAAACTTACCCAGAGTAGCATTTGGTTGTGCTACGGTAATTACATTACTACCTGCCGCTGTTGATATATTTCCCTGGTTAACAAATGTTACTCCACCATTTGTACTTAGGCTATAATTGAAAGTGTACACTTGTGTTCCAGTAGGTGCTGCACTTCCTGATCCTGTGAATACGATCGTAGAAGTAGTCGCAATATTCTGGCCTACAGTTGCATCAGAACCAATTGTTCCGGTAACTCCACTTCCGATTGTTACGATAAGGGTGCATACTGCGTTATTATTCGCTGCATCTCTTATACGGTATTGTACAGTTGATGTTCCTGATGGGAAATTAAAGTTGTTCGGTAATTGAACAGTACCTGAAGCTGGTGGTAAACCAGAAGCTACAGGGAATACAACATCCCACTCTTGCAATGTTACTGCGCAAGCATCAAAGATGCTAGTAGCAGAAGTCAACGACGCTGGTACATTGGCTGAGCAATTTGCCGCATTTACAGCAAACGTAACATTAGCCGGACAAGTAAACGTTGGCGCTATATTATCAGTAACTGTTACAAAGAAAGTACAACTATCCGTGTTACCAGTAAAGTCTCGTGCTATCCACACAACTTTTGTAACGCCTGTTGCAAATGTCACACCTGCAAGGCTTGTACCTGTTGCAAGCGTAATCGCATTTTGAGCAACACTCTGTACAGGACCTGCTGATGCTGGTGACAATCTGTATGTAATACCTGATAATAGACAATTGTCTGTAGCTGTAGCATTCCATGAAGCACTTACTTTCGTCCATCCGCAAGTTCCGGCATCTGTATTAAATGACTGATTAGTCTGACAATTTGCAAGTACTGGCTTTACATTATCGGTCACCGTTACATTAAATGAACATGCACTGGTATTACCAGCCTGGTCTCTAACTGTATAAGTGATCGTTGTAACACCTACAAAGAAAGTAGCTGATGTAGTGGTCATTGTTACTGCAGGTAATGTTGTATTACCCGTAACTGCTACTGAATAGGTGATTGGACCTAAACCATTGCTTGGGCTGCAAGCATCCATAGCTGTTGGTATTGTCCATGTGTTAGAAACAGCATTACAGTTACCAACCGATGCATTTAATACCTGATTCTGGTTAGGACATGTAAACACCGGAGCTTTTACATCATTCAATACCAAAGTAAATGTACATGTTGCTGTATTTGTATGGGTGTCTGTAGCAGTGTTCGTAACTGGAATTGATGACAATCCACCTATAATAGATCCTGCTGCAGGGAACTGTGTGTACGTGATTCCATTTTGAGCATTGCTTGGTCCACAACTATCCTTCGCTATAAACTGATTAGGGAATTTAACCCGCATATCCTCCATTACATATACACAACTAGCATCCTTATTTACACTGAGTGTAGTAGTAGGGCAAGTAGTAAACACCGGTGGTGTATTTTCAATAACTCTTACTGTTGCTGTACACTCTGAGAAATTACCCGCCACATCTGTAGATCTGAGAACTACCGTATTTAATGTAGCCTGCTGACCAGGATTTACTGAACCACAATTAAAGAATACAGTATCTCTGAGATTTCCGGCAACATTAAATTTCAAAGTAACCGGAGTACAATTATCTGAACTCAACGTACGTGGTAATGGGAACTTGTTACCAAGACCTGCCACGTTATTTGCATTACCATCAATGAAAGAAGGTAAGATGAATGCTGTTCCATTAGTACCCAATGTAAGTGTATCAATGTGACATCTTGTTATCGGTCCTGTAGCATCAACAATATTTACATTAAATGTTCTGGTTGTTATTTTACCACATACATCTGTTGCAGTAATCGTAACAGGTAATATGGTACCACCTGGTCCGAATACAGAAGTACCAGCTACAGGAGACTGCGTTAATGTAACCGCACCAGCTACAGGGTAATTAGCAACAAACGGATTCATAACGGGTGTATTAGGAACTGAGCCTGGAGGTGTAGCACAATCGGCTGCTTGTGCATTCAGAAGAGTAATATAGTCAGGCAATGTGTTATTACAACCAGGACCACCAATATCCAAAGTCAGACCGGTAGTTGAGTTGGTAGTAAGCGTTGGTCCGTTATTATCTACAATCGTAATTACCTGTGTATATACAATGGAAGTATTCAGGCATGGATCTTTGGCAACAAAAGTATTGGTGATAATACCATTATGTGAACATCCCGTTTGTGCAAAGACGCCTGCGCTCTTAAAGTATGAAACTACTCCGCCACAATTATCGGTAGCAACCGGTACTAAAGTCTGTGCTGCGTTTAATGCCGCAATATCACAATACTCTACTGTACTGTTCAGGCTGCCTGCAACAGATGTCCACGTGGGTGCTGTCAGATCTTTGCCGGTATGCGTTATCGTAACAGTAGTTGTATTATTACATGCATCTTTAATAGTAAACGTATACGTAGCTGTCCAGTTGCAATCATCTCCTGTTACTGTATTGACCGTCTGGTTTACCACCAGGTTGGCATCGGCAGTACAATTATCGGTGTACAGTGCTTTTATATCTGCAACCGTTGGTGATGCCGGTGCACCTGCTTTACAGGCATTCACATTAGTTTGATTGGCCGGTAGTACAGCTCCGTTTTTCAATACAGGAGCTACTGCATCTCTTACATTAAAGATTCTTGGTACAGGAATGCCTGTACAACCAAGAGGATCGGGGCCAATTGGAGTGAAAGTGGCGGTATATGGATTATTAAGATTACAATTATTTAATACAAAACTAGCCGTAACACCAAATAGAATATTGTCCCGGGTAAAAACTACGTTATTTAATACATCCCTCACCACAATATTAAACTTACTTCCGGGAATATTATTAGGATTAGTGACAGGAAACAAAATAGGTGTTCCCGGACAAATATCAACTACAGGCGCAGCCGAAACAGCGATAGTAGGAATAGGATACACAATAATAGTAGCTGTTCCGGTCAATGATGACACCGGACAACCACTGACATCCGACAAAGACACCCAGATTACTTTATAAGTAACCGGTGATGAGCTGGTATTGGTCAGGTTCTCCTTAGGTATCGTAATAGATGATGCACCATTGGTGGTTGCCGCAAAATTGAATACCGGTGTTGCTATTCCTGAACCACTTTGTACGGCTATATTAAACACACCCGTAAAGTTGGGCGCACCCGACAGGCTCAAATTAATATCACTGGATTGGCCGGCACAGATAGTTGTATTGGAATTACCCAGGATGGTACCCGTAACAGATGTAATCACCGTCACTGACTGTGTTACTGTTTGCGTACAGCCGGGATCGTTAGCCCCAAATGCTTTTGGTGCGCCTCCATTAACCGTATAACCAATCGTGTAAATACCCGGTATGGATGGAGTGAACTGCGTGGCAGGAGCACCATTGATGGTAAACGACTGGTTCACGATATTGGCATCTCCCGGGGTACCCGTTAGCGTTATAGGTGTATTATTGGCACATATTGCAGGAGCAAGTCCCGTAATCACCGGGTTAGGGTATTCACACATATTTCCAATGGTAAGAGTTGATCCCATTCCATTATTGACCGAAACAGAATAACCGATGCCATCTATATGTTTACCTGTTAAAATATACACTCCTGCAGGGCCTTCCGTCATCGTAGCACCCACTAAGATCGGATTTGGCGCCAGTGGTGGTGCTGGGCTTGCCGTAGTATATAATCCTGTAACAGCAGTCACTGTCCAGGTTTGACCGGTAGGTCCGTTCACTGTTACTGTTTCTCCGAATTGTCCGTTAGTTAATGTTGTTGCATTCTTTAAACAGCTACATGGATCGGTAATGCTTAGTGCACAGGCAAAAGTCGATACCGACACACTGCCCGTCATCGGTTGTGTGCAACCGGTAGTTGCATGGGTAGCCACTACCGTATAAGTTCCTATTACACCCTGCGGACCAAAACTAATTGGGCCTCCTGTACCAGGTACAGGTGCACCAACAGGTGTAGCCCCTCTGAATAAACGGTAGTTTACACTCAATGTTGAACCGGATAATCCGATCGGGTATGGTATAGCTCCGGGGTTGTTGCAATAAGCACCTCCACCTGTAACCGTGAATAAGGTTGGCAACGGCTTTACAATAACTGTTAAACAATTACTATTCGCTGTACAGGCAACACCGCTGAGTGTGCTTGTTGTTACTCTTCTGTAATAAGTTGTTATTGTTAATCCCGATTTTGCATCATAGGTTGCTTCAATTGCTCCTGCAATATTGGTAAAGGCTGCTGCGCATCCAGATGTATTACTTTGCCATTGGTAACTTAATGTTCCGCTTCCGGTTGATTCAACTGTTTGTGTAAATGCTGCCGGGTCTGCGGGGTCGACGCCTGAACAAATTGTCAGATCGGCTGCTACGGTTCCGCCGGTAACAACGTTCACTGTTACTGTTATACAATTACTGTTTGCTGTACAGGCAACACCGCTGAGTATGCTTGTTGTTACTCTTCTGAAATAAGTTGTTACCGTTAATCCCGATGGTACATCATAAGTTGCTCCTGTTGCATTTTCAATATTGGTAAAGGCTGCTGCGCATCCAGATGTATTGCTTTGCCATTGGTAACTTAATGTTCCGCTTCCGGTTGATTCAACTGTTTGTGTAAATGCTTCCGGGTCACCGCCTGAACAAATAAACTGTGTGGCTGCAATGGTTCCGCCAGTTACATTATTCACTACAACTATTCTGCATTCAGTGGCCCAGGTAGGCACACCGCAAATTGGTGAACCTGCCGGTGTTACGAGGCAGGCAAATGTAGTATTGGATGTTAACACAACTGAAGGATTAAACGATTTTGTATTAAAACCGGTACCATCAGCAGCGGTTAATGCTGTCCAGCCACTGATATCAGTTCCCGAAGGACAAGCAGCAGTAAGTTTTGAATACCACTGGTAGATAAATGTACCGGAGCCACCGCTACCACCGCTAACAATCATAGGTCCTGGTATACTGCCACTACATAAAGTTTGAGTTGCCGCACCCTTACAGATATTTGACGGTGATGAACTATTGCGTGGGGAGGGTGTACCAGTAGTAAAATCTGTTGAGTTATTATCGGCATCGGTACAGCCGTTGTTTGCTCTAAATAAACTTAAGGTATTGCTACCTGCCGGTGTATTAAATGCAGTTGTTCCTCCACCCTCCCTGCAATCCGCAGTAGTACCATAGCCAACAAAATCGATGACGGTAGCACCAGGTATCGGGCAATTACCGATTAAGGCAATCGTGCTATTTACTAATGCTATTTTACCTGCAGTTGCGCTAATATTAGTTGTACCAATTGCATCTGCTGTTGGAAGGCTTGCTCCAACTCCTCCGCTGGAGGCTAACTGAACTAAATAATATTTACCTGGTGCAATCGAACCAGCTAATGAAGTTGTTGCTGAAGACCAGGAACTTCCTGTAGCAGAAGCATATTGAACAGACCATCCAGCTAAGCTTACTGTGCTACCAGTAGGATTAAACAATTCTACAAAATCGTGTTTATATATTGCCACTGAATTTCCCCCTCCTCCATACACCTGGCTAATCAACAAATGTGTGACAGGAGCGGAGGTAAGTAATGTCCCGAAGTTAACCGCAGGTAATAAAGTAACCGTTACTGCAAATCTTGCTGATGACTCACATAAACCCACTGTCTGGCTGGCATAGCAGATAGTAGCTGTTGTTAAAGGAGTACCGGGTGGTAATGCGCTGCCCCCGCTGGATAAACTATACCATTGGATATTACTACCGGAAGCTGTTAGCCCGGCTACTGTACTACCGGCACACAATGTTTGTGCAGCATTACCTGTTGGCGCTCCAGGCAAAGTGCAGGTACCAGGTACCGTTATTAAAGATTGTATGGCAGACCGGCAACCTGTAGTAGTATTCACACAGGCATAAAAAATTGTCATGGCTGTTTCTTGTTGATAAACAGGTGCTGTAGTTCTTGGATTGGTTCCGCCTATATCATTATAAAAAGTCATTATACTTCCGGTACAAGGTGTGATGGCAAATGAGCCGCCGTTAACAATACAACCCGGCTGACAGGCACTGTTCGTAACAGTGATAGCGGAAGATGGAGGCAGCGAATTAATGGTTAATAGTAAAGAGCTGGTAGCATTAGTACAAGGCGAATTACCCACTGCTGTTAATGTGATGGTAACAGTTCCGCTACTCTTATCGTTTGTACCCGGTGTATAGGTTGGGGTCAACGAACTATTATCATTGGGTGAAAATGTACCATCCCCGGATGTTGTCCAGGTAAAACCTGCATTATTGGTAACAGAAGAACCAGCAACTACATAGGTGCCATTGGCGCAGATGGTTGTTGGGGTGGTTCCGGCGTTGGCGGTGGGGGCTGCAACAGAACCAACGATTACTGATGCTTCCGCAGTTCCGCAAGTACCTTGTACATAAACAAAGTAAGTACCTGGGCCAACAGGATTTGAAGTATTACCGGTACCAACTTGTATACCTGTACCACTGGTTGCTGTCCACCATTTTACTGCAGCATCTGTGCCTGCTACGACGTTTGCTGTAAGAGTTGTTGTTCCATTAGAACATATAGGGTTTACGGCTGCTGTGGCGGAAGTTATGGAGGGACCAGCACAAGCTACTATTGTTCCTGAAACCAAAGCTGTTGAATAATTGTAAGCTAAATCACGATGAATAACTGCATATTTATAAGAAGTCCCGGAAGAAACTGTATTGTCTGTAAATACAGTTGAGCCAGATGAAACATTAGTAGAAAGAACGGTCCAATCTGTTGAAACAATATTCGGCCCTGAGGTACCTCCAGCCGTTGAATAAAGACCCTGGTCATTCATAGCTGGTATAGCTGCTGATAAATTTGTAGTTCGTAATATGATTGTATGCTGAATTCCCGTACCTCCCGGGTCTGAACCATTTGTCCAACTAAAACCAATTGAACTTGCCGTTGTTGTTCCATTTGTAAACACAGTAGCAGGATTTGGTTTTATTAAATCAGCAGTTGCGCTCGTAGAAGTATAAGTTATTATATCATCCCAGTAGAGCGTAGTGGAACCGGAGACACTCCTGGTGTTTACTCTACAACTAAAGTTTTGTGATGAGCCTGATGTATTTTGAACATCATATGTTAGCCGGGTTAATGTCGTACCTATTGTTGCTATAGCAGTACTGTTGGCTGTTACATTCAAAGTCCCTCCACAAGATGCTCTTGCGTTTGCGTTACTACCTATTGCCCAACCAATAACATGCGCATAATTGTTATTCGGAATACTAATTATCGAAATATTAGTATGTGCAACATTAGAAGTACTAGAAGTCGTATGAATTAATGCATTTACTCCTGTTTTCGCATTCGTTGATCCAGCAGTACCAGAAGTTGTCCAGTTAGTTGAAGAATTGATCGTAGCTTCAAACCCACCATTTGCAGGAGTCTGCCCCCAACTCTTCGCCCCACCCATCACTAAAAAAACAAAAACCCTGAGCAGGAGTTTACTAAACAATTTATGGCGTTTGTATTTTGCGGAAGCAATAGAATTGTAAGAAGCTGTAACAGCAAAAGATAATGTTAGCAAGGAGTAGCGTTGGTTCATACAAAATAATTTTTAGATAAAAATGGAAATAGGAGGATTGGAAAAACCCGGCAAATGTTTTCTAGATTCAAAGAAGCCGTTTACAGATACTGTATTATTAAGCTTTACTTGAAACTGAAAACATTTTTATTTTACAGTAACAAATGGTAATTTTTTTTTGAAACAGTAAAGGGTTTTGAACAACTAATGTATAATCCTTACAGGATAGTAAGATTAGAAATACAACACATTATAACGGGAATTACATCGTATTAAAACGAGGATTACAACAACTTAAATAGAGGATTACAACATACTAAGATGAGGGTAAATGCTGGATGCTGGGGGCTGGATGCTGGATGCTGGATACTGGATACTGGATGCTGGATACTGGATACTGGATGCTGGATACTGGATGCTGGATGCTGGATGCTGGATGCTGGATACTGGATACTGGATGCTGGATACTGGATACTGGATACTGGATGCTGGATGCTGGATGCTGGATGCTGGATACTAGATACTGGATGCTGGATACTGGATGCTGGATACTAGATGCAAGGGGCATATCATATATTCTGGCTTTTGTTTTTTTTGCTGCAGTA
>JANMLJ010000162.1:0-3952 GCA_031372465.1 Chitinophagaceae bacterium | reverse complement strand
GGTATTTTGAGAGATGGTATTAATGTACTGGCTGGAATTGTCTGGCAAATGTGTATGATCATTATGCCACTATATATTGCTTACCGGCAGTGGACTACGGTATGGATTTGCCTGGCCGTATTATTGGTTTCCAGCTTCTTTTTAAAAAAGAACTGGTATGATAAACTTGAAAATTAATTGAACGGATGCGGTTACTACTTTTATTATTTTTTAGTTACCCAATATGTTTGTTTGCACAATCAACTTATGATTCATCTTTTCATTTTTATTATTATGACCAGAAACTGAGTATGTTTGAAATAATGCCAGACCAGAAAGGGGAAGTAGTTTGGATGGGTGATAGTATAACAGATGGTGGTGAATGGAGTGAATTATTTCCACGTGTAAAAACATTAAACAGAGGTATAAGTTCTGACAATACGTATGGCATTTTATTTCGACTTAAAGAAATAACCAGGCGTATGCCTAAAAAGATTTTTCTGTTAATTGGAATTAATGATATTGCCCGTAATATCCCCGATTCAGTGATAACCGGTAACTATAGAAAAATTATTTCAGAAATTCAGCAACAAACGCCCCAAACCCGCCTGTATATTCAAAGCATTTTGCCCACCAACAATACTTTCAGCGAATTTAAAAACCATCAGAATAAGACAGCTCATATTATTGCCATCAATACCACTTTACAAAAATTATGTAAAGAAAAAAATATTGTTTATGTAGATTTATACAATCATTTTGTTGATGAATCCGGAAAATTAGCCAGCCAGTTCACTAACGATGGACTTCATCTTACCGGGGAAGGATATAAAAAATGGAAAAAGGTTTTGATAGAAAATAAATTAATGAAATAATGTTTATTACCGGAACATTCCTGGATGAAATAAGTCATGATATACCGCACCAAAACTGGGGACCGGCAGAATGGGAAAAAGATTTTCAGCACATGAAGGCAGCTGGTATTGATACAGTGATTTTGATCCGCTGCGGTTACCGCAAATTTCTGACCTATCCATCGGTTTACCTGCTTGCTAAACATTCCTGTTTTTCACCACCGCTTGATCTGGTGGATTTATTTTTATCACTGGCCGATAAATATGGAATGAATTTTTATTTTGGTCTTTATGATAGCGGCAGGTATTGGGATACCGGAGATGTTACCAGTGAAATTGATGATAATAAATATGTAACAGAAGAAGTGTGGCGGAAGTATGGCCATCATCCATCGTTTAAAGGATGGTACCTCAGTATGGAAATAAGCCGCCGTACCAAAGGAGCCATTGAAGGATTTCAGTCGATGGGATTACATTGTAAAGAAATCAGCAATAACCTGCCTGTATTTATTTCTCCCTGGATTGATGGCAAAAAAGCAGTGATGGCTTCTTCAGGGATACTTACAAAAGCGGAGGCTATTTCATTACAGGAACATGAAACGGAGTGGAATGAAATTTTTGATGGTATAAAAAATTCCGTGGATGCGGTAGCATTCCAGGATGGGCATGTGGATATAGAAGAACTCTATAATTTTCTGGCCATCAATAAAAAAATGGCAGATAAGTACGGACTTCAATCATGGACCAATACGGAAAGTTTTGACCGGGATTTACCTATTAAGTTTCTTCCTATCAAATTTGAGAAACTGCAATTAAAGCTGGAAGCAGCTAAGCGGGCGGGTTATGATAAGGCTATCACCTTTGAATTTTCCCACTTTATGAGCCCGCAATCAATGTATTTATCTGCACATCATTTATACAACCGTTATAGGGAATACAAAAACGCCGGATTATGAAATATTTTATTCTATCAATTGGTTTACTTTTTAATACGGTTCTCGCTGCACAGAAAAGACAGGAACCTATACATGGTACATGGATAACAAATGTGGCCAGTAAAGCATTGCTGTCTGAAAAAAATATAAAAGAAACTGTAAAACTTTGCAAAGAACAAGGGCTTAATAATATTTATGTAGTAGTATGGAATGGTGGCCTTACCGTTTATCCAAGTGACGTAGTGGAATCTTATATTGGTGTCAGGCAACATCCCGTATTTAAAGGATTTGATCCCATCAAATGTATTATTAAAGAGGGCCATAAACTAGGTTTAAAAGTACATGCCTGGTTCGAGTTTGGTTTTTCCTACGCCTATAAAGACACCACAAGGTTGTGGTATAAAAAATATCCGCACTGGGCTGGTAAAAATAGCAAGGGTGAGTTATTACAAAAAAACGGGTTTTACTGGTGGAGTGCCATGCATCCCGACGTACAGGAGTTTATGAAAAAATTAGTAGTGGAAGTGGTGACTAAAAATAAAGTGGATGGCATTCAGGGCGATGATCGTTTACCGGCCATGCCTGCTGAAGGTGGTTATGATTCAGCCACGCTTGCATTGTATAAAAGTGAAACAGGAAAAGTAGCACCTGCATTATTCAATGAGCCAGGTTGGTTGCAATGGAAAGCAGATAAAATAAGTGCATTCGGTAAATCACTTTATACGTTGGTGAAAAATACAAGATCAAACTGTATTGTTTCCTGGGCACCCAGCATCTATCCCTGGAGTAAAGAACAATACCTGCAGGATTGGCCGGCATGGCTGAATGGAGGTTATGCCGACAATATCATGCCACAACTCTATCGTTATACTATCGAGGCTTACGAAAAGATTTTAAAAGAGCTCGATAGCCAGGTAACGGCCGAACAAAAGAAAAAAATATTCCCCGGCATACTTACTTCATTGGGTGATGGCTACCTGGTAAAACCGGAATTACTGCAACAGATGATACAACTCAACCGGAAATATGGTTTTGAAGGGGAGTGTATGTTTTACTTTGAAACATTGAATAGATTAAAACAAAAAGTATATGCTGAATAAAAAATATTGTGTACGAAAGCTGATTTTATGCTGCCTGAGTTTTTTATTGATCACCATATTTTCCTGCTCAAAAAAAACAGCTACGGGTGGTGGCACTTCCAATCCAACCACGCCAACCCCCGTTACTACCTTAATTACATTGCCACAGGGTTGGAAATATTCTGCTTCTTATAGTACCAGTTTGCCCAATGGAATGCAGGTCTTTACCTATGATTCTGTGTATGCAGGAAAAACAACCAAAATATTTTGCCTGGCCTATGACAGCAAACTCGACCGGTTTGAATTTAAACCGGTTGTTGCAACAACAGCAAAAAAGCCGGGTGAATTTTTCTCCCGGGAAACGGGTGTGGTGTATGCCTGTATTAATGGAGGTTATTTCGGGGGCAATCAATCTTTTAGTTTGGTGAAATATAATAATGTGGTTGCTTCGCCTAATATTAAAGCTGTCAACAGAATGTATAATGGCGGCACTACCGCTTATTTTCCTACAAGAGTGGCATTTGGTGTAAGTAGTACCGGCGTTCCTTCCACCTCCTGGATTTATCATGTAGGTACCGGCAATGATAATATTTACAGTTATCCATTGCCCAGTCCAAATATAGAGGGCAACGTACCACAGCCTATACCAACGGAAACTTTTCCGGCGGGAGGCGCAGTGTGGGCACCGGTTAGTGCTATTGGAGGATCACCTATGTTATTAAAATCCGGCAGTATAACTATCAGTGATGCAGAAGAACTTATTAATATTAATAATACAACGGCAAGGCCCCGTTCTGCAATCGGATATACTGCCAATGGAATTGTTTTAATAGTTGCAGTGGAGGGAGACAATCCATCAGCGGGTTATACAGGATTGAATCTGGTAGAACTGGCAACCATGTTGAAAGACTTAAGTTGCACGAATGCCATCAATTTGGATGGCGGTGGTTCTACTTCTATGATAATTGCCAACAGGATGACCGTACGTCCGGGTGATAATGGCGTGGAAAGACCAGTAGTAAGTGCATTGATGATAAAACAAAAATAAAAAGTTGAAGAAATACTATTTTATAGTAATCAGTACAATGATCTTTTGTGTGCAATT
>JANMLJ010000139.1:0-4126 GCA_031372465.1 Chitinophagaceae bacterium | reverse complement strand
ACCAACATGAAACATTTCTACCGGTTATGTTTATTAACCATGTCCTTCATTTTGACAGTTGATGGAAATAGTCAACCTAACTTCTCCCCTTCCAATCCCTTTTTCAGCGAAAGCAAATTACCCTACCAGGCTCCTCAATTTGATAAAATCAACGACAGCGATTTCAAACCTGCCATTGAAGAAGGTATGAGAGTACAGCTACTGGAGATAGAGAAAATTGCCAATAATCCTAAACCGCCAACTTTTGAAAACACATTGGCAGCAATGGAAAAAAGTGGTCGGCTGCTCGACCGGGTGAGCAAAGTGTTTGTCTTGCTTACAGGTGCAAATACAAATCCTGCATTACAAAAAATAACCGGTGAGATTGCTTCTAAGCAAGCTGCACATCGTGATGCAATTTACCTGAACACCCAATTGTTTAAACGTATTGAAACGCTTTATAACACCCGTAGTAAACTAAAGTTAGATGCAGAATCAATCCGCCTGATTGAATTTTATCATCAGCATTTTTTATTAGCCGGTGCCAAACTTTCCGATACTGATAAAGCCACCCTGAAAAAATTGAATGAAACGAAAGCTTCTCTTAGTGCCAAATTCAATAACCAATTACTGGCGGGCAACAAAGCAGGGGCTTTGGTAATAAGTGATCTTTCAGAATTATCTGGTCTTTCTCAAGGGGAGATTGATGCTGCGGCCCGTGATGCTAAAGCTAATAAGTTGAAGAATAAATGGCTGCTTCCCTTACAAAATACTACGCAACAACCGGCATTGAAATCACTTTCCAACAGGGCTACCCGTCAAAAATTGTTTGAAGCTTCCTGGAATCGTGCAGTAAATAATGATTCGAATGATACCCGGAATACTGTTGCTGAAATAGCAAAGATCCAGGCAGCGAAAGCAACATTGATCGGATTCCCCAACTATGCCAGCTGGAAACTCCAGGATCAAATGGCCAAAACACCAGCAGCGGTTAATGAATTTTTTGCCAAATTAGTACCATCGGCAATAACAAAATCAAAAGCAGAGGCTGCCGATATACAGGCTCTGATCGATAAACAAAAAGGAGGTTTTAAAGTAGAACCCTGGGATTGGAATTATTATGCAGAGCAAGTGCGTAAGGAAAAATATGACCTTGATGCCAACGAGATCAAACCTTATTTTGAATTGAACAATGTATTGGAAAACGGGGTATTTTATGCAGCAACCCTTCTCTATGGCATCACTTTTAAAGAACGCCACGACCTGCCGGTTTACCAGGAAGATGTGAGGGTATTTGAATTATTCGATAAAGATAATTCCACCATTGGTTTGTTTTATTGCGATTATTACAAACGGGATAATAAACGGGGTGGTGCATGGATGGACTATTTTGTTATGCAAACAAAATTGTTGGGCACAAAGCCCGTGATTTACAATGTATGCAATTTCACAAAGCCGGCAACTGATCAGCCGGCGTTGATCAGCTTTAGTGATGTAACAACTATGTTTCATGAATTTGGACATGCTTTACATGGTTTTCTTACCAGTCAAAAATATGCCACCTTATCTAATATAGATGCGGTACAGGATTTTGTTGAATTTCCTTCCCAGTTTAATGAACATTGGGCACTCGACTCCAAAGTGCTGAAAAATTATGCTGTTCATTATAAAACCAACGAATCAATGCCACAGGCATTGGTTGATAAAATAAAAAAAGCAGCAACCTTTAACGGTGGATACAATATAACAGAAAATTTAGCGGCTTCCCTGCTTGATATGGAGTGGCATACCCTTTCAGCAGATGCACCCAAACAAGATGCAGACAAATTTGAAAAAGCATCATTAAAGAAAACGAAATTAGATTTATCAGAAGTGCCGCCCCGCTACCGTTCCACTTACTTTTTACATATTTGGTTTCATAATCATGCAGCAGGCTACTATGCCTATCTGTGGACAGACATGTTGGAGGAAGATGCTTTTTCCTGGTTCAAAGAAAATGGTGGATTAACAAGAGCCAATGGCCAGCGTTTTCGTGACATGATCTTATCCCGTGGCAATACGGAAGACTATGGGAAAATGTTCAGGGCTTTCCGGGGGCATGATCCGGACATTAAGCCGATGCTGAAAAGCCGGGGATTAATTACAGAATAAAATATTTTATCAGTTACCTTACTTCACATCAGATCGTAATCTGATGTGAAGTAGAGGATAATTAATTAATGCTTATGAAAAAAATAATTTTACTCTTCATTGTTGGCCTAAGTATGAGTTATACTCATGCCCAAACATCTCAGAAACACAAACGGGACAGTCTGCAACAGGCATTGCAAAAAGAAAAAACAGATACAGGCCGTGTTTTATTGCTGGCCGAATTGGCATACCAATTATCTGAGTCAAAACCTGATACAGCAATGATACTGGCATTAGAAGCCTTATCGCTTTCCCGCCGGATAGGTTTTGAAAAAGGAGAAGCAGTCAGTTTAAACAGAGTTGGAAGTGCTTATAGTATTATAGGCAAATACCCAAAAGCAATGGAGGCTTTTTTACAGGCATTAAAGATCAATGAAAAGCTTAATAACCTTGACGGGATGTGGAGAAACAATAACAATATTGGAAATATTTACAATAACCAAGGCGATTATCAGCAGGCGTTAATTTATTTATTCAAGGCTAAGGATTTGGGAGAAAGATTAAATCATAAAGAGGCCCTTTCAATATGCCTGGTAAACATAGGAGCGAATTACCTGGAACTAAAAAAAATTGATTCAGCAACATTTTATACACTACAGGCATATCATATCGCCTCCCAGATCAATTATGACCGTCAAATAGGCGGTGCATCAGTTGTTATGGGGAGAATCCATGCTGCATCCGGTCAACCTGCACTTGCATTGGAATATTACAGGCAAAGCATTCCATTTTCAGCAAGAGCTAATAACTTTTTAGACTTTTGCATTACATCCCTTGGTATGGCAAAACTATTTGACATATTAAAGCAGAAAGATTCGGTACTTTTTTATGCAAAACAATCTTTCATAACTGCAAAGCAAAAAGCTTTTACACTGCAGGTTCGGGATGCAGGCAGGTTCTTAACTTCCTATTACAGAAAAATCAATAAGCCGGATAGTGCATTCTTTTATCTTGACCTGACTAAAATTGCCAACGATTCTTTATTCAACCAACAAAAAAACAATCAAATGCAAAGCCTTGTATTTGATGAAAAGATCAGGCAGGAGGAAATTGCAGAAGCTCAAATAAAAACAAAAGAAGATAGAAACCATAATCTTCAATATGCAGCTATTGCTGTTGCTCTTATCACTTTTATAATTCTATTCCTTGTCCTCAGCCGCAGCATTATTGTAAAACAAAAGTTCATAGAGTTCTTTGCTATCCTAGGTCTGCTTGCAGTGTTTGAGTTTATCAACCTGTTTATTCACCCCTACCTTGCGAATGCCACCAATAATTCGCCGGTGTTGATGTTAGTTATACTAATTGCTATCGGGGCTCTGCTGATACCGCTTCATCATAAACTGGAGAAATGGATAACTAAAATAATGATTGAGAAGAATAAAAAGATACGACTGGAGGCGGCGAGAAAAACGATTGCGACTTTGGAGGGAGAAAATTCATAACATCAACCACTTTTAGTTTATCTTCTACTTGTAAAAACTACAATATGAAATTCAACTATTTTTTGTCAGTATCGTTGTTAGCAATTTTTACTACAACTGTTTTTTCTCAATCAACAAAAAAGAATTCTTTACCGCCTGCACTGTCGTCCATTACTGAAACAGATCTGAAAAGAGATCTTTATGAAATGGCAAGTGATCATTTTCGTGGAAGAGAAGCAGGGACATTGGATGAAATAAAAGTCTCGATGTGGCTGGCAAATCAACTGCGTTCCGTGGGCTTAAAACCTGCAGGTGATGATGGAACCTATTTTCAATTTTTTTCTCTGGTGAGAAACCGTATTTCCCCTGCCTCAACTGTTAGTATTGGCAATCAGTCATTCCAATTATGGAAAGACGTGCTGGTAGCACAAACGGCAATGGCTACTGTATCTGCTCCAATTGTTTATGTTGGCAAAGGAACAAAAGCTGATCTTGATAAAACGAATGTAAAGGGTAAGGCGGTTGCTATACTTGCT
>JANMLJ010000120.1:0-4272 GCA_031372465.1 Chitinophagaceae bacterium | reverse complement strand
CATTTTTCTTCCACTGATAAACAGGTGTAGTTCCGCCGTTAGTTGAAGATGCATTGAAGGTGACACTGGTGCCGGTACAAATTGTCCCTGCTGGATTTGCAACTATACTTATGCCTGCAGGTAAGTTTGCATTTACTGTCATTGTTATTGGGGCAGCTGTTGCCGGGCTTCCTGTTACACAGGTTGCATTGGAGGTCATAACACAGGTGATAATATCATTGTTATTCAACGTTGCGTCTGTATATGTCGTTTGATTAGTGCCAACATTAATCCCGTTTTTCTTCCATTGATAAACAGGAGTTGTACCGCCGTTTGTTGGAGAAGCGGTGAAAGTAATAGGGGTACCTGCACAGATTGCTCCGGAAGGATTTGATACAATACTTACAGCAGCAGGCAGGTTTGCATTTACTGTCATTGTTATAGGAGCCGCTGTTGCCGGGTTACCAGATATACAGGAAGCATTAGAGGTCATCACACAGGTGATAATATCATTATTATTCAACGTGGCGTCAGTGTATGTTGTTTGATTAGCACCAACATTGGTTCCATTTTTCTGCCATTGATAAATAGGAGTAGTGCCACCGTTTGTTGGAGAAGCAGTGAAAGTGACGCTGGTGCCGGGACAAATTGCTCCGGCAGGGGTTGGTACAATACTTACGTCAGCAACCAGGTTTGGATTTACGGTCATGGTTATTGGAACAGACGTAGCCGGATTCCCGGTGGCACAGGGAAAAATAGAAGTCATCACACAGGTGATCATATCATTATTATTCAGCGTTGCATCTGTATAAGTAGTTTGATTGACTCCAACATTGATCCCGTTTTTCTTCCATTGATAGGTTGGAGCGTTCCCTCCATTTGTTGCAGAAGCGGTAAAAGTGACACTGGTGCCGGCACAAATTGCACCCGCGGGGTTGGGTATAACGCTTACGGATACCGGCAAATTTAAGTTTACGATCATTGTTATTGGTGCAGAACTTGCCTGGTTTACACTTACACAGGATGCATTGGAAGTCATTATTACTGCCACTATATCGCCATTGGATAAAGTGGAAGAAGAATAGATGGGAGAATTTGTTCCTGTATTAATTCCATTAACCTGCCATTGATAGGATGGAGTAGAACCGCCATTAGTGGGGGTGGCAGTGAAACTTACCAAACTACCCGGACAAATAGAGGTGGCGGGTGTTGTGACAATAACCGACGGTGTTACCGTTGGCGAAACAGTTATTGCAATTGGCGGTGACATTGCAGTGTTTGGCAATATACAGATGGCATTGGAA
This sequence comes from Chitinophagaceae bacterium, assembly GCA_031372465.1. Taxonomy (GTDB): domain Bacteria; phylum Bacteroidota; class Bacteroidia; order Chitinophagales; family Chitinophagaceae; genus JJ008. The sequence continues at coordinate 2,989 of JANMLJ010000120.1, read as the reverse complement.
GTCATGCTCACTGAAACGATATCTCCATTTGATAAAGTGTTGGTAGAAAAATTGGGCGAATTTATTCCTGCGTTAATACCATTAATCTTCCATTGATAAACCGGCATTGTGCCGCCATTAACCGGTGAAGCGGTAAAATTTACTGGTGTACCAATACATATTGCACCTGCCGGGCTAACGGAGATGGTCACTGCAGGAGTCAGTATGGGATTGACCTGCATTGCAGTAGCTATTGCTGTGGCAGTTGCCGGAGAGGCACAAACAGCATTGGAAGTCATGATCACAGATATGATATCTCCATTTGATAATGTGGAAGAAGAATAGTTGGGAGAATTTATTCCAACATTGCTGCCATTTACCTTCCATTGATATACCGGGGTAGCACCTCCATTAGTTGGTGTAGCGGTAAAACTTACTGGTGTTCCGGAACAGATCGTACCAGCCGGACTAACTGTAATGGTCACTCCGGGAGTCGGTGATGGCATAACCTGCATTTGAATGATATTGGAACTATCTGTAGAAGTGGGGGCACAGGTATAAATAGAAGTCATTATGACAAATACATTGTCCCCATTCGATAAAGAAGCAGAAGTAAACGTAGAAGCGTTTGTTCCAACATTTATGTTATTCAACTGCCATTGATAAAAAATAGTGCTGCCTCCATTTACCGGTGAAGCAGTGAACGTTACGGGAGTACCCGCACAAATTGATCCCGTTGGAGTTACGGAAATATTTACCGATGGTTTTATCGGAGTAATAGTATTTCTTAAAACGGAAACAGTATTTGCATTCCAATTCGGAACAACAAGTTCTGGTTTATTGTCCCCATCTATATCACCAATAGCAAGTCCAAAAGGACCGGTTCCTGTTGTAAAGTCAATTTTTGCGTTAAATGATATTGTGCCGCTTGTACCTGTATTTTTGAAAATAGAAACGGAATTAGACAAATAGTTATCTACAGCCATGTCAGGTTTTCCATCTCCATCAAGATCGGTTATGGAAATTCCGCTAAAAGGACCAATCCCCGTTATTAAATCAACTTTTGGAGCAAAAGTTACTATTCCGGTCGTGCTTAAATTCCTGAATACAGAGACTGTATTTGAAACAAAGTTCGAAACTGCAAGGTCTGCCTTTCCGTCCCCATCCAGATCCCCGATAGATACGCCAACAGAATAAGTACCTGTTGTATAATCCACTCTGGGGGCCAATGAAATAGTACCAATGGAAGAAAGATTTCTATAAACTGAAAAGGTATTGGAAAATGCATTGGCCACAGTGAGATCGGGTATTCCGTCGCCATCGAGATCGCCAATTGAAACGCCATAAGGATTATTTCCGGTAATAAAATCTACTTTAGGTGCAAAGGAGATAGCTCCAACACTACTTGTATTCCGGAATACTGAAAGCGTGTTAGCACTCCAATTAGTGATAACCAGGTCGGGTTTCCCATCTCCATCAAGATCACCAATTGAAGCAGTTACAGAATTGCTACCTGCAATAATATCCATTCTTGAAGCAAATGAAATACTGCCTGTCACACTCGTATTTCTAAATATGGAAATGTCTGCTCCAATACCTGTATAATTCGGAATAACCAGGTCAAGCTTTCCGTCACCATCCAGATCTCCTGTTGAAACAAAATTAGGTTCTGATGGTGTTGCAATATCCAGCCGGGGAGCAAAAGAAACAGTTCCGATAATACTGGTGTTTCTGAATATAGAAAGGATATTTGACCCCTGGTTTGGTACGGCCATATCAGCCTGACCGTCTCCATCCAGGTCTCCAAGAGAAACCCATTTTGGTTTTGTTCCGCTTGTAAAATCAACTTTCTGAGCATAGGAACTACTGGTAATAGTACCGTTACAGTTGAAAGTTGTAATAAATGGCTTTGAAGAATACGCGGTTAAATTACAGGTAGTGGTAACTGTTATATACTGGTACGTAGACCCAACCGGTACTGTAACTGTAAGTGAGGTAGTGGTAGCTGCCGTTACAGTAGCTTTTGTAGCACCAAAAAAAACAATATTATTAGCGGGGAATGGTTCAAATCCTGTTCCGGTAATCGTTACAACCGTACCAACGGGCCCGGATATGGGCGAGAATGAATTAATTATGGGGGGGCCGGGACAAAAAAATTCTTCCTTACGATCAGCACTAAATTCTGCTACCTGTTGTTTAAAATTGCCGGAACTAACCGGTTGATCAAAACCTGGTGCTAAAACAATATTACCGGAATCTACTGGCTGTGTTACTGCAAAATTATTAGTGGCACCTGTTATATCCTTTAATAAAGAATAGTTGGTGTTCTGGGATTTTACTTTTCCTCCCCACAAAGCGAATAAAAAAAACACCCTGACACAAGAAATTGTCAGTTGCCTTCTGTAAGAAGTTTTACTAAAGATATTAATTGATTTTAAGACTGCAAAAGTACATTTTTTCGGCTGAAACGGAAAGTAAAAGCCTGTTAAAATGCTAGCCCGGATTGGAACGAATTATTACCTATATATCGTTCATACAGAGTGGATATAACCTGATCATCCCCCGTCATTTACTATTTACTGAAAGGCTTATTTGTTTTTCTACTAATTACAATGAATCTTTGTCGCTTTCGCATTATGACCAACAAAGAAAGAATAATACTATTCCTGCTGGCAGGGCTGCATTTTACGCATATTCTTGACTTTATTATCATGATGCCCCTCAGCAATTACCTGATACCCTATTTTAAGATCACTGCCTTTCAATTCAGTATCCTGGTAGCTTCATACTCCATCAGTGCCTTTTTCTCCGGTTTATTTATTGCTATTTTTATTGACAGGTTCGACCGGAAAAGATCATTAGTACTTGCTTATATCGGGTTTTTAATTGGCACTATTGCCTGCGGATTAGCACCAAGCTATGGATTATTGCTCGCCGCCAGAATATTGGCCGGGCTATTTGGTGGTATCATCGGGGCACAGGTACTGTCTATCGTTGCTGATCTTTTTAC
>JANMLJ010000035.1:0-5460 GCA_031372465.1 Chitinophagaceae bacterium | reverse complement strand
TGTTGCAATGGCTACTTATAATGGAGAAAAATATATAACAAAACAATTAGAAACTATTCTCGCTCAAAGCTACAGACCTATTGAAATTGTAATTACAGATGATGCTTCTACTGACAATACCGTACAGCTAATTGAAGAATTTCAAAAAGATCATGGGTTTATTAAACTGCTGAAGAATGATCATAACAGGGGAGTAAACAAAACTTTTGAAAATTCATTTGTAAACTGTTCCGGAGATTTTATTGCCATATCCGACCAGGATGATTTATGGGAACTGCATAAATTGGAAACACTTTTTAATGAGCTTGGTGACGAAGATGCCATTTATTCCAATTCACTGTTGGTTGACCATAAAGGACATTCGTTGAATAAAGAATTCAAGTCATTAATGAAACTGCAATCTTATTTTGATGGGGCACCATTTTTAATGGGAAACTGCGTACCCGGACATACTATATTAATGAAAACGGTATTTGCCAGGAGCATTTTACCCCTGCCGGAAGATATGATGTTTGACAGGTGGATCAGTTTTTGCGCCGCTTCCAACAATGGACTTAAATATGTAGATGCCCCCCTGGTAAGATACCGGCAACATGAGAATAATCTGGTGGGAACAGGAAAAACAAGAAACAGAAAAAAAAGAAGAACGAATAAAGAAAAATTCTATTTGAAACTTTCAGATCTAAAAACATTCCAGCATGCGCCAATTCTAAATGAATCTACCAAAGAAATACTCGACACGATGATACGTTTGTTTACCAGGAAATTAAGTTTGCACCGTGGACTGTTTTTTTTAAATAACATGGAGCAGCTATTGGTAATAAAAAACAAACCCAAATTCAGAAAATTGCTTTACTGTTTTAAAATGGTTTTTAAAGCTAACTATTAATATTGCCAGCTAATATTTACTTTCATACCATTTACTGATGTCTTTTTTATTGATGACTGCAGCATTATAATAAAACCTGCCTGGCAATGCTGTAGTCAACTAAACAACTTAGGTTTGCAACAGCAACTTTATTAAAATACCGATGCATGTTTAATAAACTTATTTATAAATTAATAAAGCCTTCCCTCCGGGTCAATTCATTTGCACAGGCCGGAGAAGACCGCATACTCGAATTTCTTTTCAGCACTATGGGTATCCGGAATATCACGTATTTGGATATCGGCGCCAATGACCCTGTATTCTGTAACAATACCTATCTTTTTTATACGCGGAAGGGCAGGGGAATATTGATTGAGCCAGACCCCGTATTCCATTCGGTTTTAAAAAGATCAAGGCCGCGGGATCTTGTTATCCAGGCGGCTGTAAGTGATAAAGAAAACAGCGAGGCCGACTTTTATATTTTTGATGAGCCCTCTGTCAATACCTTATCAAAAGAAGAAGCAGGGCTCCGGCAGCAATCGGGTAAATATCAACTAAAGAAGGTTCTGCGTATTCCACTTCTAACGATCGAATATATAATAGCGAAATATATGAATAATGAGTTGCCCTTACTGATATCGCTGGATATTGAAGGGGTAGATCATGACGTGCTGCAGGCATTTGATTTTGTAAAATACCCCGTACCAGTTTGGATAGTGGAAACCTGTACTTATTCTGAGAACCACATAAAACCGAAGGTCAGCAAGATCATTGACCTGATGCTGAGCAAAGATTATTTCATCTATGCTGATACATATGCCAATACCATTTTTGTAAACAAAGACTGGTTTTACAATTATGGGAAATAAGAAAAAGATACTTATCCTTTTTGAAGGGCAACACCTTGCCTTTTCTCCAACCATTAAACAGTTATATGATCACCTGGCAAAAGAACATTCAGTAACGGTTCTCGCTCAAACTTCAGAAAGTTTTATAAAAGAAAAATTGGCAGGGTGTGAGGTGATCTATTATAAAGTGATCAGAAATAAACCAACTTTTATTTTTAAATTTTATTATTTTTTACTCGCTTTTTTTGATACAGAAGTGTCCCTGTTAAGAAAGAAAAGGATAAAATTTCCCGAATATTATTACCGGTACAGGTTAACAAAAAAAATAATTCAACAGGGCGGTTATAATCGGATAATAGCCACAGATATAAAAAATTTATTTTATTGTAACTTATTCAATAAAACAGCGGATTTTGTTTCACTTGAATTGGGGCCAGGAGAAAATCTGTTGCCGCTTATCAATACAAAATTGATCAACTGTGTGATCATTCAGTCAAAAGAAAGGCTGGACTATTTATTTCCGCACCAGCACCTTAAAACATTTTATATACAGAACGCGCCGGTATATAAAGAAGTAAATATTCCTCCGGTAAAAAAAGGTTTGCTTTATGGTGGCACTGCCTGGGACCCGTTCGGTTTTTATCATTGCCTGGCTTACCTGCGGCAATATAAGGAGGAAACATTAACCGTACAGGGCGCAGTGCCCCTTGCTGACCGAAAAAAAATCAGCACGGCATACCATGATCTTTTGGAAGAACAGCGCCTCATTATTAACGAATCATATATTGACAACGATGAAGTGGTTAATTATTTTACCCGATTTGAAATAGGAATATGCTTTTACAATTTTGAGATAGAATGGATCAATCATTTCAATTACCTGTCGGCACCATCGGGCAAGGTTTTCAAATACCTGGCCGCCGGTTTGCCGGTTCTTGCTGTAGACATACCCGGCTTTCAATTTATTAATGAATTTAAATGTGGGGCATTAGTCAAAAACCTTGAAGCAAAAACTATCCATGCTGCCATTGTTCAGATAAGGAGTAATTATGAAACCTATTCAGCAAATGCACTTAGGGCTGCAAAACATTTTAGTTTTGACAAGGCTGTAAAACCTTATCTGGATTTTGTAAGAATCAGTTAGTATAATAATAATTTATTTTGTATTTCTTCTGCTGAAAACGTGATTGGTCAATTTTTCAGGTCCGTTATATGTTAGATCATGTAACCCGGGTTGATGTGTCTGGCAATGAACTGTATTGCGTGTACCGGAGTGATTAAAAAATAGTATCTTGTCTTATGTATATTCCTGCGATAAGTTGATACAAAAAAAGTAGTTGAGTAAATTAAATTCAGGGTGGGGTATATTTCTATCCGGCGGTGATACCGGGTTGCACATTTTTCAGGTATTGCCAGATCGTAAAGCCGGAAAGTGGAAGTATCTCCATTGAAAAATTACTTTAGTAGAACTATTAAATTATATGGCACAGGTAGTAATTAAAAATATAGTCCGTCAACTCCACGAAATTCAGGAAGGGTCGCTTTGGTTTGATCAGTGTTTCAGAGACAAAATTGATGATTTGTCTGAGACGGAAGCATTGACAAGACCCCTGCCTGAGTTGCACAGTGTAGCGGAGCATGTTTCTCATATGCTGGAATGGAGAAAAGAATGTATGATAAGATTTACAGGGTTGCGAACTGAATTAATGAATAGCCCGGAGGATTGGAAGGACAATGCAGCGTTGGGTAAAATTGGTTGGACTAATTTAAAAAAGGCATTTTACGATAGTCAGTCGGAATTAATTCATCAGATGGAATCGCAGGAAGACGCTAATCTTGAAACAAGGTTTTTAGACACAGATTATAATTTTCATTATTTAATAGAAGGTATTATTCATCATGATTTATACCATTTGGGACAAATTGGCGTAACTATTAAATTACTCAGAAAGTAAAAACAGCCGGTTAACTGAGCTTTGATAAAAAATAATATCATTTCACTTTTAGTATCTTTAACAACAATACTTCCTGAATGAAATTTTAACCAAAACCAGGAAGGATTAATTATACAGAATTAGTTTCAGTAAGCGACATGTACAATAAATCTTAATTTAAAAAAGGATCAGCTATGCCAGCAAAAGGACAAATTTTAATCAACCCCGATTCAGGCGACGTGTATGAATTTTTGGAAACCGCCAAAGACACAAATGGTGAAAGTGTCAGTATGAAAATGACACTTAAATCAACAGGCAAATTAGTTCCCGATCATTTGCACGCACTGCAAGATGAACATTTTGAAGTGGTCTCCGGTAAATTGACAATAGTACTCGATGGTAAGCAACAAATATTAACACCCGGAGATAAAATTACTTTACCCAAAAACAAGCCGCACAATCATTACAATAATGATGCGGAAACGGTTGTATTAATACAGTCTGTTACACCTGCACTGGACTTTGACTATTTATTAGAAAATATTATCGGACTTACCATTGATGGTAAAATGCCAAAGGGTAAAGCAGGATTAATGCAGGAATTAGTATCCATGAAATACTTAGACAGCAAAAGTTATCTTGGTAACATACCGGTTGGCGTTCAAAAAGTATTATCACAGGTGGCAGGCCCGATAGGACGTCTTTTTGGGTATAGAGCCATTTATAAAAAATACTCAGATATGGAAAAATAATTATACAGGGATCTTATTTATAAAAAGGGGGCTTTTCAGAAATCCACATTTGTAGAGAATAATCAAAAATTTAAAAACCAGGACATTCATTGTAATGTAAAGATTCATACAATTATGCCATTATAAAATCCAGGTTCAATGCCAATTATCTATGACTTCTTTTGTCAAAAGGTCACGAAGTAACCATTTGGAGAATCTTTTGGAAGATTCCCTGCTTTCCAGCGGGATAAACCCGGATTTAGTGTGATTTCGCTAGGACTTCCGGTTATTCGGCTGAATAAACTTCTCGTCCAATCTAAATAATGAAAAACCCGAGCAAAGCCCGGGTTAACAGTGATTCCGCTGGGACTCGAACCCAGGGCCCATACATTAAAAGTGTATTGCTCTACCAACTGAGCTACGAAATCAGCCTCCTTTTAAGGGATTGCAAAAATACAGTTTCAAGGCTTTTTTGCCAAAAGTTTTTCTGTTAATTATCAACAGGTTCTAGCTGTTTTTCAGTATTTATTGTGGATTACCGGATTTTTCCGGAATATGTTTGTTTTCTTCAGCAAGGATAGTTAATAATTTTTGGAGCATTTGCTGGTATTGTACCAATTTTCCATGCTGTGTTTCTATATTGATATACCTTTTGTTTCTTTCACCACAATAAATACTCAAAGATCCATCTTTGGCTGCTTTTGTATTTTCCTGCCAGATACTGTTATACCCATTATCCACCATTTTCTGGTATAATAAACTGTCTGTAGTAAGGACTAAGTCATCAATATTCTGCAGTTGGTTACAAAAAACAGCTTTTGCATCTGTTTCTTTTTCGTTTCCGGGTAGATAAGTTTTGATTGAGTAGGCGCCTTCTGTATTATTATGCAAGGCAATAATACAGGAAGTATTGGTTGAAAAAAGTTCTACTATCCGTTTTGCAAATTTTTCCACTTCAATTATCGCCTCCCGGTTTATAGTACTGTTTTCTTTCAACGATTTTTCAATGCCAGTCCTGGAAAAAATACTGTTGGGATCAAATGCGTAATTGATGCCCTTTAATCTGAATCGGATCAGCC
>JANMLJ010000462.1:0-4487 GCA_031372465.1 Chitinophagaceae bacterium | reverse complement strand
GTTTTTTTACAAAGCTTCGCTATCAGCAGTACAAGCCTTTCAAAGGGCAGCTTTCTGCTGCGGACAAAATCTTTCGGTGAGCAACGGAAATGGCTCAGCAACTCACTGTCAGAAGATATTATGGAAACAAATTCTTTCAATTCTCGTATGAGTTTTACATTTGCATCAAACATGGGATTGCAATCGGTTTTAAGATTCGACACCTCAAAACTATATATTGCAATCCTTTTTTAGTACCCATTCCTTAACTTAATGACATTGCCCAACGGGGTGATATGATTATAGAAGAAATATGTTAATAGGAGACCAAAACCCTGAAGGGGTGACAGAATCAAAATGCCTTATTAATCGTACCATTCTCCATAGGATCCCTTCGGACAAACAAATAATATTCATCAAATCCGATCCTTCGATACCTCAGGACTACGTGAAGAAAATGTTCTGGGCATGATAGAAATTTAATTGTTTATATATCACCCCTTGGGGGTTTTTGAAACACAAATAATAACTTTACTATAATAATTACAACCCTTCGGGTTTAACCACCGCACATCAAAATAATAATTAGCCTCAACCAGCAACATAAAACACAATCATTACATACTTTCTTCTAAATATTCCCATCCTCTTTTTATTATGCTTTATCTGATTGTTTTATCCGCATCGGCTGAAACTTTAAATAAGTAAGCGAACGCCAGAACCATTCAAACGGACCGTACTTAAAATGTTTGAGCCACCAACGGCTAAAAATATACATTAGCATATAAGCAACAATGGCAAATAATAGCCGGTAGAGGGGACCTATTTTACCATACAAACCCAACGTGAAAAGAAAGTTGTTCAAGATCAAAACATAAGCAACAGCATGAAATATATAATTGGAAAGACCCAGGCGGCCAATAGTTGCAGGAATTGATAATCTCTTTTTCCAGTTTTCTTTTTCTGCCAGTAATGCGATGCCTGAGATATAACCCAAAGCCATCAGGATAATACAAGCACTCCATACTGGCTCCATTGCTGTTCTTAACCAAAATGGGTAAGAGCTCGATTTGAATCCTTTGATTTCGCTCCAGGCATGAAGCCCGATATAGGTGGCAATACCGGCACCGCCAATAATGACTCCCCACTTAAACATGTTTGTTAAGAATTTTTTATTTGACGATACATCCTGCAATATTTTACTACGACCCAGGAATGCGCCAAACAAAAACAATACAAGTAAATACCCAATTGTAAAAACTTGCCGATCCCAGAAGAAATTTTTAAAAGAGAAATTCTTAATGTTATTCCACGTATTATTTGCGCTCTTTGAAATGAATTGCAGGTAAGAAGTTTTTTCATCTTTCTTCTGATTTCCACGTCTGTTGCTCAGTTGTTTTGCAAGAGCCTGCTGCAGATCTGTATTAACCCTGTTGCTGAATAATGTTCTCCCGTCGACCACTTTATATCCAAGAATATTTGGTTTGCCTGTTGAATCTTTTTTAAAAGTCAGAATATGATTTAAATCTTTTCTTATAAAATGTGAATCAGATAAAGGAGTTAATAGAAATCTTCTTCCGGGTCCTTCCCCGATCAGCGTATCTCCTTTTCGAATAAAAATCATTCTTTGTTTTTGTAAATTTTCAAATACGCCAACATAATTTTCCAGTATTGTGGAATCAACCCTGGTTGTTTGATTCTGCAAGTGTCTTATTCTTGATTCATTTTTGACACTTACAACTATACCTCTGGTCCAGGTAAATGCGAAAAAAAATACAGCCAGTACAGGGAGAAACTTTACCGGTATTTTCCAGAACAATAAAAGCAATACACCAACCATAGCATACATAGAAATAACACCATAACCTATGCCGGTGAATATTTCCATGGCAATGCCGATCAGGTAAAGTGCAATCATGCGGCGAATGAATAGCAATGCAAATGGCGTATTACGATCAGCAGCTCTTTGCATCTGTATGGCAAAGCCAAGCCCAAAAAGCAGACAATAAATTGTTTGAAACCTGTCGTCCATAAAAAGCCGGACAGTCCACCACACCAGTTGATTGCCAAAACTGGTCCATCCTTCCCAAGGGCTTACCTGTCCATCGTCAACAGTGAAGTTGATTGTTAAAATACCAAAGAGGGCAATGCCTCTTATAATATCAATTGTCCGGATGCGTTCCTGTAATGCAACAGGCTGTAGCGTTTGTTTTTGCATGTTGGTTTGTTTTTATCAAGCTTAATTCATTTATTAATTTTCTGATTTATCTGCTACTTGCAACCGCATCGGTTGAAACTTCAAATAAGTAAGCGAACGCCAGAGCCATTCAGCAGGACCTATGCGAAATCGTTTAAACCACCAATGACTGATAAAAGTTATAAAAACAAAAGTTACAATAGCCATTAACAATCTCCAGAACGGTCCGGCTTTACCATCAAGGCCAAAGCCATAAGCATCTATTATTATTGAAATAATAGCCGCTTGCAGCAGGTAATTCGTAAGACCCATTCTGCCAATTGGTGCAAGAAAAGATAAACGGGTTTTCCAATTATTATTTTCCAGCAACAAGGCCATTCCTGCTACATAACCCAATGCCATTCCCATAACGCCGAGAAAATCCCCCGCAGCATACATTATGTGTTTTGTGAGGAATGAATAGGAATCACGATTAATATCATTAAAATAATTCCACGCATAAAATCCAAGTGAAATGGCACAACTTGTCATGCCAATGAGTAATCCCCATTTCATTACTTTTTGGAGAAAAGGTCGGTTCAGAGAAATATCATGGAAAATTTTTCTTCTGCCAAAATATAAACCCAGTAAAAAAAGAGGTAATACCCCTTTAATATCAAAGCTCCAGAAGAAACGACTCCATGACCAGTTTTTATATTCCTGCCATACCTGATTGGCATTCTTTAAAACAAACGCTCTGTATGATTTACTTTCCTGCGGTCTGTTTGCTGTTCTTCGCTGTGCTATTTTTTCCTGAGCTTCCTTTTTTGTTATTTCAATTCTTTTTGCAGGTATTTTATTCCCATTTTGTAGTAATACAAGCGAATTAAATTTTTCAGTGGAGTCTTTAATAAAAGAAAATCGGGTATTCACTCCCTGTACATTGAATTCTGTTTCAGCAGTTGGAATCAAACGTGGCTTTCCTCCCGGACCTTCGCCATAAAGTTTATCACCCTCTCTCGTTACAATTATGATTCCTCCGTTTTCACGTTGGTAGATGCCGGTATATTTCTCCAGTATTGCTGTATCTAATTGAATAATTTTATTATTGATGCCTGTTCCCTTTTTTTGATTCAACACTATTTGTCTTGTCCAGGGAACAAGAAAACAAAGGATAGCCAGTATGAGTAAAAATTTCCGGGGAAGCTTATACAGAATAAGCAGCAGAACACCCATCATAGCATAACTTCTGAGTATATCTCCGGAAGTAAGAATCTGGTGAATAACACCGATAATATATAGAACTATAAGCCGGCGCATATACACCAATACAAATGGCGAATTCCGTTCTTCAGCTCTTAACATTTGAATAGAAAACCCCAATCCAAAAAGAAAAGCGTAGATAGTAAGGAATTTATCATTCATGAAAAAAGCAACTGGCCAGTACACAAGTTGATCCACAAAACCTGTAAAACCTGCCCAGGGTTCTGTCTTTCCATGATCAACTGTAAAGTTGATAAAAAGGATCCCAAAGAGAGCAAAGCCCCGGATAATGTCTATTGTTTGAATACGTTCCTGCAGAGCTACCGGTTGGAGGTTTTGGTGTTGCATGATGGTTGGTTTTTATCAAGCCTAATTCAATTATTGATTAACAGAATCATTATTTTCTTTTTTATCCGATGCCTTCAACCGCATCGGCTGAAACTTTAAATAAGTAAGAGAACGCCAGAGCCATTCTGCCGGACCGATACGAAATCGTTTAAACCACCAATGGCTGATGAAAACTATAAATGTAAAAACAGGGAGAGCAATCATCAATCTTATAAAGGGACCAATTTTTCCGGCAAGGCTTAAACCATAATCACCTAAAATAAATAAATCGCAAATTGCTAAAAGAAGAATATAATTGGTGAGGCCCATACGACCAACAGGAATAAAAAATGATAGCCTTTTTTTCCATAATGGCTTTTCAAGCAATAGTGTCAGCCATGCAACAATTCCTACTGCCATTAATATAACACCCAGGTCCCAGCATAGACGGTACCATGGCAGGTTTCTGTAAAAAGCTTCATCGGGATTGTCATTAATAAAATTTAAGACTAAATAAACTTCAGTAATGCCTATACTGGTCATACCAATTAACAAACCCCACTTCATACTATTTTTAAGCAATAGCCGGTTTGAAGGGATATCCTGAAAGATTTTTCTGCGACCTGCATATACGCCAAGTAAAAAAATAGGCAGGACATAGCTAATGTCAAACCCTAATAAGAAATCTTTTAAAGACCAGTATTTGATCCAGTTCCTGAATTTGCCGGCATTCTGATTCACA
>JANMLJ010000713.1:0-2175 GCA_031372465.1 Chitinophagaceae bacterium | reverse complement strand
CGAGAAAGAGCACAGTGGAAACTCCGGACCTAGGGGTGGTTTGCAAGAAGAACATAATGGGTGGTGGTTGCTTGGTTTAAATCAGGTCTAAATATGGAATGGATTCGGTTTTTTGTTTGGTTTCTTTAAAAGGGTAACGGGTCTGTATAAAAATAGCAAAGACAAAGAGTATGTTTTTAATTATTTCAGCCACATAAGTCATATCTCCAAACGATTCTTTCTGTGCCCTGCTGAGATGGGGGAAAAGAATAAAAAAGAAAAAAGAGCCGCCTAAATAAATTAATATTCCTACGGAAATCCAGAATCCATAGTGGTTATATATGTATGCGGTGCTAAGGTCTTTTGAAAACTGGTAAAAGAAATAAATAACGTAGAACAGTACAATAATAGTTTCTACACCAATAGGTACTGAGTCCAGTCCCTTCGTTTTTGTAGTTAAGAGATAGAAAAACTGGAACGCAAAAAACAGAATAGAAATAACAATGATAATAGCTTTAACCTTTTTGACTTTGACATTGATCCAAAAAATAAAAGTAAAAACAGAGTATTCGAAAAAGGTATAGGCTGTTTGTAAGCTTTGCTTTAAGTTTTTTGGAATATCATCATAGAAAAAAAGGAAACAAAAACAGATTATTCCATATATGGCAAATATTTTTGGAACAATACTGTTGTTCTTTTTGGCTACAATTAGAAAACTTATTGGAAATAATAAGTAGGAAAAGGCTACGATATAATAAAAAAGATTTTCTATAAATTTGGATTTACTCCAAAAATAGAAAATCTTTTTAAAAATTGAGAAATTTCGATGTACTCGGTAGAAGATTACTCTTCCCAAGCAACGATCACATCAACATCCCAAGCTCTGGAATTTTTTACATTCTTTTTCATAACAGTAACATTTTAAGCCTTTTCAAATCAGATTTGAACTATAAAAATTGATAATTAGCCCCTGTAATGCAATCGGGAAGCAAACCGGCATTTATCTCTAAAAATTGGTCAAATGCAGTACGGATAAGGGTTTCAACGATTTAATGATAGTAATGTTACCCTCTAAAAACGGGTAATATTCCTACGTAAAAAACGTAATTTTACGGCCCTAAAAATAGGGAAATTCCGGGTAAAACCACGGTTATTAACATTTGGGGAAAAGAAAAGAAGGGTGAATTTGTCTGACAATGGGCTATTCGATATTAGTTTATGCCACGGTTGGCGGCTACCAGTACAGACTGGTTAAATGAAATAAGCCGCCTGCGGCTAAAGCTTCGATGGTCAAGGGAAAGAAGTTGATTGACATTGGATTTCGCTACGGCATTCAAAGGATTTGGAAATAGCATTTGAACGGTTTCTTTTGGATATTGAATTGATTTGAGGGGCTCCATCTTCCGTCAATCAACTGGTACAAAAATAAATTCGCCGGTTGAGCTGTGCAATAGGAATATCCCTGCCCCAGTGGCTTTCGGTATTTACTGCGGCAGTCGTAATGTTCCGAAGGCGAAATGAAAATGTACGATAAAGAGGATGAAAAATTACGATAGGGCGTAAACGGACCTTAAAGTAGCAAATTATGTTGCCTGTATGTCAGTTCTAATAACTTGCTGCAATAATGTCTTACTACATTTCCCTTTATCAAATCGATATTCCTCCTTGCTTTTTAATTGAGGAGTTTTAGGGTTTTCAACCATACAGAATCACCACAACTGATTTATAATAAGTTAGGTTCAAAAAGAATTTTCTTCAATTGCAGTTTATACTAAAAAAAGAGTAGTTTTACGCAGACCCCATTAAATTAACTGCTAAAACCAATACCCAATGTCTCAGATTATAAAAGTGGCGATTGCTGACGATCACCAAATCTTTCGTGATGGCATCCGCATGGCACTGAAAGATAAAGAGTACCTGAAAATACTCTGGGAGGCCGAAGACGGAAAAGACCTGATGCACAAGCTGTCACTAAAACTTCCTGACGTTATATTAATGGATATCCGGATGCCCGAAATTGACGGCATCAATGCCATTAGTATTATCCGTAAAGAATACGAGGCCCTCAAGATTATCGTACTCACCATGTACGATGACCAGGAGATGATAACCAAGATGATGGAGATGGGTGCTAATGCCTACCTGACCAAGACCACCGACCCCGAAGAAATATACCAGGCTATCCTTACCTGCATG
>JANMLJ010000711.1:0-3972 GCA_031372465.1 Chitinophagaceae bacterium | reverse complement strand
GCATTTTGGCTTTAGGTATTTGCTCAGTAACTACCTTATCAGCCCAGGACTATAAAACAGCACTAGGAGTACGCCTTAGTAGTTCAAATGCCATGCAGAACAATTCCATCTCCATAAAGCAATTCATTAGCCCTACAACAGCCATTGAAGGTTTATTTACATTTGGAGACCCGCTTGCTTTAGGTGCTTTACTGGAAATACATAAACCCCTGTCCGCAGCCGGATTAAGGTATTTTTATGGAGGCGGAGGTTATATTTCCTTTCTAAAAACAGTAAATGTATCTACACAAAAAACATCAACCGATGCCAACTTTGGTGCACAGGGCATCATTGGCCTCGATTATAAATTCAGCAATATCCCGCTCAATATCTCCTTAGACTGGAAACCGGAATTAAATATAGTCAGCGAAATAAACTTTGAACCCGCTGCCATTGGCTTTTCAGCCCGGTTCACTTTTGGAAAATAGCTGTTAGTTCATGGTTCATGGCTAAAAGTTAATAGCAGTTCACTATATAATAAAAAGTCATTACTGATGCACAAGCCTGCCTAAATAATAGTATAGTCGCTTAATACGTCTATAAACCATGAACAAGTTATTTTCCCGAGCCTTTAAAAGGCTTTTTTCTTTAATAACTCTCAACAACTAAAAACCACCAACTAAAAACTACAAACCGTTTTTCCACATCCTGCAAATATTTTCGAACTTCTGCGTTTTTGTGCGGGAATTTCGTATATATTTAACACATCAAACCTAACGGATGCTAAAAAAGGAAAGGCAGGCTTTTATACTGCACCAGGTTAACCTGCATAACAAAGTCCTTTCTTCAACGCTCTGCACTGAAATAAAAGTGTCGGAAGATACTATCCGTCGTGACCTGCAGGAATTATCAGAAGAAGGAAAAGTTATTAAAGTACATGGCGGGGCTCTCTCCCATTCCTTCAACCAGGTATATTTTTCAACAAATGGTGTTTACTCACAAAATCAAAAACAGATCATTGCTAAAAAAGCTATTTCCCTGATCACCAATGGTATGTTTGTACTTACCAGTGGTGGTACAACTATTATTGAAATGGCCCGCTCCCTGCCACCCCAGTTAAGAGCTACGTTTATTTCCGGCAGTATCCCGGCCATTTTAGAATATATGCATCATCCGAACATTGAAGTGATATTGATTGGGGATAAGATATCTAAAAACTCAAAAATAACGGTTGGATCAGAGGCAATTGCCAAAATAAGGCAGATGAAGGCAGATATTTGCTTTTTGGGGACAAATGCCATAGACGCCGAGCATGGAATTACCGATAATGATTGGGAAGTGGTGCAGCTAAAGAAGGCCATGATAGAGTCTTCTAAAATGGTGGTTTGTCTGAGTATTGCTGAAAAGATCAATTCTACCCAGCCTATAAAAGTTTGCGGGTTGGACGAAATTGATTTATTGATCACCGAATTATCACCAGACGACCCAGCATTACAGCCTTATGTGGATGCCGGAGTGAAACTGGCTTAAAAAAAATTCGGAGCAGAAAAAGAAAAACTTTACTGCAACGAATAAAAATGTAAATTTTGGAACTGCTTATTAATTAATATATCTAAAAAAAACAGCTATGAGAAAAATTCTCCATTTGTTCTTTGTATTATCCGTGATGCTGCTTATTCTGCCACCTGCCCTGCAGGCACAGGAAAGAACCATTACAGGTACCATACTTTCAGAGGACAATAAGACTCCGCTTAGCGGTGTTACAATACGGGTTAAAGGTACCCGGCGTGTTGTACAAACAGACGCCAAAGGAAAATTTACTATAAAGGTAAATTCCGGAGAACTGTTACAGGTTTCCTACGTAGGATACCAGACCGAAGAAATAAAATCGGGTGATGGAACATCTATTGGTATCAGTTTAAAACCTGCTGACAATATGATGGGTGAAGTAGTGGTAACTGCCATGGATATCAAAAGAAATCCACGCGAATTAGGCTACTCCGTTCAAAAAGTTGGCGGTGCTGAAATCCAGGAAACACAAAGAGAGAATTTTTTGAACAGTTTACAAGGACGTGTTGCCGGGTTAACACTGGATCAAACCTCCGGTACGGCGGGTGCTTCTTCTGCCGTTACCCTTCGGGGATTTAATTCATTGTCATTAAGTAATCAGCCGTTGTACGTGGTAGATGGTGTAGTAATGGATAACCAGACTGTCAACGAAACATCTGGTGGAGGAAGTGGCCTTGGACTTGCTTCAGACAGACCAAACAGAAACAATGATTATCAGAACAGGATCGCGGATCTCAATCCCAATGATATTGAAACGGTTACCGTATTGAAAGGCCCGGAAGCTACAGCACTTTATGGCAGCCAGGCCAGTTCAGGCGCTATTGTAATTACAACCCGCAAAGCCAAAACAAATAAACTGGCCATTCAGTATGATAACGCCTTCCGGGTGCAGAAAGTAACGCGTTGGCCGGAAACATTTGACGGATATACCAATGGATCAAATGGTATATCCTCTAATATTTTCCGATATAACGGTCCTGCTTATACGCCCGGCACACAATTATATAATAATAAAGATGCGTTCTTCAGAACGGGCAGTTCACAGACACATAACCTGGGTGTCGATTTTGGTTTCAAACAATCCATATTCCGCGTATCAGGAAGCTATTTTACACAAAAAGGTGTAGTGCCGGAAAATGACTTTAAACGGTATAATTTCCGGATATCAAATACAACAAAATTGTTTAATGGCAAAGTGGAGATTTCACCTTCTTATGCTTATATCAGAACAGATAATAACAAAGTTTTAAGAAGTGCCGGTGGTTACCTGCTCAGTCTTCTTGTATGGCCAACCACCAATGATATCAGCAATTTTGAAAGTACCACAGGTGACAAACTGGATGTATTCTCCAATGTTTCTACTAATGGAGAATATGACAACCCATTATTTAATGTAAAGAAAAACCGCAGTAGGGATGAAACAAGCCGCCATACTGCCACTTTGGGCATTAATATTAACCCCTATAAATGGCTGAGCATTGCCGGTAGGTTTGGTTATGATACCTATGATATGAATGGCTATCAGTTTTACCATCCTCAATCTTTTTATGTATCTGCTGGTTCGGGTGGAACCCTGGATAATTACTGGAGAAAATATACCGGGTATAACCACACAATAACGGCTACTGCAAAAGGCAAATTGGGAAAAAATCTTAACCTGCGCTTTATGGCCGGAACAATGTGGCAGGATTATAAAACAGAAATGTTTTCTATTTATGGCACTAATATGGTGGATTCTGTGGGCGGACTTAATAATCTTTTTGGCGGTAATGGTAAGATGTACAAAGGAGGTAATATTGTTACGGATGAAGACCTCAGGAAATTGTTGAAAGGAACCGGTGCTATCCCTAACGACTATGATAGCAGCACTACAAGGGTAATTACCCGAAACAGATTGCTAAGAAATAATCTGATAGACCCGGTAACTAAATTAAATTTATATAACTATGTACTCCTCCGTCAATTTGCTTATTTCGGAGAATTTGCCATAAATTATAAGAACCTCATTTTCCTGAATTATACACATCGGTTTGAACAGGCTTCTACCTTACCTAAGAAAAACAGGAGTTATAATTATCCCGGTGGTAGTTTAAGTATTATCATGAGTGATATATTTCCTGCAATGAAAAAAGGAAGTGTTATCAGTTATTGGAAACTGAGAACATCCCTTGCAGGAACAGCCCGGTTAAATTCACCTTATTCCACACAATCTGCTTTTGTTAACAATTTTGCGAGTGGCGGCGGTTTTTCGTACGGATTTGTTAATAATAACCCTGAATTAGCTCCTGAAAAAAATCAAACTTTTGAGATGGGATCTGAATTCAGACTATTTAAAAGCAGGCTGAGTGTAGAAGGTACTTATTACAATACATTGAACAAAGGACAGATTATTTAAAACAAATGTTGTAGCATAACTCAATCTGA
>JANMLJ010000678.1:0-1542 GCA_031372465.1 Chitinophagaceae bacterium | reverse complement strand
CACCACCGCGCCCGATGTCAGGCACAGCACGACCGCGACCTGCTCGGGCACGCTTCGGATCGATACCTGCGTCACGGGATTCTACTTGGTGATTTGTGTTCACACGGGTGGCCTTGGGACCTCCGCCAACCAGTTCGCCTGCAACGTTGGCACAATATTTTGGTAGTAACTATGCTTTTGCAGCACTCTCTCTTACATTGGATTTTGTAACTGATATTGTTCGATTTGTTGTAAATGTTATTGGTGCTAGTGGCCTGTGCGTAAGCGGCGATTGCGATGATGTTGTTTGGAGTGTAATAGATGCAATTATTGGTGGTATACAATTAGGCGCTTATGTTGCAATGCAGGAAAGTAATCTTGGAATTGCATTTGAATCTGGAGGTGCAGATTATGCAGAATGGTTGCCCAAAGATAATGAAGAGGAAACGTTCATTTTTGGAGATGTTGTCGGAGTAAAAGGAGGAAGTATTTCAAAGAAGTTTAAAGATGCAGAAAGGTTTATGGTAGTATCACGCAGCCCGGTAATTATTGGTGGAATGCCAGAAATTAATAAGGAATCCTTTTTTGAGAAAATTGCATTTATGGGTCAGGTTCCAGTAAAAGTAACTGGAGAAGTGCACAAAGGTGATTATATCCTACCTAGCGGAAATGCAGATGGTATGGCAATAGCTGTTAAACCAGGCAAAATGATGGCATCTGATTTTAAGAGAATTATCGGCATTGCATGGGCTGAATCAGACAATACTAAAATAATTAACTATATCAACACTGCTGTGGGTATTAATTCAAATGACATGGCTGGTATGATTGAGCAAATGCAACTGGTGATGAACAATATGCAAAAGGCATTAGTTGCTGTAGCACCAACTTATAAGCCTAATTATTATACCATTGGAAAGGATGTTGAGGTTAATAGCAATAGCTATACTACTTCTCCAACCTTAAATGAGAAATTCCGGAAAGAAATCGGAGGGATGGCTAAATATTCAAACTTAAATGAAGCAATGCAGGTTGCCAAAAATTATGCAGTAAATCAGGGCTTTGATCTTAAACAATACCCAATGCTGGAAAATTTACTTGATAATCCAACTCCTGAGAATGCTCAGAAAGCGCTGGACCATTATTCAAAATCATTAGCAAAAGCACAGAAACTAATGAAACAATTTGAAGAATATAGAAAGCAAAATTAATTTCATTTGAAGAAGTGAATGATCCTAAAATAAGCTGACTGAATTATAATAAGTCTCGGATGCCTTAGGTATCCGGGATTTTTATGTTTAACCGATATCTGCATGATCATTATGCCACACATTCGTAAACTCCCCCAACACCGCTTTCCCTTTATTAAATGATAACCGGTGAATATTTAAATCAGCAATATCAGCTGCTAATTCCTTCCTGTAAACAGGATATAGTGTTCCGCCTTTGGTGCCTGCCGGTTTATCCGGTTCATATTGATATTGCGGATCAACCAATGTCCCCCGCGGATACATGATACCGGGAACTCCTTTGCCGCGAATGTCGAGATTTTGCGGGTGTTCC
>JANMLJ010000436.1:0-2282 GCA_031372465.1 Chitinophagaceae bacterium | reverse complement strand
GCAATTTAAAAGAAATGTCTCTATATCTTTTAGCCGGGTATAGGAAATTGTCGGATCCCAATGATGGATCATATGACGGGTAAAACCTGCAGAACCAAAACTGCTGCTTATTATTGAATGAATAAATAGACGGCTTACTTTTCCATGCGGCTGTTTATTAAAATCAGTGGTAGATAGCGCTAATTCATCCCGATGCTCCAATAGTTGACGAATAGTGGCAAAAAAAGGAAAGAAAATGCCAAAGCCCAATATCCAGGCAATTGCAAAAAACCAGTTAGTAGTAATAAAAGCAAAAAAAATAATAATGAGGTGGAAGAAAATTCCGGCTACCAGCATTAAGCGACTTTCTATCACCTGTTCTTTTGTTAATACCTCATTTCCCCCTTTCTTTCTTATCGTTCGAATCAGATGTATACCAGTAAGCGTTTCCAGAATAAAGAGCTTGGTCAGTGCATTGAAATAAGACACTTCGGTATCCTTTGGTGTTCCTAAATAAAGATGGTGTTGCCAATGGATTTTACGATATGATTTAATGGACAAGCCAAATGGAAGACAAAGAAAAATGGAAGCCAGGCGGTCATTTATTTTCTTATCCGGATGAATATTATAATGTCCTGCTTCATGTATAAACAATGCAAGATATGCGGCAATATAGCCTATAAGTATACTGCTTAATGGAATAATAATACCATAGAAAGCAGGAAATTGAGCGCATAGATAAAATTGGGCACCTGCAATCAATAGCAGGAAGAAATAGCCTTTGATTATATCGTAGGTTACTTTTTTGTATTGCGGTTGCAGGCTATTCCTGAAATCACTATAGCTGGTGCCACTGCTATTAATCACATCGTCAAAACTAATTTCTTCAAGATTATTTTGCATAGTATGGGTGCAAAACTATGTATTAGCTGGTGAAAAGAAAATCTGGATATTAAACTGGCTTATTCCAAACTGCGATAATACTCTTCCCAAAGCTGTGAAAGAATAGCTGGTCTGTTATTGTTGAAACCGGGACCAGCCAATTATCCCAGAATAGTACTTGTTGCTGGGAAGGGTATTTTTTTCTGAGAAATACCTTATTCATCAAAGCAGCAAAAAAGCCGGTTGAATCGTAATACCGCATACCCTTAAGAGTAAGCCCGGCCGGTGTAATTATTCTGAGCATTTTTTTGTTATACCTCCGGTAATGTCCAATTGCTTTGTCAAATGGGTTGTATAAGAAATTAAAAGCCGGTGATAGAACTATTATTATACCACCAGTATTCAATAATGACGCGGCTTTTTGCAGTTCATTGGCATCGTTTTCGATATGTTCCAGTACGTCTATATAAATAATAGTATCAAAGTTGGCGTTCACCTGGTCTATTGTTCCTGTTTGAACCAGGCAATTAGCGGGCAATTCTCCGGATTCCATCTTATTTTCCGGCAATAAACTCATTTTTTTATCGGGTTCTAAAAGTATCCATTCTTTCACAGAACCATCATTGAGTAGGAGGGTAGTGGCACCAATACCTGCACCTACTTCCAGCACCCGGCCTTTTATGTAGGGTTGTATCTGGGCGCTAAAATATTTTTTCCAATGCTTTGCATGCTGAAATAATTTCAACTCATCACCTTCGTATTGTAAAGGATCGGTCATTTATTGAATTGTTTCAAGGGTACCGGTATAATCTTTATAGTGATGTGCCGGTATAAATTTCCGTTGCGATTGTGAAGAGAGATAAAGAAATATGGTAAAAAGCGAAAGCAGGAAACTTTGCAAAAGAATAATCAGCATGGCTGAAATAACAGTGGAAGTCCATCCGGGAATGGCGAGGTCGGTAAATGTTTTTATACCCACTAAGGCAAGGATTACCAATAGAGAAATACTTATCAGGGATAATGAAAAAATCAGTAGTCGGCTTGCAATGATCTCAATAAATACTGCAATAGCGCCAAGACCATGTATTAAGAGGGAATTAAAATTCATGGAGGAGTTGCCGGCATATCTCTTGCCCCGATCAGTAAGGATAGCGATATACGACAAACCTGTTTTAATGATTCCTCCGGCAATATGATTCCAGATCTCACCGTAATAAACGACTTTCGATAGCATTGGTTTTGGCAGAATCAGGAAATTGCCAAAAGCAATACTTTTTCCGGTAAGAATTCTAAAGGCAATTTTGTATAACCTGTAAAAAAATTGAAACCCTTTTCCTTCCTGTCTTGATTTTCGTTGGGCAAAAATAATTTTATCCGGATTGATGGAAGAGCTTCGGAGTAATGCGGCCACATCCTCAGGC
>JANMLJ010000561.1:0-3418 GCA_031372465.1 Chitinophagaceae bacterium | reverse complement strand
CGAAATAATACCCTATTCACTTGCAAGTAAAAAAACTAAGTAGTATGTTTGTATCAGCATCGAACAAGCCCTTAGAAAACGACGAAATCCGACCCCTGAAACAAACACTTAGTATTTAGGAAATTTACTTTCCCACTGTTTCAACTCTTTCATATCGGTTTTCATTATTCTCTGCTGGTTAAGTTCAACGAGATACGACTTAGTATTTTTATCCCGAACCCTAAATCAAAAAAGATGAAAACATTTGTAACACTTAAGCAAAATATACTGAAGTCAATAATTTTTATGGTTGTTGTTGCTTCCAGTTTAACGGCTGCTGCAGGGACTTCGTCAGGTGGAACGCCAATTGTTAAATTATCTTCTTTCACTGCGCTGCTTAATAATAATAGCAAAGTTGATTTAAAGTGGTCAACAGAAACAGAGAATAACTTAAGTCATATTATGGTGGAGAAAAGCACGGATGGTAAAAACTTCAAAGATGCAGCATTGGTTTTTACCTATGGTAATACAACCGCTAAATCTGACTATTCTTTTGCTGACAAGATCACCAAAGTTAAATCCGGCACTATTTATTACAGATTACGTACTGTAGCCGTAGATGGTACTTCACAGTATTCGGAGACCTGCTTCGTAACGATCAGTAAATAAACATATTATATCTCCTGCTCACTTCTGCAATTTACCTCCACCAGGCAAAACAACTTACTTATTATATAAGGATAAATTTATTTCGATAGAGGGTTCCGGCCGTTCCTGCATTAACAGGAGCGGCTTTTTTATTTACTATAAATTTGGTTTATATTATAAACTACTTTATGTTTGTGTTTCAAAAATGATTTACAATGAATCTCATAAGAACTGGATGGATGATTTTGCTGTCAGCAGGTTTATTTCAAGCTGCTATTAGCCAGGTAACTGTAAAAGGTGTGATCAAAGACAATAAATCAAAAGCTGTTGCCGGTGTAAGTATTTCTATAAAGGATAGTTATGATGGTGGTACCACTGACTCAACGGGAAAATATTCTTTTCAAACAACAGAGAAAAGTGAGCAATTACTGGTTATAAGTTCTATTGGCTATAAAACTATTGAACAAAAAATAAAATTAGAATCCGGCATATTAACTATTGATGCAATACTAAAAGAAGAGATAAGTGAACTGACAGCAGTCGTTCTTTCTGCCGGCACCTTTGAGGCCAGCGATAGAAAAAGAGCTGCAGCTGTATTAGACCCGATTGATATTGTAACAACTGCCAGCGCCAATGGTGATATTACCGGGGCATTAAAAACATTGCCCGGTGCACAACAGGTAGGAGAGAGTGAAGGTCTTTTTGTTCGTGGAGGAACAGCCGCTGAAACAAAAACTTTTATTGATGGTACCCTGGTCAATAATTTCTTTTACAGCAGTGTTCCCAATATCGCCCAGTTTGGACGTTTTTCTCCCTTTATTTTTAAAGGAACTGTTTTTAGTACAGGCGGCTACTCCGCCTTGTACGGACAGGCACTTTCTTCTGCACTTATTCTGGAATCCATTGATCTGCCGGATCAATCTTCTGCTAATGTTGGTATAACAGTACTAAGTGCCAATGCCGGTATTCAACATCTTGCTAAAGACAAAAAATCATCTTTTGGTTTTAGTTATGGTTATACCGATCTGAGTCTTGCTTTTAAAGTTATCAAACAGAAGCAGGATTTTTCGAAAGTCCCGACTACTCATAACGTGGATGCTAACTTCCGTATTAAAACATCTAAAACCGGTATGCTGAAATATTATGGTTACTTCAGCAGTAATAAATTAGCGTTTACAACCAACAGTATTGATTCGCTGGGCTACCTCGATAAGTTTGCAATTGGTAATACGAATATTTATCATAACCTCTCCTGGAAAGAGAATCTTGGTAAGCGCTGGAAATTGAATAGCGGTATTTCTTATGCCAATAATAAAGATGCTATCAATAGCAATATGCAAAATTTAAATAAACAGGATGTGGTGCTGGGAAACCTGGAGTTTAAAAAATTTCAGGTTAATACCAAAGGAAATTATTTTAATGCAAAAGGGGTACTCGAGAAAAAATTAAAAGGGTTAAGTGCCATCCGTTTTGGTACAGAGTTTAATTATACCAACGATAAATCCATTTACACATCGTATACCGGTCAGAAATTTAATGATACAATCATCGGTCATACCAATGCCTTTTTCGGAGAAACGGATGTATATGCTACCAATGCACTGGCACTAAAAGGGGGTATACGTCTTGAATATTCTTCTTTATTGGATAAAGTAAATGTGGCACCCCGCTTCTCCATTGCCTATAAAATAGGAAAAGGTAGCCAGGCATCAATTGCCTATGGCGTTTTTTACCAGGATCCGGAAAGAAGATACCTGCCTTCCCCCAATGGATTAACCTTTATGAAAGCAACTCATTATATCGCACAGTACCAGAAAGTAGGTAACGGACAATCATTCCGCGCAGAAATATTTTATAAGAAATATGATAACCTGGTAAAAACAGGGACTGTTAATTTCCGCGACGCTGCTATCAATAACAACGGCTTTGGCGATGCTAAAGGGATTGAGTTTTTCTGGAGAGATAAAAAAACCATCAAAGACCTTGATTACTGGATATCGTATTCATACCTGGATACAAAAAGAGATTTTCTGAATTTCCCGTTCGCTATCACACCGAATTTTGCCGCCAAACATACCAGTTCCCTGGTAGTGAAAAAATTTGTACAGAAAATAAAGACCAATGTAAACTTTGCCTATAACTATGCCAGCGGTCGTCCTTACTATAATATTGGAAAAGCCGGGAATAACTATAAGTTTACTGACAGGGGAACCATACCCGATTATAATAATGTAAGTTTTTCATTAAATTATCTTCCCGCTATCGGTAAAAAAGATGCTAAGTCTTTTGCGGTATATGTATTCCAGGTAAGTAATATTTTCAATTTTAAACAAACCTACGGATACAATTATTCTTATAACGGGGCAAGAAAAGAAGCTATAGTGCCTACCTCAAGGATGTTTGTATTTATTGGTGCCTTTATCAGCTTTGGTGTAGATAGAAGTGATGAAGTAATTAATAATGGTTTATAAAATATACAGCTGCAAATGAATTATTATCTCCTTCTTAAAACCATTCACCTGCTGGCAGTAGTGGCTTTTTTAGGAAATATTGCCACCGGACTTTTTTGGATGAGGTTTGCTGTTAAAACGAATGATGTAAAAATAATTCAGCATACGGCTTTGGGAATTATCAGATCAGACAGGCTATTCACCATTCCGGGTGTCCTCATTATAACAGCGGGTGGTTTTTTTGCAGCTATTTATGCAGGGATCCCCTTATTAAGAACAGGGTGGATTTTCTGGCCAATCATTTTATTTACTTTTTCTGGATTGTTTTTTGCTTATAAAGT
>JANMLJ010000537.1:0-1864 GCA_031372465.1 Chitinophagaceae bacterium | reverse complement strand
GGTAGTGCGGCCAACTGGTTTGCTGGAACCACCCATTGAGATCCGACCATCTGTGAACCAGATAGATGATCTTTTAGATGAAATAGATAAACGAATTAAAATGGGTGACCGGATTTTGGTAACCACCCTTACCAAACGGATGGCAGAAGAAATGGATAAATACCTCCACCGTATCAATGTAAAGTCAAAATATATTCACAGTGAAGTACATACGCTGGATAGAATTGAAATACTCCGGGAATTACGATTAGGAACGATCGATGTATTGGTAGGTGTAAACCTGTTGCGGGAAGGGTTGGATCTACCGGAAGTTTCTTTGGTGGCCATTCTTGATGCAGACAAAGAAGGTTTTCTGCGCAACGAAAAATCATTGACACAAACTGCAGGCCGTGCAGCAAGAAATGTAAATGGCCTGGTGATTTTTTATGCAGATAAAATGACGGACAGTATGCAGAAGACCATCAATGAAACGTTGCGCCGCCGGGAAAAACAAATTGCCTTTAATATAGAACATGGCATTACACCCACTACCATTATTAAATCAACCAAAGAAGTATTTGCACAAACTTCGGTGTTGGATATAAAAGGATACGATCCGGCCAATCCTTATGCAATAGCACCGGATGAAGATATGGTGACTGTGGCCGCTGAAGAACAAACTGAGTACAAAACCATTCCTCAAACAGAGAAAGCACTTTCAAGAATCAAAAAAGAAATGGAGAAAGCGGCAAGAGACCTGGATTTTATGGAAGCGGCAAGGTTGAGAGATGAGATGTTCCTCTTGAAAAAACAGTTAGATGAAATGAAGAAATAAACGACCTTTCACTTATAATGATCCACTCCATCCATTATTACCTATCAACAAATCACCAAAACATTAACCATTATTTTTTATGAAAAAAACGCTCCTACCTTTTTTACTAACTCTGTTGACTATTTCCGTATTTGCCCAACCCGCCTATTTCGGTATGGCCGAAAAATTACAGGAACAGGCGACACTTCCGGAAGACCAGATAGCAATTAACCGGCTGCAATGGTTACCAAAATCCCACGACTTCTGGATCAATGATAATGGTAATATTTTTATGTACAGTGCCGATGATCTTAGTTCCAAAAAACCGGTGATCAATGCAGAGCAAATAAAACAAGCGGGGCTTACTACCCGTACAGAAGGGATCGTGTGGAGCACAGACCGCAAAATGATCCTGATCTATACTAATTCTTCCCGGGTATGGCGGGGAAATACCAAAGGGGATTACTGGTATTTTGACCTGGCAAGCGGAAAAGGAAAACAGGTTGGAAAAACATTGCCTTCCTCCTCGCTGATGTTTGCGAAATTTTCTGCTGACAATAAAAATATTGCTTATGTAAGCAAACATAATCTGTACATAGAAGATCTGGCCACCGGAAAGATTACGCAATTGACAAAAGACGGTACAGACAGGATCATCAATGGAACATTTGACTGGGTGTATGAAGAAGAGCTGAGCTGCCGCGACGGATTTCGCTGGAGCCCTGAAGGAAAAAGTATTGCCTTTTGGCGGGTAGACGCCACCGTTATACGTAATCATTTAATGATCAATAATACAGACTCTTTATATCCCTTTACTATTCCCGTTGAATATCCAAAAGCAGGAGAGAAACCTTCCCTGGTTAAGATCGGCGTGATAAACCTGGCCACCAAAAAAACAAACTGGTTACAGATTCCCGGCGACCCGCAAAATAATTACCTGGCAAGGATGGAATGGGCCGGTAATAATAAAGAGATCATGGCCGTACAGTTGAACAGGAAACAAAATGAAGCCAATCTTTATCTCTGCGACGCTGTTTCCGGGAAAGCCAATAAGATTTACACTGATAAAGA
>JANMLJ010000471.1:0-8083 GCA_031372465.1 Chitinophagaceae bacterium | reverse complement strand
TCTTAAACTTAAAGGCGGCTGTAATTTGCAACAGTTCGCTTTCAGGAATGCCTTTACCTAAAAAATGGGTGAGTAATTGTTCCAAAATTGTAGTTTGAATAAATTTAAAGTTAGCGTTTATTCACCAGAGCTTTTAGGGCTTTTCTTTCTTTGTTGGACAATTATATTGTACTATTCTTTAAAGCAACTTTTTTGCGGAGAAATTAAAGGAGGAGCTTATCACTTAAAAATTCATCCGCTTCATTTCTTTTACTGCATAATCACATGCCCGGGCTGTCAGGGCCATAAACGTTAAAGAAGGATTGACGCAGGAACTGGACGTCATGCAGGATCCATCGGTAATGAAAACATTAGGAACTTCATGCAGCTGGTTAAAACTATTTAATACAGATGTTTTCGGATCCAGTCCCATCCGGGCAGTACCCATTTCGTGATTGGCATTGCCAGGAAAAGATATATTTTTTTTAACGTTGATATTTTTTAGTCCTGCTGATTCAAACATTTCTTCAGCAGTACTTGCCATATCGTCATGCATGGCTTTTTCGTTATCCTTAAATTCGCAATCAATTACATTAATTGGCCTTCCCCATTTGTCCTTTTTATCGGGGTGCAACGTAATCCGGTTTTCTGCATAAGGCAAACATTCGCCATAGGCCGTAAAGTTTATTTTCCAGTTACCTGGTTCTGTCAGGGCTTCTTTATAGGCAGCACCAATTCCACTATCCGGTTGTTGTCTTGGCCTTGATGCACCTCCCTGGAAATTATAGCCACGAATAAAACCTTTTTCTTTTGTTGCAATATTCCTGAACCGGGGTATGTAAACACCAACAGGCCTTCTTCCATAATAATATAAATCTTCAAACCCCTCCACCATAGCAGAAGCAGAGAGCCCTTTATGATGATCCATTAAATTGCGCCCAACCTGGTCGCTGCCATTACCCAATCCATTTGGAAAATGGTGCGAAGCAGAATTCAGCAAAATGCCTGTTGTAGCTATGGTAGATGCATTCAGGAATAGTAAGCGGGCATAAAAATTTTCTACCTTATTAGTTTGCGTATCAATAATTTCTACCCCGGATGCTTTTTGCTTTTGCTC
Organism: Chitinophagaceae bacterium; assembly: GCA_031372465.1. GTDB lineage: Bacteria > Bacteroidota > Bacteroidia > Chitinophagales > Chitinophagaceae > JJ008. Next base: position 6,987 of record JANMLJ010000471.1, on the reverse strand, counting down.
ATCATACAAAACTTTATTTACCAATGAGTGCGGTCTTACAGTTAAATTACCGGTAGCATAAGCTGCCGGCATTGTACTTGCATTAGTACTAAAATATGCACCGAATGGACAGCCACGGTGACAAAGATTCCTCGACAGGCATTGGCCCCGGCCCTGTACAGGTTTGGTAAGATTTGCTGTCCTGCTGATAATTAATTTCCGGTCGGAATAATTAGCTTCGATTTTTTCTTTGAAATATTTTTCCGCAGCATTCATTTCAAATGGTGGTTGAAAAATACTATCGGGTAAATGCGGTATGCCCTCCGTTGATCCGCTTACCCCAATAAAGGATTCCACATATTTATACCAGGGCTCAATATCTTTATAACGTATTGGCCAATCAACCCCATGCCCATCCTTAAGATTTGCCGTAAAATCCAGATCGCTCCAACGGAAACATAACCTTCCCCATAATAAAGAACGTCCCCCAACTATATCGCCTCTTATCCAATCATAGCGTTTAGTTTCTTCATAGGGATTATCCTGGTCATTGATATAAAAATGTTTATTGTCTTCCTTATATGAATAATGCCGGATTTGAATGGCATGTTCCTTTTTATCTTGTTCGGAAAGAGTAAGCCGATGTGGAAACTCCCAGGGAAATTTGTTAGCAGTAGGATATTCCGGATGAATGACATTTCCGCCACGTTCCAGTAAGAGTACTTTTAAACCCCTTTCACAAAGTTCTTTGGCGGCCCAGCCTCCGCTGATACCTGAACCTACAATGATAGCATCATAGGTATTCTGAGTGGCTGCTTTATTATTTATATAAAGGGTATCTCCTGGCATATCTGCAATTATATTTTACTGATTTTTTATAAAGATTAAACTAAATAATCGAAATAAAAATTTAAAGATTTTAGAAAATAAATCATCTATTTGATATACCAATTCTTCACGTTGGTATTATCAGCCAATGCAATTTCAGATTCAGTAATTTCACGAGGTCATAATTTTTCCCATCGAAACTGCACTATTCTTTGCATCCTCCTGATGCAAAGGCATCAATTACTTTAAAGATAGGAACTTCTTTCACATCCAAAAGCATGGGATGCACCCGATCATTTTTAAAATCGAAAATCTCTTCAGGGGCTTTGGCCAATGACAGAAAAAGATTACCGCGACTTTGCTACTTTTTTGTATTACTTATTTACTGTTAGCGTAATTAAATATTCCCCTTCACCAAGTTCAAAATTACCAATTTGTAACCCTTCTACTTTTTCCGGATTAAAATTTTTGCTGTTTGAAATGATCCTAATCATTTGTGATTGGCTGACAGGCAATAGTATGTTTGCCCTGCTTTTTGCAGGAATAGTTATTTCGTATTGCACGGTGCCCGGTTCTACCTTCTTCCAGTTTGAAATAATTTTGCCGAAAGGTGAGTAATATGCACAGTTTACGTATTCCAATCCTTCAGGAGTGGACGGCGCTACAATAAATTTTTTAAACCCGGGATTTTTTGGGTCAGGCCTTATTCCCGCCAACCAACGGTAGAACCATTCTGTTACAGTACCAAACATGGGATGACAATTGGAAAATGTATTATCGCTTTCCTTCCAGGTTTCCCATAGGGTAGTTGCTCCATTATCAATCATAAAACCCCATCCGGGGAAAGCTTTACTGTTTACAATAGTATAAACAGTACCGGAAGAAATATTTTCAGAAAGCTCTTCGAGGACATACTTCGTTCCAAAAATTCCGGTATTAAAATGTCCGCCAGGACCATTCTGAACTGCGCTTAATAATGAATCGCTGGCTGCATGTATATCCCTGGCGGGAATAATTCCATGATAAAGTAATGTAGAAAACAATGTTTGCCGGTTTATTTTCCCTGTCACCGGCTTGTCCCAGAATTCAGCTTGTATCAGGCCTTTCAATTTTTTAGCTAATTGTGCATATTTCTGTTCATTTTCCGAATCACCCATAACAGCCGCAAATATTTGCATGATACGGGCACATTGCAAAAAATGAGATGTACCTGTTAACTCTACAGGAACGGGCTCCATTGATTCATGATCGCTCAGCCCATTATCAACAATTCCATTAGGATGGATTCTTGCCGCCTTATCCATCCATTTTTTATCCAATGCATAAAGTTCTTTTATTATTTCTGTATCGTTGTAATACAGGTAAAGGTAATACTGCGTGATAAGAAAAGCTGATTCCCAGCTTAACCCGCAATATTGAATTCCTGTAAATGGCGCCGTATCAACAAATGACGAATCATTCATGGCATCCACCCAATCGTAAATCGTTTTCCGGTAGAATAACTGCATGTCAAAATTGTAGATAAACGATTCGCTGGTTGCATTTAAATCTCCCCCATAACCGAATTTTTCCCTTGCAGGACAATCAGACTGGACACTGACAAGGTTTGCAAGAAATGTTCGTTGAGTGGCTTCCTGAATAGAATTAATCAATTCGGATGAACAGGAAAAACTGTTTTTATTATCAACAGTTGAATGAATAAAAAGTCCTTTAATATCAGCAACCAAAGGGATATAATCCAATCCTTTAATTTCAATGTACCTATAAGTATGATAAGTAAAATCAGGTTTAAACCATGCAGCTTGATTATCGCCCATAATATAGCTATCCGTTTGCCATGCTATTTCAGGTGCACCCGGACCGCCAACTCCTTTTCTTTTAATCTGCCCGGCCACTGTTGTCATTGGATTCAATTTTCCATCCTTATAAATTCTTTCGCCAAATCTGAAATTAATTGTATCACCTGTTTTACCTGATAACTTTATCTTGTATGTTCCTGTAAAATTTACACCCATATCCACCATGTAAATACCTGTTTCGGGTGAATAAATTTTAACGGGGGTTATTTCCCTGGTAATCTGCACCGAAGGGGAATAAGCCTTCTGCAACAGTCCACCCGGATTCTCACCTATTGTTGCCAAAGACCAGGAACTAACTTTATGCCCTACACTATTCCATCCATTTATTTCTTTACGTGCATCGTATACAACACCCAGGTAAACATCGTTTTTGACCGTTGGTCCGTAAGTATATTTCCAGGTACCATCAGAAACAACTTCTTCCGTCTTTCCATTTTGATAGTTGATAACAAGTTTCGCAAGAAACATTGGTTTTCCCACAGTCAAATCATTTCTTAAATTTCTTCGTCCCCATTTTCTGAGTGGGAGCGGATTATAAAAACCATTCCCCAATGATACGCCCAAACAATTATCACCGGAAGTTACCAGTGGGGTAACATCATATGCTGAATAGTATATCCGTTTACTAAAGTCTGTCCAGGAAGGGTCGAGCTCATTTTTTCCAACTGGCTCACTATTTATGGTAGCTTTATAATATCCGGCAGCAGTGATGAAAAGTGTTACTTTTTCAATTTTACTTTTCAGTGAAAAATCTTTTCTAAAAAGGGGGGCGGGATAGTCAAGATAAAACAAAGAATCGCTCGCAGGAAGTTCCCGGCTGTCTCTAATCCATTGTGCCTTGCCTTTTTTTCCAAATCCGCTGGCCCCTCTTTTGGCTGAATTGCAGCTAAAGGCAAAAAGTGATCCCAGGATAATTATAAAATGAAATTTTTTCACTTTTATGAATTTTGTTTTTATACGTTCGGGGTAATTCCGCTTATTAATACCAATATGATAAATTAAACAGCCCAATACATTTCACACAAAGAACGCAAAGAAAAGGTTGCGCAAAGAATACATAAGACTAATTAATATTTCACTTAGATATAATTACCTGCTCCCAGTATGAAGTGCTCTTCATAAAAGACCGCCTAGTAAAAATCTAATCTGTCAAAAACTGGTTGTTCCACCATCAACCTGCCCCCTTACCATTCACAATCACGCAGGTGATTATACCAATATGATATATTAAACAGCCCAATACATTTCACGCAAAGAACGCAAAGAAAAGGCTGCGCAAAGAATACATAAGACTAATTATTATTTCACGTTAATAGTAATAGCAGTTCAAAATTACATATCCTTTATTTCAGGCTCATCGGGACCAATTTTTTCAGCCAGATATTTCTCCGATAATATATTTAACCGTTTCCTCAATTGGCGAAGGATATTTTTATACTTTACATTACCAGTAAGATTGGTTGTCTCAAGCGGATCATTTTTCAAATCATAAAGCTCTTCTGGTGCTTGGATAAGCCTGTATCGGAAATATTTCCATTTTGCTGTTCGGATACCTTCGCTAGAGGGTATATCAGGAAGTTTCCAAAGATGTTCAATAAGTATGGATTCTCTTTTGGTTGAAATATTTCCCTTTTTTAAAAAAGGGTCCAGGCTTATTCCCTGGTAATTGCCCTGGGCATGTATACCCGCAAATTCAAGTATTGATGTTGATACATCTATATTCAAGACCATTGCATCAACAGTGGATGGATTCCTATTTCTTGGATCGTAAATAATCAGCGGTATCCGAATTGATGCATCATACATTAACCATTTGTCTGCCAGCTGGCGATCTCCTAAAAAATATCCATTATCACCCATCACAATGATGATAGTGTTGTCATCAATGCCTTTTTCCTTCAGCTGTTTTCGTAGTAAACCAATTTCATTATCAATTTCCGTAATCATGCGATAGTACCCCTTTACCATCTGTTGGTATTTCTCCGGTGTATCAAACCTCCATTTCCACCTAACCCGGTTAAATCCTTGTTGAACCTCAAGTGGCAATTGCCTGAAATATTTTTCATCACCCAAAACAGGTGGAGGAATCGAACTATTCTTATACAATGTATCAGACTTTTGCTGCCAATAATATTGTTCTATGGATGGATCATGACCGTGTGGAGCGCTAAAAAAAATGGAAAGGCAGAAAGGCTTATCAGCTGGAGCATTCTTTATAAATTCCTGTGCCTGATAACCGGAATAACGTGTCAAATGAACAGTATCCCCGCCCAGCTTCTTGTAAAAATAACCTCGCCTGTCTGTACTTGTACCCCGGTCATAAAAATCACTTTCATCAAAATACTGATTGGGCTTATCGATTATTACTCCCAACTTTCCAAAAAAACCAACATGATACCCATTATCCTTTAATAATTTAGGATATATGTTATCAGCATAAGGTTGTTTCAATTTTGTTTTTTGAAAAGTGTATCCATGGGTGCGTTCATATAAACCCGTTAATATTGAAGCACGACTGGCAGCACAAATAGGAGTAGTTGAGAATGCATTTTTAAAATATGTACCAGATTTGGCCAATGCATCCATCTCCGGTGTTTGAATAATTGAATTACCTGCAATACCGAGAGCATCCCATCGCTGATCATCGGTGAGAATAAAAATAATATTGGGCTTTTTGTTTTGAGCACTACCAATAAATGGAGTCAAAAAAAATAAAATATAAAATAAATTTCGCCTTGTACAGTAGCTCATATTATTCATTTTAATTTTTATAATGCAACTCCAAGCCGGTTGATTTTAAAAAAACTTAAAAAGTAATAATTATTTTAATCAATGCTGGCATTTGTTAAAAATATTTCAAGCTCCGCTCCCAACTGTCTCAGACATATTGCAGATTTTTTTGATTCTCCGCATTGCTTTGTGCCTCATAAACCAGGTGCTATTGAATTCAGTTGATGAGACAGTAACTTAAACTGTTGTTTCTACACGCACAAAAATTATTGTCAAATATATACCGGGTTTTAATTTTTTAAATGAAACAAGTATACGTCTGAAAACAATGTTATGGGCATCTCTAAAAACCCTGTCAGCCTGAGCTTGTCGAAGGTTGAATGTCCATGAAACTCACGTCTGATAAGGCTTCGATAACCCTTCGATAAACTCAGGGTGACAAGCCTGACAAGCTATTCGTTTACTTAGAGGTTTTTTGAGATGCCCTTATTTCTTTTGCATACTATTACATACTTTTCTTTACTGGTGGTACAGGTGCTGTGCTGCCATTCGGATTTATCTTAAATTCCTTCGGTATCTCGGCACCCATCAAATTCTTTGCAAAATAATCCCAGCGACGACGTGTCATATAATACGACTCAGCGCCATATCCATGTCTTGCATTAGGAAAAACCACCAGGTCAAAATCTTTATTGGCTTTTTGCAAAGCTTCTACCACCAGATAGGTATTGTAGGGCGGTACATTATCATCCATACCACCATGAGCCAGCATCAATTTACCTTTCAGATTAGCTGCATTAATCTGGTTAGCCTGTTTTTCGTAATTGGATTTTCCATCGATATCTTTTTCCATCAGGCCAATATACCTTTCGCCCCAGTCGTCTTCATAATTCCGGTTATCATGATTGCCTGATTCAGAGATGCCAACTTTATAAAAATCGGGATAGGTAAACATAGCATCAGCAGTAGCAAAGCCACCACCGGAATGACCCCACACCCCCACTTTGTCTAAATCAAGATAAGGCCTTGTAACTGCCAGTTGTTTAATACCGGCCACCTGATCGTCGAGTGTATTGCTACCCATATTACCATAACAGGCATCATGAAAAGATTTAGAACGGTTAGGATTACAGGCGCCATCAATAATGATTACAATAAAACCAAGATCGGACAATGCCTGGTGATCACTGCGGGCTGCACTAAAAGAACGGCTGCCTACACCACCTCCCTGCGGACCGGGATAAATATAATTAACGATCGGATATTTTTTTGTTTTATCAAAGTCTTTGGGTGTAAACATAAGGCCATAAAGATCCCATTTACCATCACTTGATTTTACCTTGATGGGTTCAGGTGCTTTCCAACCTGTGGCTGTTAATTGGCTGATATCTGTTTTTTCCAATGTGGTAATTAATTTGCCCTGCATATCACGTAAAACAGCAATAGGTGGCACATTAGGTTTGGAATAATTATCGGTAAAATATTTTCCATCTGCTGAAATGGACACTGAATGATTACCATCTTCAGGTGTAAGCAAATTACAATTGCTGCCATCAAAATTAACGCGGTAAAAATGGCTGAAATAAGGATC
>JANMLJ010000463.1:0-16997 GCA_031372465.1 Chitinophagaceae bacterium | reverse complement strand
AACTGCTACGCTTTAACTCTTTCCTCATTAGTGCAATGACAGCGGATTCTGAAAATCCAAATTGTATTTTTATCGCTTCAAATGGTGTTCTGTCTTCCCAGGCCATTTCAATTATCCTATCAATATCTTTTTGTTCCATTTTGCAATATTTATCCTGCTGTAATCGATTTCAGGCTGGTGCATCTTCAGCCATAGTCACCGCTCCTCACAGGATAAACAATTAATACAGGTATTTGTTTACGCACAATTCCAGTCAGTTCGGTAAATAGTAGCTACCCGGTAAATTGGATGAATATACAGGATCATTTCCTATCGTGTATCAATTTATGTTTTACTACGTAAGTTGGGACGAAGATTACCAATCTTACAGGGTAGTATTTTCGCAATGGTTTGAAAGTCAATTTAAAAATGATTACTAATCAGAAGATTTATATGTATCAGCTTTTTTTCATTTCTCCTGTTACAAAAAATCAGGTAGGTAGTGTATCGGTAAAAATTATGGTAGCAGGTGAATTTTGATTTAAATATTTATTTTCAACTTGTTAAGCGGGTGTATTTTTAAAAAGGTTATTTTGTATGAGGATGCATGAGCTGCTGTATAAACCTGATAATGCTTATTAGTCACTAACGCATCGTTTTTTCTTCTGCAATGTACGCTTCAAATTTATTATGTATAAAAAGTATTAAGAGTCCGAAAATAATGGCAGCAACAATCAGCAAAGTATTTAGAAGGCCGCTTACAGAAAATGATAATCTGATCAGGATAGTAGAAATGATGAAACCAGAATTTCTGATAACCTTGTGAAATTCGTCGGTATGAAAAAAAGAAAATAATAATAAAATAACATCTGTAATAATTAGAATGGTGAAAAACTGTTCAAAAAAGATGTTATTTATATTTTTGAAAGGAACACTTGTTTCAGCTGATGGGCTGATAACGCCCAAAAGCCACTGCTGAAACGAATAAACAGCCACGAAAATGATTACGAGCACTAAAAAGAAGGCTACTACTTTTTTTAATTTAATAAACCTGTCTATACTTTTAATATGGCGTTCATCTTTTTCATTTGTTCTGTATTTTATTTTGCTTTGTTTTAAAAACTGGTATATCAGAAAAAACAGGAGTATTGCTGCTACCAGGTCATAGGTAAACTGCAGGTCGTATTTAATTTTGAACCACTCATCTGACAGCGACAAGGAGGAAAGATCTTTAAACAAACGCCTGATAATAATAAGCGTAATAATTTCATATTGCTTGCTGATGTACGTGGTAATGGATTTTGGAAGATAATGAATCAGCAGATATACTTCATATACCAGGATAAACGAAAAAGGAGTATAGATAGCTGCTATAGGGTTTTTTAGTAAGTTGGAAGTTGTGTTAAAAGAAATAATACCGAAATCTACCAGGTATATAATGGTAAGATGAATAAGGAAACTTGCAATGGCAATGATTAAAATAACTGTTTCACTTCTCCTTTTGGTTTTATCCGAGAGCAATTTTTGGTAAAGCTTATTGAATTGTTCGTTTAGCACCATTCCGTGAATATTTATAACTCTTTTATCAAACATAATAATTGTACCAATTGTTCTGCCATATTATAATATAGTATAAATCCGGAATTTCCCTTGGGCATAATATCTCCATTGTCCTATTCTTTTTTTTAAAGTCATCTGAAAAACTTAAAAACAATAAAAAAGTTAATAGAACCTGCCTTTGCTATTTTTCAAAAATTCAAACCTTTCCAAAAAGTTATTGTTTAAATAAATTATAATGACTCTTAAACAGATACTGTTTAGGGCTTGATTCAAAAACATCATTTCTTTTAAACAAAAATTTTAATCATGTTTCAAAATCTACTGCAAGTCCATGCGATTGCAAACAACAACTATGTTGCATTTACTTTTTTTGTAGGCACAATGGCCATGATGGCTGCCTGCGTATTTTTCTTTTTTGAAATGTCCAATGTTGACAAAAAATGGAGGACATCCATTCTTGTTTCCGGGCTCATCACCTTTATTGCTGCCGTGCATTACTATTACATGCGGGGTTACAATCTGGAAACTGGAGAGTCACCGGTTTTTTTCCGTTATGTTGACTGGATTCTTACTGTTCCTTTAATGTGTGTAGAGTTTTATTTAATCACCAAAAAAGCAGGTGCAAAGATTGCCTTACTGTGGCAACTGATCGCTGCGTCTGTAGTTATGCTGGTTACCGGTTACATAGGGGAAGCAATATATGGCAAGGAAACACAAAGTTGGATTTGGGGCCTGATAAGCGGTATTGCTTATTTCTATATCGTTTACCTGATATGGTTTGGTGATGTAGCCAAGCTTGCAAACAACGCCGGTCCTGCTGTAGCCAAAGCAGTCAGAACACTTGGCTGGTTTGTACTGGTAGGATGGGCTATTTATCCGGTAGGTTACATTGCAGGAACAGAAGGCGGTTTGTTTGGAATGAAAGTATTCCAGGGTCTTTCCATGGACATCGTATATAATATTGGTGATGCTATTAACAAAATTGGTTTTGGTCTGGTGATTTATGCATTGGCTACATCAGATAAATCAACGGCAAAAGCGTAATAAAATTTTAAAAAGAGGCTATCTCCAAAGTCAATTTGATTGTCATATTGTCCCGATAGCCATCGGGATTATCGGAATATTGGCAATCAGATTGATAGCCTTCAATAAACTCTCCAGTGGAGCCCCTTGGACAGGCTGACAATTCTTTTGAGACTGCCTCTTTTTATTTTATAAATTTTCTCAACATAAAATTATGATACGGATTGTATTATTGATCACTGGTTGTATCCTGCTAATTTTTCAGCAATACCTGGTATCAATCAATACTTCTTCTCAATTCTTTATTTTTTTAATAGGTATTCTGTTACTGGGTGTACCACATGGTGCGGCAGATTTACTGGTGGCAAACCGCAATGCTGATGCCGGTAAAAAAGTGTTTTCAAGAGTCAGGTTCCTGGCAATTTACATTAGCCGGCTTTTTTTATTTGCTGCTATCCTGTGGTTTTTCCCGGTAATAGGTATACTATTATTTATTTTTTTTGCAGCCTATCATTTTGGAGAAACCGACTTACATAAGTTTAAAACCAATACACTTCTTGGAAAGCTTTTCGTTATTTCCTACGGATTAGTGATACTTGCAGTAATACTGCTGCAGCATTTTGAAGAAGTAAAACCGGTATTTCAATTATTTGAAGCCGGTAAAAAAAATGAATTGCTGATACACTGGATAAACATAAACCGTTATAATATTTTGTCTGTTACCGGTATCCTGTTTTTTATAACCACGTTTATTTATTTTTTAAGAAATGGTAACAATGACATAAATGAAAAAGGTCAGTTCCTTATTCACTTTGCAGTCATTCTCTTTATTCTTTTTAACCTGCCAATGCTTCTTGGATTTACATTTTATTTTGTTGTATGGCATTCAGTAATTTCATTGAATAATATTGTTTTGTATTTACGAAACAATAATACGTATCCGCTGAATGTTATCTTCCGGCAAATTTTGCTGTATAGTGCACTGGCCATCACAGGTATTGGCCTTTTTGGCTTAACCGGCTTTATGTTTATCAGCAGCCATGCTGTGGCAGGTTATATTTTTCTGGGTTTAGCAGTCCTTACTGCACCGCATATGCAGATTATGCATGACATGTATAACAGCATCCGGGTTCATCATAAAAATGCTTTAACCTGATTAACCTTTAGTAGTTAATAAACACTTTCATATATAGCTAAAAATAAAATCAGTCAGAAAAATTCGATTTTTTTTAACTGCTCCATTACTTAGCCTGAATGCAATGGCACAAACAAACAATGATATTGCAGAAGTGGCCAGCTATAGGTTCAGCAAAACATCCTACTTTGGTTGCAACAGTTAAAGCCGCTGGTTTAGTAAGTGCCATTAAAAGTAAAGGTCCTTTTACTGTATTTGTACCAACAAACACCGCATTTGGAAATTAACTGAAGACTCCGTAGCCGATTTATTAAAACCGCGGGGAGGGCAGTATTGCCGGCATTTTAACCAGCCATGTTGTACCTGTTATTTTAGCTGCAAAAAGAATTTTCTGCCATAAATAGTGAAAATAGTAATGCTCTGGTAACTACTGTAGCCAGTATAAAATTAACTACTACTTTAGAAAAGGTAAACTTGTGCAAACCGATGATAAAGTCGGTAAAGTTATAGTAACTACAGCTGAATTAAAAGCAAGCAATAGTTTAATTCATGTAATTGATACAGTACTGTTGCCGGAAGCTAAATAAATAGTAACCGGATAATAGTAAATTACAGATCATTTTAAAAGTATCCATTATTCCAACAAGTAATTTCAATCATCCGGCATGTTACAAAATACTTTGCCGGATTTTATTTATGAATAACCTTCTCCCGAATTAACCACTGATTTAATGTGCAAACAGGTTAATTTTTAAGCGGCAGTGACTTGAAAAAAATAAATGCATTTAATAGCATAAAAAGTAAGGCGGGGAACATTATCCAAAGTTTATCCTGAAATTTTATCCTGACAACAACTCCTAAAAGCATTAAAATGGCCAACCCCCCCGAAGACACCAATAAAATAAGTTGATAATTTAAACCTGTCAGCAAACCCAATGCACCCAATATTTCTAATATTGCAGTAAGCGCTCCCGCCTTCTCAAGTCCAAAGCGTTTGAATTCACTTTTCATTTTCGGCGAAGTAAAATATGCAATCCCATAACCCATAAAAGACAGACTGGAAATAAATATCAGGATATGAAGTAAAGTCATTGCGGTACTAATTTTAGTGCTACAGCTGCAATGAAAAGACATAGTACCAGGAGTACTAGAGAGGGTATATGTTTCTGCCATGGATTGCTCACCTTAAAGTGAAAATATTGGGCTGATAACATGAGAAATGCAATAAGTAATGCTGGAATAAGAATCAAATCCTGATACCAAATACCTGCAACCAGTAAAGTTGACAGTGATATTTTAGCAGACCCTATTAGGTTTCGGGTTAAATCATTCAGGCCATATTGCTTAAATTCTTTCACGATATTATCAAAACGAAATATCCAAACATATACTATTGATAAAGCAACGGCAATTTGAGCGATGAGTAAGTATTTAGTCATATTATTTTGTTTTAAAGAATTTCCTTTTTCATTCTCTATAAATACGTTTTGTGAAATCCTCTTATCTTAAACCAAATATACAACGTCTGTTATTAGTGTCAAAGCAGTATAGTTATTGCCATTAATAAAGGGTGGCTATAAAAATAACACCGGCATATTTTAAGAAGTAAAAAAAATGTATACAAGCAAAAAGGGAAAGCAACTTAACAGTCCGCCAGCAGGCGGGTGGCCAAGTGAACTTATGTGTGACAAACAATGAAAACAAAAGAATGCAATAGCTAAAACAACCAGCATCTGCCCCATCGGTTGTTATGAAAAGACACTGTATAGCTACTAATCACCTATACTGGACAGAAGGTAAGCCTGTCAGGAGTCGGTCAACAAACAATAACCAAATGCCCCCATAAAGATATTTTAAGGCGCAGCTTTTTAGTGGGACTTTCGGCTATTCCAGTTTTTCTTTCCAGGGGATGAATGTGAGTGATGATGTACTTCCATATTTTCAGTTTCTTGATTTACGTTAATAGCCACTGTATCAGCAGCAGGAGTAATTTCGTCAGAAGTGTTTAGCGAGTGATTTTCTGTCGGAGTATATAAATTTCTCCGTTTGTATTGTTTGCCATTTATTATTAGTTGGTTAAGTTATTAGAGTGTTCAATTGCCTGACGAACTAACGTTCGGGGCTTGCCGCAGGGCTGCTATTTTATAACTGTCCGCCCGGAAACTGAAGCCAGTTGAAAAACTGATGATAAAGTTAACAACTAAAAGCCAAATATACCCGATAGCTATCAGGTTCGGTCAAGCCCGATAATAGATGATAGCGATAGGCAGCTCATTATTACTACGTATGCAAGTATTGCCAGAACCCCCGTGTTGAAGGCTGGACTTATTTTCTAAACTAGCACTCAACGTAATGGCCAGGTGCAAGACTCAAAATGAAAAGTTGATAACTATTGGACTATAGGGCAAACAAAATGTCCCTACATTAGCAGAGACAGTAAAGCAGTGAACATAAATCACTATGGAATATTTTTGTTTCGCTACTAAAACTACCTGTACAGTATTTATTCTACGCATTGTTAGCTCTGTACACCGCGGGCTACGCTCAAACAAATTCCAACAACAAAGCCTTTAGTAATTCTTTTGCTGCTGCTTCAGAAGACGCAGGATTTTGGCCTGTTATGAGCATTCCGTCTTTTACTACATACGAGGCCCAATTATCTTTTTTAGAATAAATACCGCCTTTACTTTTTAATTCAGTTTCTAAAAGAAAGGGAACTACCGCAGTAAGATGTACCGCTTCTTCTTCGCTGTTGGTAAATCCAGTTACTTTTTTACCTTTTACTAATGGTTCGCCTGCATTATCTCTTGTATTTAATAATACAGCAGGAGCATGGCAAACAGCTGCTATGGGTTTTTTGCCAAGCCAAAAATGCTCTATCAGGTTTATTGAATCAGTATTGCTGGTTAAATCCCATAATGGGCCGTGACCACCCGGGTAAAATATTGCATCATAATCATCAGAAGACATATCTGATAGCAACAGCGTTTTATTTAATTTATTTTGTAAATTTTTATCTGCCTTAAACCGGATAGTGGCGGGGGTTTGATTTTCAGGCGTATCACTTGATGGGTCGATGGGTGGCTGTCCACCCTTAGGAGAAGCAATTGTAATTGCAGCACCGGCATCTTCAAATACATAATACGGGGCTGCAAATTCTTCTATCCAAAAACCGGTCTTTCTCCCGGTGTTTCCCAATTCGCTGTGCGAAGTAAGTACCATTAATATTTTCATTTTTATTTATTTTAAAATTTATGCTTCAACTATCATTTTTCCAATGTTATCACCTTCGAATAACCCCAGCAATGCAGCAGGTAATTTATCAAAGCCTTTTACAATCGTTTCTTTATACTTTAACTTTCCATCCTTAATCCAATCAGACAATTGACCAATGCCTTCACTAAACTGGTTTTGATAATTGCCAATGATAAAGCCCTGCATTAATACACTTCGGGTTAATAACAGGGGCTGCAGCCGTGGCCCCATTGGTATTTCAGTACTATTGTACAAAGCAATCTGACCGCACAGTACAATTCTTGCATTAAAATTTATATTGCTGATAACTGCATCAGAAATTTCTCCACCTACATTATCAAAATAAATATCCACCCCTCTTGGACAGGCATCTGCAATGGCTTTTTTTATAGTAGTGGTTGTTTTATAATTAATCACTTCATTAAAACCAAATTGTTCTTTCAGCAGTTTTACTTTTTCATCGCTGCCTGCTATCCCTACTACACGGCAACCCTGCAATTTTGCTAATTGACCAACTACCATTCCAACTGCACCAGCAGCACCCGACACTACCACTGTTTCACCGACTTTTGGTTTGCCAATATGCACTAAACCAAAATAGGCAGTAAGGCCGGGCATACCTAGTATGCCCAGGTAATAAGTTGCCGGCACTGCGGATGTGTCTATTTTTAATAAACCACCTTCTGCAGCGATACAACGTTGCTGCCAGGGAAGGTTTCCGGTAACAATATCATTTTCTTTAAAATTGACTGAATTACTTTTTATTACTTTAGCAACTACTCCCCCTGTAATGGGCTTTCCAATTTCGAAAGGAGGAGCGTATGATTTTGCATCATTCATTCTGCCACGCATATAAGGGTCAACAGAAAAAAATAATGCTTCTAACAATATTTCATTGTCCTTAATTTCTGCCAACTCAATATTGCCGGTCTTAAAATTATCCTGCACAGGCATCCCTTTCGGCCTGCTGGCAAGTACTATTTGCTTTGTTGTCATATTCTATAAAGGTTTTATTCTCAGATTTTGAAATGCGCTTCAGAACTTATTGGGATGCTCAATACTTTTGAAATCAAACAATTTTTTTCTGCATCTTTTGTAACAGCAGTAAAATCGTCAGCATTCATACCCGGTACCGACGCAGTAATGGACAAATGAATTTTTGTTATATTAATTCCTTCCATGGTTAAAGTTGCTTCTGTGTCTAAAGCTGTCGGGAGAATATTTTTTTTTGTGAGCATTGCGGCTACAGCCATCGTAAAGCAACCGGCATGTGCTGCGGCTAATAATTCTTCCGGATTGGTTCCGGCTGATCCATCTTCGAACCTTGTTTTGTAACTATAGTTTGTTTCATTTAGAACGTTGCTTGGCGTGCTTAACGAGCCCTTGCCTTCTTTCAAATTGCCTGACCAATGTGCTTTTGCTGTGCGTATCATACTATTTTGTTTTAGA
Organism: Chitinophagaceae bacterium; assembly: GCA_031372465.1. Taxonomy (GTDB): domain Bacteria; phylum Bacteroidota; class Bacteroidia; order Chitinophagales; family Chitinophagaceae; genus JJ008. The sequence goes on along the minus strand of JANMLJ010000463.1, from coordinate 8,596 downwards.
TTAATTACTTTATAATGAAAACTGAATTAAAATGGGTCACTTAAATTGCTTACTCTGATGAGTTTTTTATTTACAAATTCTTCAATTCCAATTTCAGAAAGTTCCCGTCCATAACCTGAACCTTTTGTGCCGCCAAAAGGCAAATCAGCCTGTGTCCAGGTGGGGTGATTAATAAAAACCATTCCTGTATTAATCTGGTCGGCTACTCTTTTACCTCTTTCAATATCTTGTGTAAATACCGAGCCTCCTAAACCAAAGGGGGAATCATTAGCTAGATCTATAGCCTCCCGTTCATCTTTCACTGTAAAGAAAACTGCTACAGGCCCAAAAAATTCTTCATAGTAAACAGGATTACCAGGCAACATATTGGTAAGAATAGTTGGTTGCATAAAAGCACCTTCTCTGTCAACTCTTTTACCACCTAATAAAATTTTAGCGCCACCATCTACTGCTCTTTGTACCTGCTCTGCAATTTGTATTGCAGCGGCTTCACTGCTTAGTGGTCCTAATTGTGTGGCAGCATCCATTGGGTCACCTATTATCAATGCAGCTAATTGTGTTTTAAATTTTTCTAAAAAAGCAGGCGCAATACTCTCTACGGCAATAAAACGTTTTGATGCCACACAGCATTCTCCGTTATTATTTATTCTGCCGACCACGGCCCATTCAACTGCTTTGTCAATATCTGCATCATCCAGAATAATAAATGCATCACTGCCCCCTAACTCTAACACGGATTTTTTTAAATATTTGCCAGCTTCTGCGGCTATGCTTGCACCAGCAGCTTCACTTCCGGTAAGCGATACACCTTTAATTCTTTTATCAGCTACCAGTGCAGATGCTCTTTTTCCCGAGATTAACAGATTGGTATAAACACCAGCAGGAGCCCCCGCTTCTTTAAATATTTCTTCAATAGCAACAGCGCATTGCGGTACAATAGAAGCATGCTTAATCAGTATGGTATTGCCCGCCATTATGTTGGGCGCGGCAAAACGGGCTACCTGGTAAAAAGTAAAATTCCAGGGCTTTACTCCCAGCAAAACACCAACGGGACAATACCTTATCAGTGCCTGGCCATGTGTTGGATGCAATATTTTATCTGCCAAAAAACCTTCGGCATGGTTAGCATAATAATCAACTATTTCTGCGCTTAATTTTATTTCACCTTCAGCCTGTGCTACTAATTTACCCATTTCCAATGTTATCATTTGGGCAAGGGCTTTCTTTTTTTGACGTAACAAGCCTGCTACCTTATGTAATATCCCTGCTCTTAATTTATACCCGGCCTTCTTCCAGTCTTCAAAAGCAGCAGCAGACTGTGTAAGGGCTTTATCTACTTCCTCATCCGTCATTTCTGTAAAAATTTTCTCTACTTTATTTGTTGCCGGATTAATTGTTTGAATTGCCATGGTATAGTTTTTAATAGAAGAAGAATAAATAATTCCGGAATCGAGGGTTAAATACCATTTGATAAAAGTGGATGATTTGTATGCAGAAGCCTTACACTTGATGAAATTATGGCGATAGGTGATATTTTTATTTCTTAAAGTGAAAACAATTAAATAGCTAAATAACCACCATCAATTTCAAGTGTAGTTCCTGATACAAATGAGCTATCGTCGGAGGCAAGAAAAATGAAACCGGTTGCAATTTCATCCGCTTTACCCAATCGTTTCATTGGATGCAAATCAACGATGTGTTTTTTAACATCAGAATTTTCGCTAATCCCTCCTTTAGCTAATAAGGGTGTATCAATAAACCCGGGACAAATGGCATTGATCCGAATGCCTTCTGTTGCATATTCTAAAGCTGCGGTTTGTGTTAATCCTATTACTCCATGCTTTGCAGCAACATAATGTGATGCAGTTGCAAAACCTACTTTACCAAGTATGGATGCCATGTTTACAATAACTCCGCTTTTTTGTTTTGCCATTTGTGTTAGCTCATGTCTCATACAATTGAACACTCCGTTAAGGTTTACACCAATTACTTTAAGCCAACCTTCTTCTGTCATATCACCAACCTTATTTGGTTCGCCGCTTACGCCTGCATTATTAAGTGCAACATCAATTGTTCCAAATGTGGTTACTGATTTTTCAATGGCAGTTTGTACTTGTGCAAATACAGATACGTCACATTCAATAAAAATTGCTTTAGCATTTTCTTTTTTTATTTCCTGCATTACTTTGTCTGTATCGGCACACTTCATGTCGGCAACAACTATGTTTGCTCCTTCTTTGGCTGCTGCAAATGCACATGCTTTGCCTATGCCTGATAAGCCGCCGGTAATAAAAACCGTTTTATTTTCAAGTTTTTTCATTATTTTTTTTGTAATAGATAGTAGCAGTTAAATAAAGGAAATAAAAGAGAGGTTTTAATACCTCTCTTCCAAAGAAGGCTTACTTAAACTTTGAAGAGAAGTAAGAGGAAAAATTATGCAACTGCGCCTAAAGTATCCTGCATTGATTTTACTTTATCATGGTCGGCTTTTAATAAAGCATGTTGTGCTTTTATCATGGCTTGTTGCGCTGTTGTCAAATGTTCTGAATCATCTTTTAAGGCCTTTTCATATGTATCAGTTGCCCAGCCTTCCCCATAGTCACATGAATTAAGTATAGCTTTACGGTCTTTACCTGTTAATGCTGCTTTTACATCCATCCAAACCCGGAAAAATTTACCTGTTGTTTTTGTCCCATCTGTTGCTGAACCGCCCAATCTGATTATTTCACCAGCTAGTTCCTGGTTATTTTTTTTACTCGTTTTTGTGAGATCATCAAAGAAAGTTTCCAAATCGTGTTCTTTCGTTTCTTTTGATGCAGTTTCATAACCTTCTATACGGTCATTGTTGATTTGTACAAGTGTATTTAATACTTCAATTGTTTTATCATTTTCCATTTTGTTTATTTATTAAATTATGAATAATAGTTATTTGAGACTTGATTAAACCGTTAAGGCACCTTCTTTGCTTATTACTAAATTTGATCCTGTAGCAACAGATACAATCATTTTTAAAAAGTTAATCATTCTGTTGCCGTCAGTATCCCAATAATAACAGTTAGTTGGTTTTACTTTGATAATAGAAATAGCGGGGTCATCTTTGCCACCTTTAAACCAAATTTTGGCAAGAGGTGTCCAGAGTTCTTCAATTTTTGTTTTGTCTACAATTATTTCTGCTTTGCCGTTTACAACAAGGTAGCTGCTCTTTGAAGGGCTGGAGAAAAACAATTGCACATTTTCATTTTGTGCTATCTCTTTGTTCTTATCGCTGCTCATTTCACTGAAAAACCAAATATTACCCTGGTCACATACTTTAATTGCAGACATCGGTCGGCAGGTTGAGCCATCGTCTGTTTTAAGATTGGTACAGAATAAACAAATATTTATTTCTGTAACTAATTCTTTCAATTTTTCGATTGCATCATTGTGGTTTAAATCTTTTACATTGTCCATTTTACATGATTTACTTTTATAAGAATTATTGTATGACAAAGTTGGGGGCCTAAATAGTGTAAAACCCAGCACTATTCCTAATCAGCATTGTATGATTTACCTATTTATATGTTACCACAGGCTAAGAGTGTGCCATGTATATCCAGTCATTAAAGCAGAACTTAGTTATTAAAGTACTGCTGACTGGGAAATAGTTTCCCCACGATGAGATATTTATAAATAGAAAAATATTACGAAAAACTGAAACAGGAATAAAATATGTCAGGATAATGAATTTTCTTTTTAAGTCCTTTGAATTATTTTAGTGTTGCCATAATGCAAACAACTAGCGAATATTGGTGAAAGCTGGGAAATAGAATTCCGTAGCCAGGTACCCATGATGATTGAAAAGCTGATGATGAAGTTAAAAACTAAAAGTCAAATTGACCTGATAGCTATCGGGTGAAAGCTACTGATACTCCCGTTGCCATCGAAGAAAAGAATAATGGATAAGATACGAATCCTTAGACAGCATACCCGAACGGGCAGTATATAGGTGGTGGCGAATCTGTTGAATCCATTAGTACAGGGCTGGCAAAACTACTACTGTCACTTTATTAAAAAGACCTGAACGATCTAAGGCGCTTTGTGAAGAGACGATTGGAGAAATGGTGCAAATGGAATAAGCGGATAAATTTATACAAGAGCCGAAGATGGCTCAACACATTGTATAAGTTGCAACCAGGTTAATTTGCCCATTGGATTGTATGCCCGGCTTATTAATTGACAACATCACCTTGAAGAGCTCCCGAAAAATCGGGACAGGCTGTATGAATCGAGAGTTTCAAGTACGGTTCTGTGAGGAGCAGGGAGTGAAATCCCCCTTGCTTACTCGACTAGCGGTTCGTTGTTTTATTTTATCATTTGTCAGGCGTCTCCGTCCGCCTTTTGATAGCGTAAAGTCACGACACCTGATTTAAATGTTATTTTGTCTGCAAGTTTTAAATTATGACCCTCGTTAAGTTTAAGGGTTTCAAATAAACGTTTACCATTGCCTGCAATTATTGGTTGAATGGAAAAATAATATTCGTCAATAAACCCAAGTTTGGTTAGTTCAGAAACAATCCCAGGGCTACCAAATATTAGAATATTCCTTTTTGTCCTATGTTTTATTTCTTGTACGCTGGCACTGTTCATGTCCTGTAAAATAGTTGTCTTTTTCCATTGGACATTTTTCAAAGTTTTAGATGCAACAACTTTGTCAATGTTATCAATAAGTTGAGCAAATTCAAACATAGGTTTTGGTATTGAAGCGTCTTTGGCGGCCAATGGCCAATAGCTTTCAAGTAATTGATAAGTAATTCGTCCGAACAAAACAATGTCCGCCCCTTTTAGCAAGTCAATAGCAAACTGGTGATGTTCTTCGTCTGCAATTACCGATTCATGTCCTCAAAAACCGTCTGTTGTAATGTTTATTGATGAAATTAATTTACTCATATTTTTTATAATTTGGTAAATGTTCCGATTGTCTTTTTATAATTCTGAATAACGTTTGATGGGTTCGTTTTTTTTGCAACACATATAATAATTTTAAAATTAAATATAAAATTCCTTGTAAATGTTTTTGATTTGTTTACCGTGTCTGCGAGTATGTTCTATCATAAAAATAAGCCATTCATATCTTGTCAAACCAGTAGGAGCCGGGGGAAATTGCAATTCACTGCATAGTTCTGTTAGTTCTTTTTCCTTTATAGTTTTTAGCTGTTGAGCTTTTTGCTGGTTCAAAGAATTCATTAAATCCTCAAGGTCATGCGGAGGTTGATTGGGCTCTAAAACATGGGCGGTTTTCATTTTATCTTCACTACGGAAAATGTTTTTTATCAAATCTACTTGTTCGTCAAAAGGTCGGGTTGTATGAGTTGCATCACCATTTAGCAACTGGTTAAGAATTCCCCCATTAGACTTGATGATGTGTTCTGTTACCTGACCTGCTGTCCAGCTTTCTTCTTTCTCAGTTTTATTAAGTTTCTCCGTTGAGAATTTGGAAATTTGTTGTATGAACTCTCGATTGACATTTTCTATTTCAACGATAAGGTCTTCTTGAGACATGGAATTAATATTCATACAGTGTGTTTTTATAATTCATTAGCTAATAGAGATGTTTCATCTTACAGATTGCACAAAATCTTTTGATAGTGGTTCGTTGTCCTACTCGTCAATTTGTTTGGAGGAAAATTAAAATAGCTAAGGCTCAAATGATGTAGTCAATGTCTAACTTGCTTTGGTTGCGATTATGTCCCAAAAAGTTTCCCATTCTAAACCATCATTTGACTTCTCCCATTTTACAGTACTAGAGTTGTTGTCATTGCTAAATATGGTTGTACTGCGAACTTTTATAGGCTTTCCTGCTGCTTGTGAGTTCCCTATCAATGTCCACGTGCCATTTTCTTCACGGCTTAGCCATTCGTTAGTATTGCCATCATTATAAAAAGAATGGGTTGGATAACTTTTACTTTTTTTATCGTAACCTATAACTTCTATACAAGCTATTTTCTGTTTGCCTACGTTTCCTGTCAAACGGTGAATAAGAAAAAGCCTGCCTGGTAACCACTCGTAAGTTTCTACTGTAGTTATTTTAGCTGTCGGACCAAATGCACCTTCATACTGCATTCCTTCTATATTCCATTTTCCAATGAATACATTAAGTTTATTAAGTTCTGGTGTCGTTGAAATATTTAGAGGTTTGCTTATTTCTTTCGTTTCCAATTTATTTAAAATTTAAATTAAAGTTATTTTTGGACTGCTTTATTTAAATTTTTCTGGAAATTGTTTAATGATACCATCAGAAAGCATTGCCGACATTTTTAAAATTTCGTCATGCACTTTATCATAGGCTTTTATATCAGCATCATAATCTTTTTTTATCCGCTGCACAGCCTCATCAGTTGTAAGTTTAAGATGGTCGTTCATCATCATTTGCATATCGGCTAAAGCCCAGTTAGGATTTGCTTTACTTAAAAATGCAGATATTTCATCAGCATTGGCATACCATTTTTTATTGGCTGAATCAAGTGCTATTTTATTTCCGGCTTTTGCAGATTTAACTACATCTGCCGAAATAGCAATATGCGCCTTTAGTAATTCGGTTAATTTATTTCCGGCATCATCACCATAATAAGGTTTAACGGCATTACCAATATCTGTTTGATTTTGCATCAGGCGTTTTACTGCTTGGTCTGCACCCGGAACACCGTCAACAAGGCAGAGGATAACATTACGTGTCCAGGTAACATGGTCTTCCCAAAGTTTGTTCATGGCAATTTTCAAGTCGTGGCTTTTGTTTTCAGCCATAGGCATTTCAGAGACCATTGCTTTGTTATCTTTTGCATTTTCTTTTGTTCCCTCATTTGATGAACAACTGTAAAGGAAGATAAATGATACAATTAGCAGTGTGAGTGCAGAATATTTAGATGTTACTTTTTTCATTTTATTTGTTTTTAAGTACGGTACAATTACCGCTCCGCAAAGGATTAGCCTTAAATTTTAGGAAGTATTACACAATTTGGGGAAACAATTACATGATTCACACATTGCATTCGTGGAGTGTCGCCATACAATATGTCTCGTCCTGATTTAGGTTGACTCTTTTTCGCGTTATTCACAGCTGGATAAGATGCCTGTGTTTTACGTTTTGCTTTTAGTTGTTCATAATAAAAGTTGATGATATGCACATAGCTAAATCAATAACGTCAAGCTGGATATGAAGCCAAATTCAAAAACAAAAGTTGAAACACGGCTTCCGTATGCCCAGCTTTTGCAAATACCAATGTGTGTGTCCAGCGAAGCTGCCTTTATGATGAGAGTTGGCCTCTCGATGGGATAAGAAGAGCAACCTTCACCATCCAACCGCTTGCATGCTGCGTAGCTCTAAGGAGTTGGGTGGTGAACGATGCAACAGGTGAGTTTGTAAGAGTCGAACGCATAGTGAAGTGGCTGTGAGGTCTCGATAATTGTTACCGATACAAAAAGAAACGATGCACATGATTGTTTCGATCAAGTTAACATTCGTTATAAGGTGCCAGAAGTGTTAGCTGCATCCGGGATTCACCCCGTTGGATAATATCCATATAGGAAATTTTCTATAAATATGTAACTATCCTACGGGGTAAAGCCGCCGGGTCTTACAGACAGGCACAAAATGTCTCATTCCATTTTCCTTCTCTTTTGGAGAAGGTGGCCGAAGGCCGGATGAGGCTGCCGGAACCCGATAGCTATCGGGTGGAGAACCTGTACTGGTTGATTATGCTAAATAGGTAAAGTTGTTTGCGGTAATACCAGAACGTACGAAAGGCATAGAGGAGAAATCATCAAGCGGAGCACCCGTAAGATGTAATGGGCCTTCATAAACCAGCAACAGGGACGGATGTATCCGTAGTAGTGATGAAGTGTATGAAAGTACATGGAACGAAGGGATACACAAGATGATAAAATTGGTAAACCCCGTAGGAAGAAATCCAACGGATTAAAACACAAAACAACCGAAAGGAATGATTGAACTGTTTTCCAAACAAGGAGTAAGCGTACCCGTTAGCACAACGATGGTATGGGAAGCGTACAAACATATAAAGCAAGGCGGCGAAGCTGCTGGTATAGATGGTATGACGTGGGAGTATTTACACACTCACCGGAGCAAACTATTATATCAGTTATGGATACGCCTTGCATCAGGTAGTTATTTTCCAAAAGCCATCAAGGCCGTCAGCATCCCCAAAAAGGATGGAAGTAAAAGAGTGTTAGGCCTGCCTACTTTATTGGACAGGATAGCACAACAAGTAGTACGGGTACATTTAGAGAAATGTTTAGAACCTCATTTTCATCAAAATTCGTATGGGTACAGGCCGGGCAAGAGCATGCACGATGCGATGAACAAGGCAAAGTTCAACTGCCAGCAGTACCCGTATGTAATAAAGCTGGACATCATCCGCCGCGGCGGATGATACCATACCACACGACAAACTGCTGAAGTCATTACAATTTTACTGCAAAGAAAAATGGGTAAGCCTATACGTAAGCCGGTGGTTAAAAGCCTATGTAGTAAATGAAGACGGAAGTAAAACACAACCTCAAAGTGGTACACCGCAGGGAGGTGTTATCAGTCCGCTGTTAT
>JANMLJ010000434.1:0-8781 GCA_031372465.1 Chitinophagaceae bacterium | reverse complement strand
TAGGCAAACCTAAGTTACACCTAATCTAGGTTGATTAGTTTATTTCTTACGAAAGCACATGCGCTATAAAAGCCGCCCATATCTTTTAAATAAATTGCTGAAGAAATATTTTTAATTCAGATTCATTACAAAGGCGCCGTTCGTTGTTACATCATACCAGGGAATATGCAATGAATCACATTCCTTTTTCCAGGAAGCAGCTTTCCAGGCAAGTACAGAGCCATCAAAGACAACTTTTTTTATAAATAAAGTGGAAGCCAGTTTATGCATATAAACTGTTGGGTTTTTAGAAATAATCAACAGGTCAATAAGAGGCTTTTTTTGTTGTGGTATAAAGGAAACTGATTTATCCAGCAATACAATATGTTTACCATGATAACTCAGATAATTTTCATAAACGGATAAACCAGATAACTCCTGCACTTCTTGCAGACGGTATAAAATTCGTGCCGGCTTCAGGTGAAAGTTATTGCCAAACTGATTTTTAATCAATTCACTATCTCCTATAAAATAATTATTTCTTCCGGCTACAATATCAATAGCCCGTTTCTGCGGAACATTATATACAATAATCTTCTCCTGTAAATTACTTTGCTTAAATGAATGCGAACGCAGTACAAAAAAACCAGCTAAAGCCAGTAACCCCCATTTTAATCCGTTGATTGATTTTTCCAGTAGCCAATAGCTGGTGCCTATAGAAAATACGAAAAATAAAATGGCCTGTTGAATAGTTATTTGTAACCCATTCCATAAAGAGAAAGGTAAAGCTTCTATTCTTTCAATATACGTATTCATCAACCAGATAAGACCTGAAAGTAATTGGCCGGCTAAAGCTGCAACGGCAGGAATAAATGAAACAGCACAAAGAAAAAGTTCACCTAATACAATGGCACTGGATAATGGTACCGCTAAAAAATTGGTCAACATAAAATAATTGGGGAACTGGTGGAAATGATAAATGCTTAATGGCACCGTTAATAGTTGGGCAGCAATGGTAACGGCATTCATTTTCCAGAATGCATCCAGTACTTTATTTTTAATGTAAAACCAATTATAGACCGGCCGCATGAAAATAATAATACTCAGCACGGCTGCATAAGAAAGCTGAAAACCTACATCCCACAACCAAAATGGATTAATACACAGCAGAATAAATGCCGAAACAGCCATCGTGTTATAAATGGATGTCTTCTTGGATAAAGATTCTCCTAAAACAATGCAGGTAAACATTAATGCTGAACGAAGAATGGATGGCTGGGCACCCGCCAGAAAACTAAAAAGCCACAAACCCGTAATAATAAGAACAGGGCTAAGCCATTTTGTTTTTCTTTTCTTTTTTAAAGGCTTTAAAATAAGGGCAAGTAGCCAATAAATTAATCCCAGATGTAGACCTGATATGGCAATGATATGTACAACACCCGTATTGGTATATGCTTGCACCAGCGATTGTTCCAGGTCATTTTTATAACCAATTAATAAAGCTTCTGCCAGCCCCAATTCTCTTTCATTCTTAATATTTTTTCGGAGAATAGTTAAAATCATTTTCCTGGACGAATAAATAAATTTTCTGAATGAATTTTCTTTTATTCCGTTAAGTACTTCAAATTCATCTTTTTTCAGATAAACCTGGTGGGTAATGCCCTGGAAAAGTGAGTAGCGTTTATAGTCAAAACCTCCGGGGTTGCCAGCGTTTTTTATTTCCTGCAACGATTTATTGAAAACTAATTGAGTGCCATACCTAAGTGGTGCTACTGGGCTTTTAGGCCGGTCAGAAGAGGAGGCAGTGTCAGCAGTCAGTTCTTTTTTAAAATACAGAACAATTTTTCCTTTTACAGGAATGTATTGGCCGTTGTGGATTAAGTAGCTGACGGTCGCAATTGCTTTTAAAGATTTTATTTTTTCCACCGGTGGTTCATCTATTGTCACCATCACTGCATCTTGCATAGAATACTGATTTCCGATCCATTGCTTGTCATTTCTTATATCCTTTTGCCAGGTCAGCATGGCACCAATTGAAAGGAAAAGCATACTTGTAAAGATTCCGGTTATAAAAGCAAATCGGTACCGGCTGAAGAAAGGGATAACGAAGAAACTGATTAATGCTGCAAAAGTTAACAAGAAAATAATCCACCATGTTTTTATCCCAACCTGGAAACGCCATTGTATCATAATGCCGGCAATCATTGCCAATAATAGTTTTACAAACGGAGATTTTTTCCAGAAAATAGAACTATATCGTGACATACTGAAAAGATAAGTAGCTCTTTTTTTACAGGCAATACCACTTTCAGGGTATTTTTTCCCTTTGAAATTCTGCATTGATAGTGCCAATAAAGACGTTCAAACAGTATCTTTAGCCATCAATTTAGCATTATGAGAAAGTACTCGTTACTATTTATTTCATTTGCAGTTTCATTTTTCACTGCTGCACAATCCCTTCAACAATTGGAATCCAGCAGAGTAATGCTTCCAAATGGGTGGGGTCTAACACCAGTTGGTAAAAGCCTGCCATTGGGCGACCTGCCATTAAATATTGCTGTTTCACCTTCCAGGAAATTAATGGCAGTTACCAATAACGGGCAAAGTGTTCAATCTATTCAGCTAATTGATGTAAGGAAAGAGAAGGTGCTTGATGCTGCGGTAATACCCAAATCATGGTATGGCTTAAAATTCAGTGCCGATAATAAATACCTATACGCATCGGGTGGCAATGATAACCGGATATTAAAATATAGGGTGCAAAAAAATAAACTGGTACTAATAGACAGTATCCTGCTTGGGAAAAAATGGCCGGAAAGGATTTCTCCCGCAGGAATAGATATTGATGATGCCCGTAACCTTTTATATGTTGTAACTAAAGAAAATAATTCATTATATATAGTTGATCTGGCAAGCAAAGAGATAAAGAAAAAAATTTCTTTAGGTGGAGAAGGATATACCTGTTTGTTATCGCCGGATAAAAAAATAGTATATATCAGTTGCTGGGGATGTGATAAGGTTATAGTTTATGATACCGACAATGGCAATCAACGTGAAATAAATGTAGGAGATAATCCCAACGAACTTTTATTAAATAAAAGCGGTACAATTTTATATGTAGCCAATGCCAATGACAATTCTGTTTCAGTAATTAATACATCGGAGAACAAAGTAATTGAAACGCTGAATGCTGCTTTATTTCCCAATGCTCCTCCGGGATCTACTTCCAACGGACTTGCACTCAATGGGTCAGAGAATAAATTATATATCGCCAATGCGGATAATAATTGCCTCGCTGTTTTTGATGTTTCAAAACCGGGATTAAGTCATAGCGAAGGTTTTATTCCCACTGGTTGGTATCCAACTAATGTAAAAGTGATTGGTAAAAAAATACTTGTAGCCAATGGGAAAGGATTTTCCTCCAAACCAAATGCAAAAGGGCCCGACCCCACTAACAAGGAGGAAGAAGTAGAATATCAAAAAGCACTGTACAATAAAAACAGAAGCCAGACAGAATATATTGGTGGTTTATTCAAAGGAACTATGAGCATTATTAATGAATCCGATGAAACCCAACTCGGTATTTATTCAACCCTGGTATATAAGAATACAGCTTATAAAAAAGAACAGGAAACGATGGCAAAAGGAGAAATAGGCAATCCCATTCCCATGAAAGTGGGCGACAAATCTCCGATCAAATATGTTTTTTATGTGATTAAAGAAAACCGAACTTACGACCAGGTATTAAGTGATATACCCGGAGGGAATGGCGATACAAGCCTTTTGTTATTTGGTGAAAGGATTACACCCAATCAACATAAGCTGGCAAAAGAATTTGTGTTACTGGATAATTTCTATGTTGAAGGAGAAGTAAGTGCCGACGGACATAACTGGACGATGGGTGCTTATGCTACTGATTTTTTAGAAAAAAGCTGGCCAACAAATTATAGCGGCCGTGGTGGCGATTATAATGGTGAAGGCACCAGAGTAATTGCCAATAACAAAGGAGGTTTTATCTGGGATCATTGTAAAAAAGCAGGAGTTAGTTACAGAAGCTATGGCGAATTTGCTGAAGCAGTTAAAATAGGAAATATTCCTTCACTGAAAAATCATTTTTCTACAACTTATACCGGTTGGGATATGAATACAAAAGACACCACCCGTTTTTATCAGTGGCAAAAAGAATTTGATTCACTATTAAAAGTCAATGCAGTGCCCCGTTTTAATTCTCTTCGTATGGGAAATGATCATACTTCTGGTTTGAGAAAGGGCAGTGCAACTCCTTTTGCACAAGTGGCCGATAATGATCTGGCCGTTGGCTTGCTGGTTGACTATTTAAGCAAAAGCCCGATTTGGAATGAAACGGCCATATTTATTGTAGAAGATGATGCGCAAAACGGACCTGATCATGTAGATGCACACCGGACAACGGCCTATGTTGCAGGAGGGTTTGTGAAAAGAAAATTTATTGATCATACCATGTATTCTACCTCATCTATGCTACGTACAATAGAATTGATTTTAGGTATTCCACCAATGACACAATATGATGCAGCTGCAGAACCAATGTGGCGTAGCTTTACCCCTGTTGCCAATCTTACACCATTTAACGCCTTACCCTCCAATATTAATCTGAATGATAAAAATGTGGCTGTAAATAAATGGCAGCAGAAAAGTGAGACATTCAATTTTGCTAAAGAAGATAGTGCGCCCGACCTGGAATTCAGCGAAGTCATCTGGCATGCGGTAAAAGGGGAGACGGTTAAGTTTCCCGGGCCAAGAAGAGCTGCTTTTTTGAAAGTAAAAGAAGAAAAGGATGATGATTAGTTTTTTACCTCCAAAAAATAATTCATTTTGTTCTTATAGAAACCGGCGTAATTATTTTTATTATTGAATGATCAGGGAAAATGGGTGCATTTAAAATTGTCGAGCCGGATTAAAGGGGTTTCTTAGGTGAAATGAACTTTATAAAGGTTGGCAACCCTTGCGACATTTTTAAATTCACCCGGAAAGAAAAACCGGGATATTTTAAACTTATTTTTTGTTACTTAATTAAAGAGAATGAAACATATAGTAGTTTTTTTTATTTTTCTTATTTCGGTAAGGATACAAGCGCAAAATAGCAATCCAAACCCTGATTTCCTGGTAAGGCCGTATCTGCAGATTGGTAAGACTTCCAGTCAACAATCATTACAACTACTTTGGCATACTGCCCTTTCAAATGATAGTTGGCTGACAGAATACAAGAATAGTACGGAAAATGATTGGAGAAAATCTGAAAATCAATCTGCTTCTGAAATAACCATCGCTGGTACTAATCCGTTTACTGTTTATCATGCTTCTTTTGAAGCATTGATACCCGGAAGTATATTTATGTACAGGGTTTCAAAAAATGGAAAAGTTGTTTTTACTGCCGAAGCAAAAGCACTTAAATCAGCCGAACAGCCATATCGTATGGTAGTTTCAGGTGACATGGGTGCCGGCACAAAGGAAGCTATACAAATTGCAAAGGGTATTTATACATCAAACCCCGACTTAATAGCTATTGCCGGTGATATAGTTTATAGCAATGGATTGATCAGGGAATACAAAACAAAATTCTGGCCAATTTATAATGCGGAAAAAGTTGATTCTGTTGGGGTACCCTTAATGAGTACTATTCCATTTGTAGCTGCAGTAGGAAACCATGATGCAGATACCAGGGATTTGGACCGGTTTCCTGACGCACTGGCCTATTATCACTTTTGGGATCAACCGTTGAATGGGCCTGTTGGCAAAGAAGGAGGTGCTATTGTTCCTTTATTAAAAGGGACTGAAGCAAATAAAAAAGCCTTTCTTGATGGTGCAGGCGAAAGATATCCGCGTATGACGAATTTTTCTTTTGATTATGGTAATGCTCACTGGACTGTTATTGATTCTGATACTTATGTAAATTGGACAGATTCAACATTAAAAGATTGGGTGATCAGAGATTTAGAAAATGCAACGACTGCCACCTGGCGTTTTGTATTGTTTCATCACCCGGGTTTTAATTCTTCAAGGGCACACTATGAGGATCAGCAAATGCGATTGCTTTCTCCAATTTTTGAAAAGGGAAATGTTGATATTGTATTTGCAGGCCATGTACACAATTACCAGCGCAGCTTTCCTATGACTTTTGTTCCGGACAGAAATGGAATTCCGCTTTTTGGCGGGGTAGATAACAAAGTGCCAAGGGGAAGATTGGTTAATGGCAGATGGGCATTAGATAAAAAATTTAATGGACGGCAGAATAAAAAACCGAATGGGGTTATTTATATAGTTACTGGTGCAGGCGGACAGGGTTTATATAATCCCGAACAACAGCATGATAAAGACAGCTGGCAAAAATTTACTTATAAATTTGTATCAGAAATTCATTCTTTTACTATTGTAGATGTAAATGGAACCAGTTTAACGTTGCGGCAAATTGATGTTACCGGTAAAGAGGTAGATAAAATTAAAATAACAAAATGATCGGGTTATGTATTGAAGTCGTTATTCTCTTTCATTTTTAAATTTTACACATTCCTTTTACTATTAGAAACTTACTTACTCAAATACATGCTCCTGTCTTTGTATAATTGCCGGAAGTAAGGATCTCTCAAATCTTTGATAAAACGAATTGCCTCACCGGTACTTTTCATTTCTGGTCCCAGTTCTTTATTTACACCCGGAAATTTGTTGAAGGAGAATACTGGTTCTTTGATGGCAAACCCTTTCAATTTTTTCTCGAACGTAAAATCTTTAAGCTTATGTGTGCCAATCATTATTTTGGTAGCTATATTAAGGTAAGGTATCTGGTAAGCTTTTGCAATAAATGGAGTTGTTCTGGATGCACGGGGGTTTGCCTCTATCACAAAAACTTTGTCATTCTTAATCGCGAATTGAATATTAATTAAACCCAGGATATTTAATTCTCTGGCTATTTTTTCTGCATACTCTTCCATGGTATGTACAATCAAAGGTGTAAGATTGAAGGCTGGAAGTACAGCATTGCTATCGCCGCTATGAATGCCGGCCGGTTCTATATGTTCCATTACACCCATTACATGAAAATCTTCTCCGTCGAAAATGGCATCAATCTCTGCTTCCTGGCAACGGTCAAGAAAATGATCAATCAGAATTTTATTACCCGGTAAATGTTTTAATAAACTTACTACTGCCTTTTCTACTTCTTCATCATTCAGAACGATTCGCATTCTTTGTCCACCCAATACATATGATGGGCGAACCAGTACCGGGTAGCCAACTTTATTAGCAACCTTAACAGCTTCGTCTACATCTTCGGCGGTTCCATAGTCAGGATAAGGAATATCTAATTCTTTCAAACGATCACTAAAACGACCGCGATCTTCGGCAATATCCAAACTATCATAGGAAGTGCCGATGATTTTTATTCCTTTCGCATGTAATTTCTCGGCAAGTTTTAATGCGGTTTGTCCACCGAGTTGCACAATTACACCTTCGGGTTTTTCATGTTCAATTATTTCCCACAGATGCTCCCAATAAACAGGCTCAAAATATAATTTATCGGCCATGTCAAAATCAGTACTAACCGTTTCAGGGTTACAATTGATCATGATAGATTCAAAACCACATTCTTTAATTGCCAGCAAACCATGCACACAACAATAATCAAATTCTATACCCTGGCCGATCCTGTTAGGGCCTGAACCTAATACAATGATTTTCTTTTTATCAGAGACTTTGCTTTCGTTGTAATTACCTTCTTCAAACGTAGAATAGAAATAAGGGGTCTTTGCTTCAAATTCTGCAGCGCAGGTATCTACCATTTTGAAAACCCTTGTAATACCGGCCGCTTTTCTCTTATTATAGACATCATCTTCATCTCCATGTTCGGTAATGCGGCTTATCTGCTCATCACTAAAGCCATTTACTTTAGCTTCTCTTAATAAATCTAAAGGCAGGTCTGTTAAATCATATTTTGCCATTTCTTTTTCGAGGTTGCAGATTTTCTGAATCTCGTATAAAAACCAACGGTCAATACCATTGGTGGCTTTTGAAATGGTACCAACGGAGATGCCAGCCATCAATGCATCTTTGATTCGGAAGATGCGATCCCATTTCGGGATTTTGATATACTCCAGTAATTCATCAGCATGCATCAGGCTTTTGCCATAATATCCTAAACCAACTGCATTATTCTCCAAACTCTGACAGGCTTTTTGTATCGCTTCATTAAAACTTCTGCCAATACCCATTACCTCGCCTACACTTTTCATTTGGAAACCCAGTGTATCATTGGCTCCTTTAAATTTGTCGAAGTTCCAGCGCGGAATTTTTACAATTACATAATCCAGTGCCGGTTCAAAATAGGCGGATGTTGTTTTAGTGATCTGGTTTTCCAGTTCATCCAGGTTGTAACCAATTGCCAATTTAGCGGCAATTTTAGCAATGGGATAACCAGTGGCTTTACTTGCCAGGGCTGATGACCTGCTAACCCTTGGATTTATTTCAATAGCAAGTATTTCTTCTGTATCCGGATTTAGTGCAAACTGAACATTACATCCTCCGGCAAAATTTCCCAGATCTCTCATCATTTTAATAGCTGTATTCCTCATCAGTTGCATGGCCGTATCACTTAAAGTCATGGCAGGAGCAACTGTTATTGAGTCACCAGTATGAACACCCATCGGGTCAAAATTTTCTACCGTGCAAATAATACAAACATTATCTGCCATGTCACGAAGCAGTTCCAGTTCAAATTCTTTCCAACCTAATACTGCTTTTTCCACCAGCACTTCATGAATAGGACTTGCA
>JANMLJ010000420.1:0-15630 GCA_031372465.1 Chitinophagaceae bacterium | reverse complement strand
CTTTTGGGCAAAACCGGCTTACTCCGGAAATGCTTTGGCAATTAGGACGGGTAAATGGTCTTGGCATATCTAAAGATGGCAAATACATTGTTTATTCAGTCGGTATTCCCAATTCTACTGAAAATAAAACCAGCCGTAAATCATATATTATACCAATAGATGGTGGCCAACCAATAACAATCAGCAAGCCGGATAGTTTACTGGCCGATAAAAATGTTTCGCCGGATGGGAAATATAGGCTGACAAGCAAAGAAGTAAAAATTAAAAAAACTACCGGTAGTGATTATTATCCCGCACTGGCCAAATCAAATGTGTACATATTTGACAACCTGATGTATCGCCATTGGGATACCTGGGAAGATGGAAAATTTGATCATGTATTTGTAACATCCCTTGAAAGACCAGCTGAAGAAAAAGATATAATGCCAGATGTCCCCTACGATTGTCCGCTAAAACCTTTTGGCGGCGATGAAGATTATGTATGGAATCCCGATAGTAAACATATTGTTTATGTAACCAAGCAGAAATATGGGATCGATTATGCAGTCAGTACCAATACAGATATTTTTTCTTATGCCATAGAAACAGGAGTTACCAAAAACCTGACGGAAGGAATGAAAGGTTATGATCAGAATCCGCTTTACAACAAAAAAAATGAGCTGGCCTGGCTGAGTATGAACCGGGATGGATATGAAGCCGATAAGCAGGATATTATTGTTTCAACGGGTAACACAAAAATTAATCTGACCGGCCGGCGTGATGATATACATGTAGAAGGTTTTATATGGAGTGCAGATGATAAAAATATTTTCTTCTGGGCACCTATCAATGGAACACTGCAATTATTTGCTGTAAACAATCCCGGCAACACTAAAACGCTTCCCGTTATCCGGCAAATAACTACCGGTGATTTCGATATTACCGGCATTATCGGTCAATCCGGTGATCAATTAATCGTAACAAGAACCGACATGAATCATGCCGCTGAAATATATTCAGTTGATATCAGTAGCGGTACTATGAAACAACTTACGCATGTAAATGATGCCACCTATGCTTCGATTGGTTCCTGTAAAACAGAAAGACGTTTTATAAAAACAACTGATGGAAAACAAATGCTGGTATGGGTCATATATCCCCCGGATTTTGATGCCAAAAAGAAATACCCGACCCTTCTTTATTGCCAGGGCGGTCCTCAATCTCCTTTGACGCAGTTCTATTCATTCCGGTGGAATTTTCAATTGATGGCCTCACAGGGTTATATAGTGGTAGCCCCTAATCGCCGTGGTATGCCCGGGCATGGTACCAAATGGAATGAAGAGATCAGCAAAGACCATGGTGGGCAAGCTATAAAAGATTATCTGAGTGCTATTGATGCAGTAAGCAAAGAATCATATGTTGATAAAAACCGTTTAGGATGTATAGGTGCCAGCTATGGAGGATATTCTGTTTTTATGCTGGCAGGCATTCATAATAACCGGTTTAAAACATTTATATCGCACGATGGTATTTTTGATTTGCGCAGCATGTATGGCACCACAGAAGAAATGTGGTTTGTCAATTGGGATTGGGGCGGAAACTATTGGGATAAGAAAAATGCAGCTGCTCAGAAATCATATACCCTTTTCAACCCAATTAATTATGTAGACAAATGGAATACGCCCATCCTGATTGTACAGGGCGGAAAGGATTACCGTGTTCCGATCGAACAGGGACAACAGGCATTTCAGGCGGCACAATTAAAACGGATTAAAAGCAGGTTTTTGTACCTGCCTGATGAAAATCATTGGGTACTTAGTGCCCAGAATGCATTGGTATGGCAGTATGAGTTTTATAAATGGCTGGATGAAACGTTGAAATAGGTTAATCACGTTTTAAAAAATTTCCTTTTAATAATCTCGCCATCACGTCATCTTTCAGGTTACGGCTGATAGGAATATGTTGTTGCCCGATCCGTATATCATTGCCTTCAATGGTATCTATCCTGGAAGTTGCTACAATATAAGATTTGTGAACTTTCAGAAACATTTTGGCGGGCAAATATTCTTCCACTGATCTAAAAGTGAGATAAGTCATGTATTTCTTTAACGGAGTATGAATAAGTACATAATTCTGTGCAGCCTCTGCAAATAAAACATCGGCGAACATTATTTTTTCCAGTTTATTGTCCACCTTAATAAAAAAATAGCCGGTATCATTTTCTTCCTGTTGGTTGGTATCTCTTACTTCATAAAATTCTTTTGCCTTCAATACAGCTTTAAAAAATCGCTCAAAAGAAATTGGTTTCACCAGGTAGTCCAGTGCATTTACTTCAAACCCTTCCAACGCATATTGCGGATACGCTGTTGTAAAAATTACTGGTGGCGGATTTTGCAGCGTTTTAAAAAATTCAAGCCCGGTGATCTTCGGCATCTGGATATCCAAAAAAAGTAATTGTACTTCTCCCCTGCTGATTTGTTCGGCAGCTTTTAGTGCAATATCATATTCGCCAACACAATTCAGAAAGTCGATATCAGCAATATATTCTTTCAGCCCCTTTCTTGCCAGGGGTTCATCGTCGATAACAAGACAGTTGATATTCATGACAATTGAAGATTTAATTGTATGATAAATGTTGTTGGGTTATTCTCTATTTTTAATTCATACCTGCCGGGATACAATAATTCCAATCTTCTTTTTACATTCTGAAGACCAATACCTTCTTTCTTAACGGTTGGTGGCAGATCTTCGGTTGAATTAGCCACTGAAAAAATAAATACCCCTTTTACCATAAACATTTCGACGATAACAAAATTATCCGATGTATTGAAATGAGAAATATGTTTGAAGGCATTCTCCACAAACGGCACTAATAATAATGGCGCTAAAGAAAACCCTTTTACTTCCGGTGCACAGTTAAACCGAACGGCATACTTCTCATCTTTTCTCAACTGTTGCAAATCCATATAATCATGCAGGTACCGTATTTCTTTTTCGATAGCAATTGTATCATCATTCATTTCATATAACTGGTAACGAAGCATCTCAGAAAATTTATGCAAAGCACCTCTGGCTGCTTCATTTTCTTTATTTATTAAAAAATAAATAGAGTTTAGTGAATTGAAGACAAAATGCGGGTTGATCTGTGATTTCAGGAAGTTCAATTCAGCTTCCGCTTTTTCTTTTGCTGTTTCAATCATTCGTTGCTGTAGTTTGCCATAATCCAACATTAGTTTGACAGCAGCACCGGCAATCACCAGAAAAAAATGCGGGATGATATTGTCGTATAAACTTTTCTTCAGGTCGGCCGACCAGTTGATCAGCTGGGAACTATTGATCAACCTGCCAATAATATTCATTTTAAGAACACTGCTTAGAAATATCATGGCAAAAAAAATGATCGTAAACCATACATACTTCTTTTTATAAAGAAGTTGCGGAATCAATACATAATTAGTAATGTAAATCATCAACGCCAGCTCAACAACTTTAATCAATGTAACAGTAAAAGCCGTTGATTCGGTTGAATAATCATCTACCCGCAGAAAAAACCATATTCCAACTACCAGCATCCAGAAGAATACATGATGCAGCTTATATTTTAAAAGGAAGGCGCGGTTGTGCATAGTTCAAAATAAATGTACAACTTAGCTACGGTAAAAATTATTATTCAAAAGGGTCAATTTGCGTGACCAGGTGCAGGAAGCAGACAACCTAAAGAAGAAGTAAGCCAGGCAACAAATACTATTTAACCACAAAATTGGCTTTCACCTTGTAATAACTCACTGATCTTTCCAGATAATTGGCCAATAATCCATTCAATTTAAGCCCCCATTGTTCCTTTACTTTGTCGTAAAGCACTTCTACTGTGCCGCTGGAAACATTTAAATAAGATACCTGATCGCCGATCCGGAAAGAATATTTAGCAGCTATTTCATTCCTTGTATCAGGGTTAGTCTGGATCTTATATTTAGAGAACTTAAGTCGCTTATCCTTGAAAAACAACGTAAATGTCTGATCTTTTTGCTCAATAGCAATAACCAGGTCGCCTTTTACTCGATATACCTTTAATATAGCCGACCTGGCTTCATTAAAATAATTATTACCGCTCACCGTATCTATAATAAACACAGGACAACGGCTCAGCGTAGTATCTCTTTCAATTTGAGCGGTTACTGATAAAGAAAACATCATTACTAGGGATAAAAAAAATAAACGCATTGCCAATTAATTTATGTGCAAAAAATACGAATAATTCAGCAAATTTCCTGAACTGTCTTAATTCGATGCTTTTTCAAACCCTTTCACCAAATAAAAGGCTTCCGATTCTAACCATCGTACTGCCTTCTTCTACCGCTACCCTGTAATCGCTGCTCATCCCCATTGAAAGAGCAGGGAAGCGATATTGAGTTGGCCTGATATTGTCCGCTAAACTGACGGGAGTAAATAGTCTGTCAAAGAATCCCTTTAATTGCCGAAATTCTGTTCTTACTAATTCCATATCCTCCGTAAAGCTTGCCATCCCCATTAATCCTGCTATTTTTATATGACTCATTTTCTTATTGACAGTTTCATTAATAATTGTAATCAGTTCATCTTCATCTAATCCAAACTTTGTTTCTTCCTTTGCAATATGAACCTGCAGCAAACAATCAATGATCCTTTTATTTTTCTCCGCTTCTTTATTAATCTCGTTCAGAAGTTTTAGACTGTCCACTCCATGAATCAGTTGCACAAAAGATGCAATTAACTTTACTTTATTAGTTTGTAAGTGTCCGATAAAATGCCAGCGGATATCACCGGGCAGTTGAAGGGCTTTATCAGACAACTCCTGAACATAATTCTCCCCAAAATCCCGTTGACCAAGATGATAGAGTTCAAGAATATCCGCTACTGGTTTGGTTTTAGAAACTGCAACAAGCGTTACTTGTTTTTCATCAAGTTCCTTTTTTATAGACAGGTAATTTTCTTTATTAACAGGCATTCAATAAAAATTAAACTATACAAATAAAAACCTGCTTGAAGCGGAAGAATCATTTGCACTGTATCAGAAAAACATTTCTAATTGCTTACTTTAATATAGTTCTGCTGATGACGATTCGCTGCACTTCACTGGTGCCTTCATATATCTGGGTTATTTTCGCATCCCGCATCAATCTTTCTACATGATATTCTTTTACAAATCCGTAGCCACCATGTATCTGAACTGCTTCTACTGTGGTCCACATAGCTGTTTCAGAAGAAAAAACTTTTGCCATAGATGAACTAAGGGTGTAATCAATATTATTATCTTTTTCCCAGGCTGCTTTAAGACAAAGCAACCTGGCTGCTTCAATTTTTGTGGCCATATCTGCCAGTTTGAAAGCAATGATCTGGTGATTCATAATCTCCGTGCCAAACGCTTTTCTTGTTTTGGAATATTCTTTGGCAAGCTCAAAAGCACCACTGGCAATACCAAGTGCCTGTGAAGCAATACCAATTCTTCCACCGGCTAAAGTTATCATAGCAAACTTAAATCCAAAACCATCCTCACCTATACGATTTTCCTTTGGCACTTTTACATCATTAAACATTACCGTATGCGTATCACTTCCACGGATGCCCAACTTGTTTTCTTTGGCTGCAACGACAACACCCGGCCAGTTTTTTTCCACAATTAAACAATTAATTCCCTTTGATCCTTTTGCCGGATCTGTTTGCGCAATTACTAAATATACCGAAGCGGTACCACCATTGGTTATCCAGTTTTTAGTACCATTCAGTAAATAATAATCCCCTTTATCTTCAGCGGTTGTTCTTTGTGATGTTGCATCACTGCCTGCTTCAGGTTCACTCAACATAAATGCGCCAATGTATAATTCTCCATCTTTCTGTCCTTGTGCCAATGGAGTCAGGTATTTTTGTTTTTGCTCTTCGTTACCATATTGTTGTAAGCCATAACAAACCAAACTGTTATTTACACTCATCACTACACTAACACTGGCATCAATTTTACTTATTTCTTCCATAGCAAGCACATAGCTAATGGTATCCATTCCAGCCCCACCATATTTTGGGTCCACCATCATACCCATAAAGCCTAATTCGGCCAATTTCATCACCTGTTCCCGGGGAAATTGTTGTTTTTCATCTCTTTCAATGACGCCTGGTAAACATTCCGTACGTGCAAAATCCCGGGCAGCTTTTTGAATCATAAGTTGTTCTTCATTCAATTGAAATAACATATATCTGGCTATTTTAAATATTTCTGCCAAAGCAAACGCTTCGGAGATTAAAAAACAAAGATAAGGGCAAAGCCATTCCAGTATAGAAAGCGTTCAATCTGCAACTATCCTATCCCTTTTATTACAATTGCTTAGACAATAGCTAATCCGATTCCACTTTTTGGCATAACTTTGCATTCGCAAATAGCACAATATGAAAAAAATACATATCATCTTGCTTGTATTTATTGCCGGCACAATCGCCTTACTGATCAGTTTTCTAAATACAGGTTCTACCTATGAAACCATTGCTGAAGCAAAAGCCAAACCGGGAAAGTTTGTACATGTGGCTGTACGATTAGATAAAACGAAACCAGTTGAATACGATGCAAAAAAAGATGCTAACTACCTGAGTTTTCAGGCTATTGCCATGGATAGTTCCAATCAAACAATGACAGTGGTTTACCGGAATGGAGAAATTCCAAACCTGATGATCAGCGAACGATTAGTGTTAAAAGGCAAATATGAAAACGATCATTTTGAATGTAAGGATGTACAGACAAAATGTCCTTCAAAATATAAGGAAAGCATGAAACCGACAGATAAAAGTATTCCAACTACTTCGGTATCTAACCCGTCTGATAAGGAAGCTGAAACGGCTCCGTCAAATTCTGAAGAAAAAAAATAACAACTCTGAATGGACTACATTGGCGAGCATCTTTTACCCGGTCAGCTAGGACAGTTTTTTATTGTACTTTCTTTGGTTGCTTCGCTATTAGCCACGTTTTCTTATTTCATGGCTTCAAAGGAAGCCGGCACGCTGGTTCCGGCTAATGCCAGATACGGAGATTCGGCTTCCTGGAAAAAACTGGCCCGCTATTCTTTTATTACCGAAGTTATTTCTGTGTTTGCCATCTTTGGCATCCTGTTTTACATCATTTCCAATCACCAGTTTGAATATAAATATGCCTGGCAGCACAGTAGCCGGTCGTTAGAAGTAAAATATTTATTGGCTTGCTTCTGGGAAGGTCAGGAAGGAAGTTTTTTACTCTGGAGCGTATGGCATTGTGTGCTAGGTTTAATCCTTATTAAGACAAGTAAAAAATGGGAAGCTCCGGTAATGACCGTGGTGAGCTTTGCGCAATTCTGTCTCGCCACTATGATTGCCGGCATTTACATTTTTGGCTGGAAGATGGGCTCCAATCCATTTATTTTATTGAGAGATTCAGGTGTGCTTGACAATGCTCCTGCCCTTCATATTAATGGAGATATTATGTTGGGTTTACGCCAGGATTTTATGCTCTCTATCAAAGATGGTAATGACCTTAACCCATTATTACAAAATTACTGGATGGTTATTCACCCACCGGTGCTGTTTATGGGTTTTGCTTCTACTATTGTTCCCTTTGCTTTTGCAATTGCAGGATTATGGAAAAAGAATTTTGGTGAGTGGACAAAACCCGGATTGCCCTGGGCTTTATTCTCAACTGCCGTATTGGGAGTAGGAATTATGATGGGTGCCATGTGGGCGTATGAGTCACTTACTTTTGGTGGTTACTGGGCCTGGGATCC
The DNA here is from genome assembly GCA_031372465.1 of Chitinophagaceae bacterium. Taxonomy (GTDB): domain Bacteria; phylum Bacteroidota; class Bacteroidia; order Chitinophagales; family Chitinophagaceae; genus JJ008. Next base: position 7,876 of record JANMLJ010000420.1, on the reverse strand, counting down.
TGTTGAAAATGCCTCCCTGGTACCCTGGTTGCTATTGATTTCCGGTCTTCATACGTTGCTTATTTATAAGCATACCGGACATTCATTAAGAGCTACACACCTGTTTTTTATTCTTGCTTTCGGATTAATTCTTTATTCTACTTTTCTTACCCGTAGCGGAATTTTAGGAGAAACATCTGTTCATGCTTTTACTGATCTGGGTATGAACTGGCAATTACTGGCCTTCCTGTTAATATTCGTTTTACCGGCATTTATTCTTTTTTTCAAACGATATAAAGAAATACCAGCTATCCAGAAAGAAGAAGCCACGTCTTCCAGGGAATTCTGGATGTTTATTGGTTCGTTGGTTTTCTTTCTTTCCGCATTAGTAATTATTGGTAAAACATCATTGCCTGTTTTTAATAAAATTTTCGGAACAAAAATAGCTCCACCGGAAAAAGCAGAATTTTCCTACAATCAGATCATGGTTTTTGTTGCTATTATTATAGGACTGCTGACAGCAATTACCCAATACCTTAAATACAAAGAAACAACCACCCGGTATTTTCTAAAAAAACTATTACTACCAACAATTATTGCTGCAATAGTAGCTACATTAATTCTTGTAGTGGGAAAAGTTAATTACAAAAAAGAGTCCTATGGTTTTATGGCTGCCATCTGGATTGCTGTAGCTTTCAGTGCATATACTATTATTGCCAACGCAGCTTATATCTGGTTAGGGTTAAAGGGAAAATTAAAAATATCGGGAGGATCAATATCACATGTTGGCTTTGGGATGGTGCTATTAGGTATTCTGATTTCCTCTTCCAACAAAGAAGTACTTTCCAATAATATCAACGGTATTCCTGCTATGCTGGATAAAAATGAAAACCCCGGAGAAAACCTGACATTAGTAAAGGACCTGACGGTTGACATGGGGAAATATTCATTGACGTATGAAGGTGATTCGGCTCATCCTAAAAAACAATTATCCTATTACAAAGTACACTTCAAAAGAAAAGACGGGAAAGAAGAATTTGTACTCACCCCCAATTCATTTGTTAACTATAAAGGTAATGAAGGGCTGATGAGTAATCCTGATGCCAGGCATTATTGGGATCACGATGTATTTACCTATATCACGTCCATTTCAAATCCGGATAGTAGAAAAGATACAGCCTCCTTCCGACCAAATAAATTGAAAACCGGAGATTCGTTGTTTTACTCCAGCGGATTTATCATTTTGGAGGAAATAAAAAAAACAACAGAAAGCCTGCCGGAAGATCTTTTTGGAAAAAATGGAAGTCTGCAGGAAGCCCGTTTAAAAGTTCATTCCAAAACAGGCTCGGTTTATAGTATAGCGCCAAAATTAGCTATTGCTAAAGGCGATGTACTGGCACTACCCGACACAGTAGTTGCAGAAAGCCTGATACTGCAATTTCAAAAAATCAATGCTGATAGTACTATTACCCTGGGTGTAAAAGAATCCAATGCAGTGATGAACTATATTACACTGAAAGCATATAAATTTCCTTTTATCCGATTGTTATGGTTTGGTGTGGTGATCACTGCTATTGGCATCATCATCAGCATGGTACGTCGTATACAGTTAAACCGGAGCAACCTTTCCAAGTCATAACTTTAGCTTTTTAAAAACAGCTTCCTTTGTAATTTTGTTGTTACCTATTGAAAAAATCAATACTGTTTTTTAGCTTTACTATTCAATGAGTGACAACAAGTCAATTATCAAACGATTCTCCTTTATTCTTTCATTTTTAGTAATGACGGGCACCCGCTTATTTGCCCAGGTTGAATTGCCACCACCTGTTATTGACTCCAACGAACTGGCCTTGAAATTCATGAAAGAACAGCGGAAAAAATGGGGAGTGAATGACACCATTGTTGTTCCTGCTATTTTTTACCAGAATGAAATTGTGAATTTCAAAGAAGAGTCCATGGTTTGGATTTCAAAGCTATCGCCCGATAAACTCGCAAAATTTATTGAAGAATGGACCCGGCTTCGCAATGCAGTATACGTAACCTACCCCTTTGCAAGAATTGCAGGAGGCACCATTAATGATATTAATAAAATGCTGACCAATGTAGACAGCAAGAAAGAAAAGAAATCCTATATTAAATCAAGGGAAAAGGAACTCAAAAAAGAATTCACTGATCCATTATCTAATCTTTCCGTGTACCAGGGAAAAATTCTGATGAAACTGATTAACCGTCAAACAGGCAATGATTGCTATGATATTATTAAGGAATACAAGGGTGGTTTAAATGCCCGGCTTTACCAAACTGTTGCCTGGTTTGTAGGAGGCAGCCTGAAACAAAGCTGGAATACAAAAGAAAATACAGTTGACCGGCAGATTGAAAACATTGTAAAGGAGATTGATGGCACCTGGTATAATAATCCTTATCGCCGGTAACTGCACCGGTTGCTGGTTTTTAGTAACTGGTTAAAATTCCGGAGCAGTTGAATTCCCTGCGTTGCATATCTTTATCAGACATAAATAAAAAGCGATAGCTGTATTTGAAACAAGTAGCAGCAACCCGCATCAATAAACCAGTAATATGAAGCTAGATATTCTTGCCATAGGTGTGCATCCTGATGATGTGGAGCTCGGATGTTCCGGAACTTTAATTAATGAAATAAGATCGGGAAAGAAAGCTGGAATTGTTGACCTTACACAAGGAGAACTGGGAACAAGAGGAAATATTGAAACACGTTATAATGAAGCGGCAACAGCTGCAATGATAATTGGCGTTCAGGTAAGAGAAAACCTGAAAATGAGAGATGGTTTCTTTGAAAATAATGAAGAGAATAAATTAAAACTTATATCGGCCATTCGTAAATACCAGCCCGATATTGTTCTTAGTAATGTATTACATGACCGCCACCCCGACCATGGCCGTGCCGGTAAAATGATTGCTGAGTGTGCTTTTCTTGCCGGTCTTTCGAAGATCGAAACAAATGACGAAAATGGTAAGGCCCAACAAAAATGGCGGCCATCTTATGTTTTGCATTATATACAGGATTGGTACCATGAGCCAGATCTATTGATCGACATCAGCGATGTTTTTGAACAACGGATGAAATCCATTGAAGCCTATTCAACACAATTTCACTCCGGCGAAAGTGATAGTGATGGTCCGCAAACTTATATATCCACTCCTGACTTCCTGGAAAGTGTTATTGCGCGGGCCAGAATGTTTGGTAAACGAATAGGGGTAAAATATGCTGAAGGCTTTATCAGCGAAAAAAAGATAGGCATACGTCATCTTGATGCATTGATACAGAACGAAACATAAACAGTTGTTTGTACCACAATTTGTCTAACGTTCAGCCTGTTATATCTTTATATCCTTAACAATCGGTTGTCTATTTTTCTTGCTGGTTATGGCTTATATAGATTAACTTTACACTCTGAATTAGTAGTATTATGGCCAGCCCCAAATTTTCAAACTCAACACAAACTTTTCATAGTGAACTGAAAAAAAGAATCAGCGATTATTTTGTTCAGGCAGGAAAAGCATCTACCGGTAATTTTTCGTTGTATTTCAAAGCCATCGTACTGGTTCTTAGCTTTGCAGCCGTTTATATTCACCTGGTATTTTATACCCCAACCATCTGGCTGGCTATTACAGAATGTATCGTTCTTGGAGGGCTAACTGCTGCCATAGGCTTTAATGTGATGCATGATGGTTTGCATGGTAGTTTTAGCAAGCACAAATGGTTAAACGAATTGGCTGGTTTGTCATTAAATTTTCTGGGCGCTAATAATTTTATGTGGCGTTCAAAGCATAATATTATCCATCATACCTACACCAATATAGAAGGTATTGATGACGACATTGAAGCTAAGCCATTACTTCGTCTTTGTGAAACACAGAAGTATTACAAAATACACCGGTTTCAGCATATCTATTTCTGGTTTGCTTATTCTTTACTTTATATCTGGTGGGTTTTCTTTACTGACTATAAAAAGTATTTCCTTGGAAGAATTGGTCCAACATCGTTAACAAAAATGAGTATTGGAGACCATCTCTCTTTTTGGGGTTTTAAGTTATTACATGCATTTATTTTTGTAGCTATTCCCATTTACACATTGGGTTTTTCCACCTGGGTGCTTGGCTTTTTAATTTATGGTATGTTTACAGGTGTTGTCTTAAGTATTGTTTTTCAATTGGCACATACAGTTGAAGAAACAAATTTTCCACAGGCAAGTGCAACAACAGGTAAAATGGAAGATGAATGGGCTGTACACCAGTTAAAGACTACCGCTAATTTTGCTACCCGTAACAGGGTAATCTCCTGGTGGGTGGGTGGATTAAATTTCCAGGTAGAGCATCACCTTTTCCCAAGAATATCACATGTACACTATCCTGCGATCAGTAAAATTATTAAAAAAGCCTGCCAGGATTTTGGGATGCCTTATATCGAGTATCCTAAAATGAGATTAGCTTTGGCTTCACACATAACACATTTAAAAAATCTAAGCCGGAAATAATAACGGTATTAATTAAAAAAAGGAGTTGCCATGCAGCTCCTTTTTTTGGGTTCAAACGTAACTAAAGTATGTTGAATAGCTTATCCACATCTTTCATACTGATTTTGCAGCTATTCCAAAGGCGTTTAACTTGCATCGTTTTTCAAATAGAATTAACATGACCGATCTTCTTGCCTCCTATGACCCTAACAGTGTAAGCAACCCCAATAATAATATTTTTGGCTTACCTACCAACGAAGATGATTCCCGTCTTATCATAATTCCTGTGCCCTGGGAAGTAACCGTAAGCTATGGCTCCGGAACAGCCAGGGCTCCGGACGCTATTTCCAAAGCAAGTATGCAGATTGACTTATTTGATGCAGAAATGCCTGATGCATGGAAGCAGGGCTTCTTTATGCGTCATTGTGATAAGAAGATCTTAATGAAAAGTGACTACCTCCGTAAAGAAGCTGAGTTGTATATTGATTATATTTCAAAAGGAGATGAAGTGAATGCCAACCAGTTTATGACCAAAACATTGAGAGAGGTAAATGAAGGCGGCGTCTTTCTGAATAACTGGATTTATGATCAAACAAAAGTTTTATTAGAAAAAGATAAGTTGGTAGGTATATTAGGTGGTGACCATAGCACTCCGCTGGGTTATATGAAAGCCATCGGCGAGAAATATGGGAACTTTGGCATCTTACAAATTGATGCACATTGTGATCTGCGGGATACCTACGAAGGATTTAATTATTCCCATGCCAGTATTATGTACAATGCGTTAAAAGAAATTCCTCATCTTGAAAAGCTGGTACAGGTAGGCGTAAGAGATTACAGCCAGAGTGAATGGGACTTTGTGAAAAAAAGTAATTTTAAAGTGATCACTTATTTTGACAAAGAAATAAAACAACGTCAATTTGAAGGGGAAAGCTGGAAATATATAGCGGAAGAAATTGTAAGTAAACTTCCTTCAAATGTTTATATCAGTTTTGATATTGATGGTCTCGACCGCAAACTCTGTCCACATACTGGCACACCGGTTCCGGGTGGTTTTGAAATGGAAGAGATCTTTTTCGTGTTTAGAAAAGTAATTGAAAGCGGCCGCAAAATCATTGGTTTCGACCTGAGCGAAGTGGGTATCAGCGACACCGATTGGAACTCTAATGTGGGGGCAAGAATATTATTTAAGTTGTGCAATTTACTGGTGACCAGTAATAGTTGAAATGGAGCATTTTGAAATACCGCTCAAAAATGAGCAGCTGAAATTTTATTATCAGCTGAGTTGGTTAATAATTGCTATTAATTTCATAGTCTTCTTATATCTCAGTCTTTTTTCCGGCGAAAAAATTATCCGGGTGGGTGCCATCAGTTCCATCGGACTCCTTATTCTTTTATTAATGCTGCAACGTTTTACAAAAAAAATAAACTGGCTGCCAGGTATGCACCCTTACTTTCTGGTACTAATGGTTGGATGGATAATCATGGAAAAGTATTGGTTAACAGCAATTCCCTTTTTTTTCAATATTTTATCGGCGATCTGTATAAGAAAATTGGTAGTTGACGTATCGGCTGATATAATTATGTATCCATCCTTTCCCCAAAAAAAAATACACTGGTCGGCGTTGAGCTCTATGATTTTAAAAGATGGTTTACTAACGATTAATTTCAAAAACAATGCAATTATTCAGCAATATGCAGACGATATAAAGACCTCTGTAAATGAACAGGAATTTAACGACTTTTGCAGGCAACAACTGAATAAATGAGTTTAACACAATCTCCCTATATTTTATATTCCGACGGTAAAGGAAAGATCTTCGAAGATACTTCGCTCTATGTAACCGGCAGAAGCGGATGGGATGCCCTGCCAGTTCCTGATGATGAATGGATTGAATTACCGGATGGCGGTTCTTTGTATGAATTACCGGGCCGAAGGGGAATTGGAATTGATGTAGCATCCGGTGAAATGAGATTATGTGAAAAGGGATGGGCCGTGGCGGCCTTTATTCCTCCGGCACATACAGGATTTTATTTAGCAGCTTATGAAACGGGGAAAGATGCACCTATTCTTCCGTTGTTTTGTTATACCGCTGCCGGTTGGCTCAACGAAAAATTCTATGTTCCAGCAACAAGAGTAGAACCAGATATACGACAGGATTGTGCAGGGTATGATACCGAAAAAGTAAAAGAAGGTGTAATCGAATTACAAAAACATTATCCGCATAACAGGTTGGTTACACATCTTACAGATAATTGTGCGCTGACCTATCAATGTCCTGCCGCCAGAAATTTCTCCCTGGGAAGATGGGAATGCCCGGTACCCGTTTCCCCGGCCTGTAATGCCAACTGTGTGGGTTGTATTTCTTTACAACCGGATGAGGAACCGATCGTTTCCACACAAGACCGGTTAACCTTCAAACCAACGGCAGAAGAGATTGTAGAATTCACTGTTCCTCATTTAGAAACAGCACCTTTTCCAATTATTAGTTTTGGCCAGGGATGTGAAGGTGAGCCATTATTAATGTGGGAAACAATTCGTGAAGCAATTATTGAAATAAGAAAACATACTTCCAAAGGAAGTATCAATATCAATACCAATGGTTCAAAACCTGATGCAGTAAGGGCCCTATGTGAAGCGGGATTAGATTCTATCCGGGTAAGTACCAACTCGGCCAGGAAAGAAATCTACACTCCCTATTATCGCCCCAATAATTACCAGTTTGAAGATATTGTTGAAAGTTTGAAAGTGGTTAACTCATTCGTTGGCTGGACATCCATCAACTATTTTGTTTTTCCGGGTATGACGGATTCCATTGCAGAATATGAAGCTTTAAGAAAGCTGATAAAAGAAACAGGATTGAAAATGATCCAGTGGCGCAATTTCAATATTGACCCGGATTGGTATTTGGGAAAAATTGGTGTAACAGAAACAGGTGAATGCCTCGGGGTAAATCAGTTACAACAATTGATCAAAGAAGAATTTCCTGATTTAAAATACGGCTACTTTAATCCGCCTATTGAAAGAATTAAAGGAAAGTTTGAAATGGATTTTGCGCATCACTAAATTTTTAATGAATACTACTTCTGCTAAAAATATTTATACCGGAATTGGGTTGGCAGTTCTGGCTACCTTTATCTGGTCAGGTAATTTTATTGTCGCCAGGGCAGTCAATAAAGAAATCCCTCCCATCAGTCTTAATTTTTATCGTTGGTTTACTGCAGCTATTATTATTTTTCCATTTGCTTTTAATAAATTCAAGGCAGAATGGAATGTGGTGAAGCAATCATGGCATTACCTGTTCTGGATTTCGCTGACCGGCATAGCACTGTTTAATACGTTTGTTTATATCGGTGCACATTATACATCGGCAATCAATCTTGCATTGATTGGTACTACCTCC
>JANMLJ010000348.1:0-2476 GCA_031372465.1 Chitinophagaceae bacterium | reverse complement strand
ATCCATCAATGGTACAAACAACCCAATGATATACACCAACCCCAACAGGGAAAATAAGAACAGGTAGTTGTTCCGGGATAGAAACGGTGTATTCAAAAGAAAAATTTTGACAAAGTAAACAAAGAAGAAGGAGTTTGATGAATTGAATTTATTAACCGGCTAATGGTGAAATATATTTCCAATTAGTTTGTATGGAAATAATTATGCTTTGGTAAGCGCCATCATACTATTTATTAGCTCCGAAGCTTCGTCGGGATAAGAGGAGGATCTTGTTTATTTTGAAGGAAAGCTTTTGGAGGGCCTAAACTTCGGATAATCTGATACCAGATAAGTTTATTAATTAGTCGTTTGAAGCATTGCTAAAAGGTCTTTCACCTTCTCTTTAATCAGGTCTCTGACTTCATTAAACTGCTCTTCTTTCATTTCCCGCGGATCTGGTATCTCCCAGTCAATAAATTGTTTAGCTGGCATCCAGGGACAGGCATCACCACAACCCATGGTAACCACCACATCAAAAGGCGCAAATTCTTTTACTTGTTCAAGTGATTTGGAACGATGTGTTTTTAAATCATATCCCAGTTCTTTCATTGCCACAATAGCTTTTTGATTTACCCTGCCTGATGGCTGGGAGCCGGCGCTGAATGCTTTAACAGTGGAACCGCCCAGCATTTTGGCAAACGCCTGGCTCATCTGAGAACGGTTACTGTTTTCTATACAAACAAAAAGAATTTTCTTTGGCATAGGAGTAAAGATAAAGAGTCCCGAACGACGGAACTCTTTTTGTTTTTTAACAACATCCGATGCCGCCGTCTTTTCCGCAGCATAAACTGCCGGGTTCACAACAGCCCGGATCTTTTTGAATTTTTGTGTTCATGGCTATACTTTTTATGGTTAAAAATTAAGAGACGTTTTAGCAACAACCAGACCCTGGTTCACAACAATTACGATCATCTTTGGCCGGCTTTTCCGCATATACCGTAATACTGATTATTCTTGTCGCACCTTTTTTATATTCGGCAATTTCATCTGCCGTTAAATAGCTGGCCAATATTTCATCAGGAATAATAATGGTCTTATCTTTTTGTAGCATGATATTTTTAAAACCTGCTTCTTCAATAATACCAAGGTATTCACTTCGCTGAATAGCTCCCGAAACACATCCTGCGTAAAGCTCTGCCACCTCTTTCCATCTTTCTGGTAGCAGCCCATCCAATACTATATCAGAAATCGAAAAATGACCACCGGGTTTTAGCACCCTGTATACTTCACTAAATACTTTATGTTTATTGGGCACCAGGTTGAGTACACAGTTGCTTACTATTACATCTGCCTTGTTGGTTGTAACGGGCATGTTGTCAATATCTCCCTGACGGAATTCTACATTTTTTAATCCAAGCTTTTCCGCATTTTCTTTTGCCCTGGCAATCATCGCTTCTGTAAAATCAATACCAATTACTTTTCCTTTTTCGCCAGTCAATCTTCTTGCAACAAAAGCATCATTACCCGCACCACTGCCAAGATCAATTACCGTATCACCTTCTTTGATCTTAGCAAATTCGGTGGGAAGACCACATCCCAAACCCAGGTCCGCCTCGGGATTATAACCTTCAAGGGTTGAATAGTCGTCGGCCATTATGTTATACACTTCCGAACTGCCGCAGCCGGTTGCCCCGCAACAGGAAGTTAGATTTTGTTCCTTTGATTGATTGGCGATTTCGCTGTACTTTTCTTTTACCAATAGTTTAATTTGAGAATCGTTATTCATGGCTATATTTTTTAATTTGTAAATAATTATTTAACAACAGGCTTTTTCATTTTTCACTTTCAGTTTAGCAAAAAGAAAATTGAATTCGCTGTTATATTTTTCAAACGCTTTCCAGTTGATACAATAGCAGCTGCGGGGACCATCAATCGATCCGGTGATAAGTCCGGCGGTCTTTAATTCTTTTAAATGTTGAGAAACGGTTGATTGGGCCAACGGAAGCAGGTCAACAATTTCACCACAAACACATTCATTTCGTTGGGCCAGCACTTTTAGAATAGCAATACGTGCAGGATGTGCCATTGCTTTGGCAAAATTGGCCAGGTCTTGTTCTTTCTGGGTAAACTCCTCTTTTTTATGCATAGCCATAGTAAAATATTTAGACGGGTATTTTTTTAAAACTGCAAAACAAAAAATGCTGAATAGTATTGAATGGCGTTAAATGGTCTGCGTTTATACAGTTGATTTTCTGAAACCATTTTTTAATCAAAGAAGTCAGGTTTGATTCGCTGTATTGTTTGATTGGGAGGCCACTGCATACGGAAGGACCATTCTCCGAAAATGTTCCAACAATGATAGCTCCGGAATTAACAATGGCCGCGTTAGCAATGGCGAGATATTTATTTATCTGCTCTGTAGTTGTCAGGAAATGAAAAGTTGCCCTGTCGTGCCAGCAATCAAATTGACGGTCGGGAATATAGGCTGTTATATCAC
>JANMLJ010000316.1:0-10427 GCA_031372465.1 Chitinophagaceae bacterium | reverse complement strand
TGCCAGAGTAATTCTGCAGTTTTGTCCCAATCATATTTGCCGGCCACCATTTTTCCTTTTTCAATCAATTCCTTCCGGAGTTTTTCATCTTTATACAATAGCATCATTTTTTCAGCTATATCAGCACTATTTTCAGGATCTGCAAACAAAGCAGCGTCTTTTGCTATTTCCTGCATGGCAGAATCAACAGAAGTTATTACCGGCACCTCACATTGCATCGCCTCCAGCACCGGCACACCAAATCCCTCAAATAAGGAAGGATAAACCATTCCATAAGCCGAACCAATAATATTTACGAGTTCTTTTTGTTCTGCATAACCTGTCATTATCACATCCTTTCTATATTTATACGATTTCAGGTTTTCTTTAAATGATTCATATTTCCAGGCCAGCCTTCCGGCCAGTACCAGTTTCATATTTGTTTGCTGCCGTTTTTTAAAAACAGAAAATGCCTTTAATAATTTCATTAAATTCTTTCGGGGATGAATGGATCCTGCGTATACAAAATATTCTTTGCCTTCTGTGTATTTATTTTTCGTGGCGACTTTAACCTCTTCTTTTAAAGGCTGAAAAATTTCTTTTACCCCATTGTATACTATATCAATCTTTGCAGCCGGTGTTTTGTACTGCTGCATAATATCTTTTTTAGAGAATTCAGAAACAGTAGCAATACATGTTGCCTTTTTCAAAAAAGCAGGCATATATTTTTTATAAAAAAGCAAATGTGATTTTATATTAAAAGAAGGATAATGCAAAAAAGCCAGGTCATGAACCACCAGGCATTGCGGTACTTTTGTCCGGAGCGAACAAAAACCATCGCAGGTTACAAAAACATCCGCCTTATGTTTTCGCAGAACAGCCGGCACACTTATATCATACCAAATTTTCCAAAGTAGCGGATGCCGGGCTGCTGGTCTTGCAACAACAGCTTTTATGTTTTCGCCACCAATAAAATGTGCCTCATAAGGCCGGTCAAAAATAAATATAAACTGATGCTCCGGATTATTTTTAGTGATACGTTTAAATGTTTCAATAATGAAACTCCCGTACCCTTCCAGATAGTCTCCCAACAAGAATCTAGTATTAACAGCAATTACCATTTATTCGGACCCGTCTTATCATATTGATTTAATTATCAGGTAGCCGGGCAGGCAAAGGTATTGGTTGTATGATTTACTCAGTAAAACATCTCAAGAGCAGATTGCTTTTACTCAAGTGTTTTACTAGTAGCTGCTTTCATAAAAACACAGGAACTTTTGCTGTGGATATTCATTAAATACCACTCCAAAAAACGAGCAGTTATACAATTGACTGCTATCAAAAACTCATCTACTTTTATACCGTTGAAGTAAATGATTAACAAACTCCTGACTTATGAAAAACGCATATCCTGATTCCCTGATTACATTGGCTGCTGCTATTACGCAAGCCTCTTCAATATATAAACACAATGATGAAATTGCTGAAAGACCGGTAAAAACCGGGGTTTCAACAATACATCAATTAACAATTGATAATACTACAATTGGTATCAAATTTGATACTATGTCAGCCAGAAAATATTTTGTTCTTATTTATACAACACAACAAAATGTGTTTGTGAATAAAACAATGGAGAAGTATGACCATTTAAAGCTGTCCATACCTGTAAAAAGCGGTATAATGGCGAATTCAAAGACCTGATACCGTTTGGAAGCCTGAATCAGCAGAATGTATGTAACAGGATATCTGAATAAGATGTATCTACTTTTCTTTAAACGACCTCTTGGTGGAAGAGGATGATGGCTTGTATAAGGGGCCCTGGTCCGGGCCCCTTTCTTTTTGCCCTCCCGCGAACTTCGTTCCCAACCTTCACTATGTTCAGTTGCCCGTAAAGGGTAGGCCACCAACGCACAGCCCCAGCTTTTCAAAGATTTCTTATTGCTTTGTACGGTATTTAAAGCTAGTGCCCAACTTTAACAGGTCTGTCTTTCCCCTTCCGGCTTCGTATTTCAAACTTCTTTCTCTACATTTGTCCTTATGGATGTAGAGAATATGGAGTATAATACAACAAGAAATCATTTGACGATGAGGGAATATGGCCGCCATGTACAAAAGATGGTTGAGCATATCATGACGATTGAGGATCCTGAACGTCGTCAGCGAAATGCACAGGCTGTAATAGAATTGATGGGATTTTTAAATCCCCATTTAAAAAATGTAGAGGATTTCCGTCATAAACTCTGGGACCACCTTTTTTTAATTTCTGATTTTACACTGGATGTAAAATCGCCTTATCCGATTCCAACAAGGGAAACGCTGAAAGCAAAACCTGAACCATTGCCCTATCCCAAGCGGCAACCAAGGCTATTGCATTTGGGTAAAAATCTGGAAGTAATAATTGATAAAGCACTGAAAGAAGAAAATCCTGAAAAACGACTAGGCTTTGCCAATGCTATTGCTTATTATATGAAATTGGCTTATAATAACTGGCATAAAGAAATAGTGCATGATGACGCTATACAAAGCGAACTAAGCGGTATTACTGATGGTCAACTTACATTTACTGCCACTCCTTATGTAAAAGCTTTCCGTCCCCAACAGGAAGGAAGGGATAACAGAGGCAGTTATGGTAAAAGACCCGGTGGTGGCAAGTACCAGCAACGTGGTGGCAGTGGTGGAGGTGGTGGACGCAGAAATGATGGCCGTGATAATCGTGGCGGAGGTGGATATCCGAAGAAGCGATACTAAAAAATTCAGAAAAATAAATAATAGTAAGCAAGTTGACCCCTTAAAACGGTCAACTTTTTTATTCCCGGCAATCGAGAAATTTTTTACAAAATTATAAATGCTTTTTCCTTTATATACTTTATTTACTTTTACGCTTATATACATTTCAATAAATACTTTATGCATTCTTTTGAAGTAAAAGGTGGTAAAAAATTAGCGGGAGAAATTATTCCCCAGGGTGCTAAGAACGAAGCATTGCAAATTATCAGTGCCGTATTGCTGACACCAGAGAAAATGACCATCACCAATATTCCAGACATCATTGACGTAAACCTGTTGATAGAATTGCTGGGTGAAATGAATGTGAAGGTGGAAAGAACAAATCGTAACACCTGTACTTTCCAGGCAGGTACTGTAAACATTGATTACCTGCACAGCGAGGCTTATAAAAAGAAAAGTGGTAAACTGCGAGGATCGGTAATGCTGGCAGGACCAATGCTTGCAAGATTTAAAAAAGCTTTTATACCAAAACCGGGTGGCGATAAAATCGGTAGACGTCGTTTAGATACTCATATCACCGGTTTTGAAAAACTGGGGGCATCTTTTACTTATCATGAAGATGGCTTCTTTCATTTAGAAGCACCCAATCTGAAAGGCACCAGTTTATTATTAGATGAACCATCTGTTACCGGCACAGCTAATCTCATTATGGCTGCTTCCATGGCAAAAGGAATAACTACAATATATAATGCTGCCTGTGAGCCCTACCTGCAACAACTATGTAAGATGCTGAATAGAATGGGTGCAAAGATTACCGGCATCGGAAGTAATCTGTTAAACATAGAAGGAGTAGATTACCTGGGGGGAACTGATCATCAAATGCTACCGGATATGATTGAAGTTGGTTCTTTTATTGGGTTAGCAGCTATGACACAAAGCGATATTACCATTAAAAATGCTGGCATAGAACACCTGGGCATCATTCCTGAAAAATTTCAGCAACTGGGTATTCAATTAAATTTTTCCGGTGATGATATTCATGTTCCGGCACAAGAGAGTTATGAAATACAAACTTTTTTAGATGGTTCAGTTATGACCATCTACGATCATCCCTGGCCGGGTTTTACACCTGATCTGTTAAGTATTGTTTTAGTTACAGCTATACAGGCGAAGGGCTCCGTATTGATTCACCAGAAAATGTTTGAAAGCCGCTTATTCTTTGTGGACAAGCTGATTGATATGGGTGCAAGAATTGTTCTTTGCGATCCGCATCGGGCAGTAGTGATCGGTATGAATAGAGAACAAATGCTGAGAGGAATAACGATGAGTTCGCCTGACATCAGAGCCGGAGTGGCTTTATTAATAGCAGCGTTGAGTGCTGATGGAAAGAGTATCATTCAGAATATTGAACAGATAGACAGAGGCTACCAGGATATTGACGGGAGATTGAAAAAACTGGGAGCGGAAATAAAAAGGATCTAGTATAAAATGACTAAAGATATTTTTCTACAACAACCTGTACTGGAAAACGAAAGAGTACTTCTTCGTCCTGTTCAGGAAAGTGATTTTGAGAACCTGCTTCCTTTCTCGCTGAATGAACCGGAGATCTGGAAGTTTGGATTAGTGACTGCAGCCGGTGAAGAAAATTTGCGAAATTATCTTGCAACTGCTGTAAAAAATCTGGAGGATAAAAAAGAATACCCGTTTATTGTATTCGATAAAAAAACCAACCGTTACGCCGGTAGTACCAGATTTTATGATATACAACAACCCTGGCTAACTACGCAGCTAGGTTACACGTGGTATGGCAAGGATTTTCAACAAACCGGATTAAACCGGCATTGTAAATTATTATTGCTGACTTACGTATTTGAAGTATGGGGAATGGAAAGGCTGGAATTCAGGGCTGATGCCAATAATGCAAGAAGCGTAGCTGCCATGAAAGCAATTGGCTGTATAGAAGAAGGTATTCTACGCAATCATATGCCCACAGCGCAGGGTGGAAGAAGGGATAGTATTATTCTTAGTATCTTAAAAACAGAATGGCAGTTAAGCGTAAAAGATCATTTGAATAAAATAATACGATAAGAACTTTAACAACACAATTTTAGCCTTACCATTATTCCACAAAAATCTAAAACAATAACCAGGATAATTAAGAAGTGTAAAAAAAGAAATAAAAAAATATTGTATTGAATGAACTTAATGAACTACTTCTCCATATTCAGGAAAGTGTACGGGGAGATAAAGGTGCAAAAACAATTTAATAAAGATTTTCTTCTCCCTTATCTTAAAGAACTGGAAACAACCTTTGGCGGCAGTTTTATGCCTGAGCAAAAAAATAAAATAGTTAATTATTACGGGCTGTTTATTACTTCCTTTCTGTGCAGTAGTTATAAAAGACTTTATGGAAAACTATTAACTTCTGATGAAAGGAGAAGGACTACACTATTTGGTATTCTTACACCTGTAGGCGATGATCTTTTTGATATTGACCGGTTGGATATAGAGAGTATAAAAGCTATCACTTTTACTCCCGATAATTATACAGCTGTTAGTTTCTCATCGAAAGTGGCAAAAGCAATTCAATCCTATTTACTCAGGCATGTACCACATAGTAAGGAATACCTGGTTGCCTCCAAAAATGTGCTGGAAATTCAAATTGAAACCGCCAAACAAACCGACTGTACTATTTCCCGGGAAGAACTGGAACGGATCACCTTCACAAAAGGCGCCGTTTCTGTAATCATTTATCACCAGGCACTGGACGATGCAGCAACGGAACAAATGCAGGAGGTTTTATTTCAGGTTGGAAGCCTTTACCAGTTAGGGAATGATATTTTTGATTTATATAAAGATGTCAGGGATAATATTTATACCCTTATCAATACCTGCGATGATTATAAAGTCTTTAAAGAAAATTTTATCAACAAAGTGAAATTACAAAACAGTAAAATCATGGCACTGCCTTATGCCAATAAAAATAAAAAAGAATTTTGTATTTTAATTAATTCCATCAATGCCAGAAGTCTTGTAGCAATTGACCGGTTAATAAAATTGCAAAAAAAGAAGGGCACAAAAATTAACTGGTGGTTAGAGAACAGAAAATTAATGATCTGTGATATGGAAAAACTGGTCAATAAAATAAGGTGGTTTTTATACATATATAAGCTGCCAAAATTAAAGCTATCCAACCGCTGAATGAAGTTTAGAAAGTATGGTATGACTCAGATAAAAAAACAAGCTGTCAACATATTAATTTTACTGACTCCTATTCTGTTGTCAGGTATAGTTAATAAAAGTTATTCTCAAAAAAATGATCTTGCCTTAATCAACCTGCTTATTGAAAATATAGCACAAGAGCAGGTTTCAACGAAGGGTGAATTTTATACAGGTGCTTTTCCATCTTATCGTAAATGCAGTGGTGTGCCACATAATTTTCAACCGGATAATAATATTTTTTATACGGGTATTATAGCTTTCACTTTACGCAATTTATTGCCTTATTTACCAGCAGACAGCAAAATAAAGGCAGAACAGGTTATTAAGAATGCACAGAAAGCTTACCCGTTTTACCAGAATAAACAGGGCGATCCTTTTTATAATTTTTGGCCAACTAAAACAAGAATATTACCGCATTCTTATTTTGTCAAATACCTGAACAATCTTGTAGGCAGCGGTGAAGATGCTGACGATGCTGTAATGATATTAATGGCTTCCAATAGCAGCGACAGTATTTGTCTGGCACTTAAAAAAAGATTGATTACAGTAAGTAATCCTGGTCAGCGAAAAATTATTTCAACCTATAAAAAATACAGAACTATTCCGGCTTACAGTACTTACCTGGGGTTAAAGATGAAACCCGATTTTGATTTTGCTGTTCATTGCAATATTCTGTATTTTATGTTTGACCGGCAGTTACCACTGGTAGAACAGGACAGTG
Organism: Chitinophagaceae bacterium; assembly: GCA_031372465.1. Classification (GTDB taxonomy): domain Bacteria; phylum Bacteroidota; class Bacteroidia; order Chitinophagales; family Chitinophagaceae; genus JJ008. Next base: position 3,775 of record JANMLJ010000316.1, on the reverse strand, counting down.
CCACTATTCAACTGCTTTCCCAGATGATTCAGCAAAGGGAATATATGAAAGCCCCTGTCTATCTTTCTCCCTATTATGTAAAAACGTCAATATTATTATATCATATTGCACGGCTGATGGGAAGATTCATTATTCCGGAACTTGAAAAATTTAAACCTCAACTTATTGCCGATATAAAAAAAGTATTGGCTGGAACGAATAGTGTGATGGAAAAGATCATTTTGTCCACTTCTTTATTACGTTTAGGTGCCGATGCGCACATGCTTGGTATCGAAAACATGAAGTCGTTTGAAAATTCAAACCAGGATGGATTTATTTTTTTCCAGGCAAGGGCTGCCTTTGCATTATCTTCTCCTTTCAAACAAATTCTTCTCCACTTTCCCTATCTGATTTATTATTTTTATTGCCCTGCGTATAACAAAATTTTATGGCTGGAGTACCTGGTGGAAAGAAGTAGGAAAAATTAGCACTTTTCTACCTGTCATGCTTCCTGAAGAATAATAAAAACAAATAGTCAATTCAATTATTTTGATTTTTTCCTTTTTCTTTGCAAATGGCTGAATTGCAAAATAAACTCATCATTATTGCCGCCCCTTCCGGAGCAGGTAAAACAACAGTAACCAGGCATCTGTTAAAAAAAATGGATGAACAATTAGCTTTTTCTGTTTCTTGTGCCACCCGTTTGCCCCGCAATTATGAAATTGACAAAGTGGATTATTATTTTATAACGGCAGAAGATTTTAAACGTAAAATAGAAAAGCAGGAATTTATTGAATGGGAAATGGTGTATGAAGGAAAATATTATGGAACGCTAAAAAGTGAAATGCAAAGAATCTGGGAACAACACAAAGCTCCTCTGCTGGATGTGGATGTAAACGGCGGACTTAATATTCAGCTGAAGTATCCGCATAATTCGTTGTCGCTTTTTATTGAACCTCCCTCTATTAAAGAACTGGAAAGACGTCTGAAAGCAAGAGGTACAGAAACTCCCGAATCATTACAGGCAAGACTGAATAAAGCAGAATTTGAGCTTTCATTCAAAGATAAATTTGATAAGGTAATTCTGAATGATCAGCTGGAAAGGGCTTGTGCTGAGGCTGAAATGATCGTTAGGGAATTTTTAAAGCCCCCACCCCCCTAAAGGGGGCTTTATCTCACTAACGTGTTAAAATTTTATACCCTTTTATAATATCGCAAATCATAAGAGACTGAATACTGTGTTTATTGCTGAAGATAGGCGCTAAAGGTTTTCAGGGCAGGGCAAACGCATTAATATACTTCATACTTATTCGATTATAAAAGAATTTGCACCGGATGAAACAGACTGGACGGATGAACACCAATTTCTATTCTGCTTCGCAGAATAATTTGCATGATTTCGGCGATTCTTCATCTTGCGAAGCAGGATAATCTGTGTTCATCTATTTAATAACAGGCTATTTGAATCAAGTTTTATAGCTTAGTCAAAAAAAATCCTGTAAATCTCTTTAATCCGTGTCATCCGTGTGCTTGTATTCCTTTTTTTAATGCGTTTGCCCTGGTTTTCAGGGTTAGTCTTTACCTCTTTAAATAGTTACATGTTATCTTTGTTTCATGAATCAGTTGGGCTTACTATTTTTCTTTTTCATTACTCTTTTGTTAATGGGTTTTTTTGCTGGTATTGAAATGGCTTTTTACAGTGCCAACCGGTTAAGCATTGAAATAAAAAAGAAACAGGGTGGATCTTCTTTACAAATACTTTCAAAATTTGTAGAATCTCCAGCCCTTTTTTTGGGAGCTACGTTAATTGGCTTTACAATTTTCCTGGTTTTTCTTGGCTTACAGGTAAGTACGGTAATGGCACCGGTATGGAATTACCTGAATATAAGTTCTACCACCGTACATATTACTGTTGAAATTACCTTGACGGCATTTGGCGTATTGTTATTTGCAGAATTTATTCCCCGTGCGTTTTTCCGTGCTAAAAGCAATATATATTTAGTAAAGCTGGCCCACATTATCGATTTTTTTTACCAGGCATTTTCACCAATCGCCGCTGGTTTAATTGATCTGTCTTCATGGCTATTAAAGTATGTATTTAATATTCGGGTAGATAAAAATAAAGAGGCTATGAACCGTGGTGACCTGAAACATCTTTTTCAGCAAACAGATAAGGATGAAAGACAGGAGCGCTCTACCCAACTGATGGTAAATGCGCAGGTTATTTCTAAAGTAAAAATCAGGCAATGCCTGGTACCCAGAAAAGAAATCATTGGTATAGACATCCGATCTACCATGGAGCAGGTCAAAAAAAAATTTATAGAAACCCATCTCAGCAAACTGGTAGTATTTGAAAACAATATTGATCATATAAAAGGTTATATCCACCAGCTGGATCTTTTTAAAAAACCTGCCGCTATTCAGCCGGTATTATTGTCCATTCCGGCAGTTCCTGAAAGTATGAGTGCAATAGACCTTATCACCAAGTTTTCAAAAGAAAGAAAAAGCATTGCCTGGGTGGTAGATGAGTTTGGTGGCACAGCCGGTATTATTACCATGGAAGATGTACTGGAAGAATTATTCGGCGATATACAGGATGAATACGATAGCCCGGAATTTGTAGAAAAAATAGTAGCTGAAAATGAATACCTGTTTTCTGGGCGGCTGGAAATAGATTACCTGAAGGAAAAATATGGTTTTGACTTCAGGAATGATGAATCTGAGACATTATCAGGGTTTATTATTAACTATCATGAAACTATACCCCGCCAGGAGGAAAGGATCATAATTGATGATTATGAATTTGATATAATACAGGTTAGTGATACTAGGATTGAAATGGTAAAGATGAAAAAATTGAAGTGAGGGAAAGCTGCGAGTGGTGAGTTGTGAGTTATGAGCCGGTATTCCTTGATTGACTATTCACTACTCACCATTGACGTTTCACTACTCATCACCTATCTTTGTCGCTCTTCTAAAATACCTGAATGGCATTACTTGATTTTTTTAGTAAAAGGAATAAAGACGCACAGTCGGAAATGTCTTTTATCGATCACCTGGAAGATCTGCGCTGGCATGTGATAAGATCAATCATTGCAGTAGTAATCGGGGCAATTGTTGTTTTTTCATTTTCCGGATTTGTAGTAGATGAGATATTGTTTGCTCCTACGCGTTCAGATTTTATTTCAGCCCGATGGCTTTGCAGTATGGGCCACAAAATCGGAATCGGCACTACGCTGTGTTTTCCGGAGGTAAAAGCTCAGTTTCTCGAAAACACGATGACGGGTCAATTTGTAGCGTCCTTTACCCTTGCATTTATCGGTGGTTTTATTATAGCTTTTCCTTACATCTTCTGGGAATTCTGGCGTTTTATCAGGCCAGCCCTTTCCGCTAATGAACTGAAAAAAACAAGAGGTGTAATCTTTTGGGTATCGCTGCTTTTCTTCTCAGGCGTATTGTTTGGCTATTACATACTCACTCCTTTTATGGTAAATTTCTATTTTAACTATAAAATGAGCGACCAGATCATCATCATGCCATCATTTTCAGATTATCTTGAAAATCTTATATATACTACTGCCGGAATCGGAGTGCTGTTTCAAATGCCGTTGCTGGTAATGGTGCTGGCAAGAATTGGAATTGTAACCGGTACTTTTTTGAGAAAATACCGGCGACATGCTTTTGTAATCATTTTAATCGCTGCGGCCATTATTACCCCGTCTACAGACCCGTTTAGTCTTACTATCGTAACTATTCCGCTATATCTTTTATTTGAAGCCAGTATTATTATTGCTTC
>JANMLJ010000291.1:0-4127 GCA_031372465.1 Chitinophagaceae bacterium | reverse complement strand
TTCTTCAATAGTAATACTTCGCATAAGGTACACCGTCATGAAAGCCGTTACCTCATGTTCATTGTAAATGCCATTACCAATATTAACCAGCACTTCTGTCGCTGCTTCTCTTGTCAGCGTCTTGTGTTCAAATAAGTATTGTAAAATCTTTTTCATGCCCCTATCCCCTAAAGGGGAATTTTAGTTAATAAAAGTTTATGCCTTACCCCCCTTCTTGGGATGGGGGTTTAGCCAGTTTCTCATTATAGCTTCTCCCATCGGAGTCAACACACTCTCCGGATGAAACTGTACACCCTGCACATCATATTTTTTATGTTGTAATGCCATAATATAATTATGCTCATCTCTGGCAGTTACTTCCAGTTCTTCCGGAAAATTTTCATCACTGATAATCCAGCTATGATAACGACCGACTTCAATCCGATCAGGAAGCCCCATAAACAAGGGACTATGAACTCCAGACTCCAGACTCTTGACTCCAGACTCCTGACTCCCGACTCCCGACTCCCGACTTCCGACTTGTATTTCAGTAGCTACTCCATGATAAACCATTGAAAGATTAATTAGTTTACCTCCAAATGCCTGGCCAATTGCCTGGTGTCCCAAACAAACACCAAGAATAGATTTAGTGGGAGCATATTCCTTAATCAAGGGCAATAAAAGCCCCGCTTCTTCCGGAATGCCCGGGCCGGGTGATAAAATAATTTTGTCATAGTCCTTTACTTTCTCCATCGGCAGCTGGTCGTTACGATACACATCCACTTTTGTATGCGTGATCTTCTCCACCAGGTGAACAAGGTTATAGGTAAACGAATCGTAATTATCGAAAACAAGAATGCGCATAGTTGATAGTTCATGGTTCATGGCTCATGGCTAAAGTCCGGCTATGAACTATCAACCATTAACTATGATCCTTTTATTAAATATCTTTCGCTAAATCTATAGCTCTCTTTAATGCTCCTAACTTATTATTCACTTCCTGCAATTCACTTTCGGGATTACTCGCTGCTACCACACCGGCACCCGCCTGGTACGTGAGTGTATTATCACGGCTCAAAAAAGTTCGTATCATAATGGCGTGATTGCAACTACCATCAAATCCGATAACCCCGATTGCCCCGCCGTAATAACCTCTTGCGGCTGGTTCATACTTATCAATCAGTTCCATTGCCTTAAATTTAGGAGCACCACTGAGTGTTCCTGCCGGAAATGTTTTGGCCACCAATTCAAATGGATTACTTCCTTCCCTGACTTTTCCTTTTACTTCGCTTACCAGATGGATAACATGTGAAAAATATTGCACCTGCCGGTAATGGGCCACTTCTACTTCATCGCACAAACGGCTCAGATCATTTCTTGCCAGGTCTACCAGCATTACATGTTCGGCATTTTCTTTTGCATCATTTAATAATGCTTCAGTGGCCAGTTTATCCGCATCATCATCTCCTGTTCTTTTATACGTACCGGCAATCGGATGCAATACTGCTTTACCCTTCTCTATCACCAACTGCGCTTCCGGTGAGGAGCCCATCAATTTATAATCACCATAATCAAAGAAAAATAAATAAGGCGATGGATTTACACTTCGCAATGCCCGGTATACATTAAACTCATCCCCTATAAATTGTTGCTGAAATCTTCGGCTAAGTACTATCTGGAAAACATCCCCTCTATGACAACTGGCTATTCCTTTTTTTACCATTTCCCTATAATCACTGTCGCTCATGTTTGAACTTTCTGCCCCTTTTGAATGAAAAGGATAAACCGGAACATCCTTACTTCGTATCAAAGCTTCTACTACAGATACATCACTCTCTACACCAGCCACTTTGTTCTCACAAATATATAGTTCATCCTTAAAATGATTAACAGCAATAACATATTGGTATAGCCTGTATCGCATCAGAGGAATAGCCGTGTGCGCTGTACCGGTAGCGATGGAGTTCCGGTTGCTGAGTTTTAGGGTTTCAAAAAATTGTATCGCATCATAGGTGGTGTAACCGAATAATCCCTGTGCAAATTTTGCTTCTTTTGTTTCGCTTACCTGAATGGAAAATTTCTGCATAAAATTCCAGAGCAGTTGTGGCACTTCGTTTTCACTTTTCAACACCATTTTTTCCGGTTTTTGCCCGGGCAATTTAAATTCAATTCTCTCTTTAGAATTTATCTCTATCCCACCAATTGCATTGATGCCAATAAACGAATAACTGTTTTCTGAAGAATGATGATCCGTACTTTCCAGCAGTATGGTATCCCTGAACCGGTCGCGTAACCGCAGGTAAATGCCTACCGGGGTGAACACATCCGCCAGCATTCGCTTACAAGTCGTATTAATTTCTATTTTTTTCATGCCCCGCCCCTGCTTTGTTTTGTAGTTAATAATATCCTATAAAAATCTATTCTATCCAAAAGCCATTAAGAAACATTCAAGTTTTATCTGGCCAAAACCCTCCTGAGCCTTTCGAAGGACCAGGGTTGGGGTAAAAAATAAACCCCGAACACTTCTGTCGGGGCCTGTATATATTTAAACAAATATAGTTATGACATTACAGACCCGTTAGAGTTGCATGCCACCACCATGAATTGTTAATTTGTTGTATCATTGAACCACAAATATAATAGCAAAAGACAATATTCATCAATAATTTTTTAATTTACTTTGTATTTCGCAATAACTTAACAGGGAATGATGCTATGAAATTTCTAACCGTACTTGTTTTTTCCTTTTTTCACCTTACCGCATTTTCCAGCCATACCCCTTCCGACACTACTATAAAAGGTGTTTCTATACGTTTTAGCTACTCCCCATTGATTTTCCCTGAATCCTGGCAGGCAACTCCTATCAGCGCAAAAGGTGAACAGATAGCCGCTTCAGAAATTCAACGATGCAATGGATTAATGGAAAAAGCCCTGAGCAAATATCCATTGAAGAATCTTGAAAAAGAGCTCAAAGCTGTTTATTTTCTTAAATCAATGAAATTTTATGAAGTCGATTTTGGTGGCACCAACTCCACTGATGCGTTATACCTTACCAATGGTGGAATAAGTAATGGCTATTCTGATATTTACCTGGAAGAAACCTTCCATCATGAATATTCCAGCATCCTGTACAGAAATCATCCTTCCTTTTTTAATGCCAGAGAATGGAAGAAAGCATCTATCCGCGGGTTTAAGTATAAAGACCCGGAAAATGGTGTAGGAGCAATCCGCAAGAATCAATCATCACAGGAGTTAGATACCCTCCTTTGTAAAAAAGGTTTTCTTACCCAATATTCTTTATCAGGCCTGGAGAATGACATCAATACTTTCGCCCAGAATATGTTCAGCCCGCCGGATAATTTCTGGACAATAGTTGATCAGTATCCACGGATAAAAAAGAAAGTAAAATTGCTGACAGATTTTTATTATAAGATCGACCCCCTCTTCACTGATGACTATTTCAGAAATCTGCAGCGGTAATGGCCAACTGTTGTATACATTACATTAACATTACTACTATAAGCAACTTTTAGAAGACTGCTATTAACCTATCCTTTTCTGCTAAAAATGACAATAAGTTGCCGCCGCTTTGCACGTACACATAAATAGAAGTAAGGTTTATTACCCCTTCCATATCATTTATATAATATGTTATTAAAGAAACTATCGGGATAACTAATACTAAAATTTTTTTACCACATAGGAGCATAGAAACATAGTCCCGATAGCTATCGGGATCACATAGAATAGAATTCATAGAATCCCTATGTGTGTATTTCTACTGTGTACTATGTGCTATGTGGTTCAAAATGATAGCGCTAAAATTTTCAATAAAGTATCTTACAACCAGCACCACCCCAAAGTACTCATTCGGACAAAATATTTAGTAATCCTGATTTCAAGCTATCGCTTTCCGTTTAATTTAATAACCATTTGCCATTCGTATTGCAATAAAATATTAACTGATATAGAAAATAGAAAAGTGGTTATATAATTTAAACAGCGGGTCTTTTTTTTTTAAAAAACACAGGCCGGTATACTAAGGCCTGAAAAATTCCTGTTGGTGAGTAGAATTTACCGTTTTTCAGGTTTCGTGATGAAAGCCTAACTGTTGCGGGAAGCATAACTGCCGGTTTATCCACCAAAAA
>JANMLJ010000265.1:0-8465 GCA_031372465.1 Chitinophagaceae bacterium | reverse complement strand
ATATTATTGGACAGGATATTCCGTTAACAAAACTTATCCGGGCGTATGAGCGAGCAGCAATTTTTTAAAGAACGTACTGAATCCAACCTACTGATACAGATACTGCAAAGGTATCTTCCTTTCTGGCCCCTGTTTTTAATTACCATGGGTGCAGGCCTCACCATATCCTGGCTTTATTACCGGTCGCAGACCAAAATATATATGGCTGCTGCTAAAGTATTATTAAAAGATCCCCAGAAAAACGGCGGTGAAAGTAAAGTACTGGATGCCCTGAATATTTTCAGTGAAAAAAAGATCGTGGAAAACGAGATAATTGTATTGAGATCTTCCCTGATATTAGAAAAAGTAGTAAAGTCATTGGACCTGTATGCATCGGTTTATAACGAAGGAAGACTTCGCATTGAAGAATTATACAAGGGAAATTCACCCGTATGGTTCAGAACAGACAATAAAGAAAATATTGAAGGAGGTGGTAAACATTATTTTTCAGTGGACTGGGTTAAAAAAGGAATTACTATAAATAACCAGTTCATCGCCTTTAATGCAACGGTGAACTTTGGAAAAACCAATTACCGGGTAGTACCTAATCCGGAATATAACCAGCATTTAACGGGTAAAAAATATTATGTAGTATTTAATTCGGTGGGTTCTGCGGCAGGTGCTATTGCCGGAAGCCTGAAGGCAAACCCCATATCCAATGCCTCTACGGTTATTGAATTAAAAATAGAAACACCGGTACCGGAAGAAGGGATTGATATTTTAAACCGGTTATTTGAAGTATATAACGATGATGCCATTAATGATAAAAACCAGATCGCCGCTAAAACCTTACTGTTTATTGATGATCGGCTGAACTATGTGGTAGGTCAGTTAGATTCGGTGGAGAAAAATGTAGAGCGATATAAAACCACACAAGGTGTCTATAATTTTGGCGACCAGGCTTCTCTGTACCTGGATAATGTGCGTGACCTTGATAAACGCAATAGTGAAGTGGAGCTACAGATGGAGATTGTAAAAGATATAAAAAATTATATCAACAATAAGGGCAAAAAACCGGGAATGGTACCCTCTCAGTTGCTGGTGAATGAACCTGTTTTGGCAGGCTTATTGGATAAATTATACAATGCAGAATTCAATGTAGACAAAGTAAAAAGTATTAATGGCGAAAAAAGTGATGCAGTGATAATGGCAACTGAAACGGTAGACCGGTTGAAAAATGATATCCAGGAAAATGTAAGTAGTTTAGAAAGAAACTTACGGTCAGTTAAAAATAATGTCAGCTCCAATATTTCCAGGAATAGCAACCTGCTAAGCCAGGTGCCCCGAAAAGAAAGAGGATTACTCGAGATCAGCCGTCAGGAGTCTATCAAAAATAATATATATACATTCCTGCTGCAAAAAAGAGAAGAGACGGCTTTATCCTCTGCCGGTACCACACCCGATCTGCGGGTATTGGAAAAAGGCGTGGCATGGGGACCCATAAAACCCGTTGCTAAAAAATTCTATTTAACAGGACTGATACTTGGGTTATTAGTAGCCGTTATGGTCGTATTACTGAAAGAACAGTTTAACCGCAAAATATTATTCCGCACCGAGATCGAAGAAAAAACGAAAGTGCCTGTGGTAGCAGAAATTATACAGACACATACCAAAGAACCTATTGCTATCTCTGCAGGCAAAAAAACCATTATTGCCGAACAGTTCCGTTCGCTGCGAACAAACCTTGTTTTTATGGGTCTTAATGAAACCGATAAGACCTTATTGGTTACTTCCAGTATTTCGGGTGAAGGAAAAAGTTTTGTGGCATTGAACCTGGCGATGAGTCTTACGCTGAATGGTAAGAGAGTAGCCCTGATGGAAATGGATCTGCGCAAGCCCAAGCTCAGCAAATATCTCGGTATTTCGAGGGACCCCGGTATTTCCAATTACCTGATTGGTAAAGCCACTATTAATGATATAATAAAAGAAACGCAGTATGAGAATCTATATATCGTTTCAGCCGGCCCTATTCCTCCCAACCCGACAGAATTGATTGCAGGGAAAAAATTCAAAGAAATGATGGAATTGCTGAAAGAGCAATTCGATTATGTGATCATTGATTCAACGCCTATCGGCCTGGTTACTGATTCGCAGTTGCTGGCGTCTTATGCTGAAACTACCGTTTACATCGTAAGACACGACCTTACACCAAAAGTTTTTCTGCGTATGATAAATGATCTGAAAGAGCAGAAGAAATTTAATAATATGTCCATTGTATTTAATGGGTTGAAGCGGAGAGGGTTTTCCATTTTAAATTACGGTTATGGATACGGGTATGGGTATAGTTATGGATATGGTTACGGTAATGGCTATTATTTAGATGATGATGCAACACCCGGATGGAAAAATGGGTGGGGACTGATCAGGAAATTGAAAAGAGTTTTTAAAAGAAAGAAGTAATCAGCATCCGGCTATACTAAAATCCGGGTTGAGTTATAAAGTATCAGGATCAATACACATAAAAAAGGAAGTTTAGCAGGTCTGTGGCCTCCTTCCTTTACTATTGGAGAAGCGAAAAATCTATTCCGGTCAAGCAGTAAATGTGACTGAGAGTAGCGAAGCTTTGCCGGGACTTGAGGTTTTTTTTAAACACAGAGACAGGGAGAACACAGAGGTTCACAGAGTTTTCCCGGTGTTACTCCGTGCCTTTGTGTCTCCGTGGTTCATACCCTTTAGACTTAAAAGAAATACAATTTTGAAACACGAAGACACCAAGACACGAAGACACGGAGTTATCCCTGTGTTTCTTAGTGCCTTTGTGTCTCCGTGGTTCTGTATTTAAAATCTATCAATGAATCTTTCCAATAAAATATACGTAGCTGGTCATACCGGTTTGGTAGGATCTGCATTGGTAAGGCTGTTGAAAAAACAGGGCTTTACCAATATTATCACCCGTACTTCCACCATGCTTGATCTTCGTAACCAGGTATTGGTCAATGAATTTTTTGCCCGGGAGAAACCGCAATATGTTTTCCTGGCAGCCGCCAAGGTGGGAGGTATATGGGCCAATAAAACCTACCCGGCTGAATTTATTTATGATAACCTTCTTATTGAATCAAATATCATCAATGCGGCTTATCGTAACGGCGTCAGCAAACTGCTATTTATGGGAAGCAGTTGTATCTATCCGAAAAATGCCCCACAGCCTATCAGTGAAGAAGATTTATTATCGGGTTCCCTGGAGCCTACCAATGATGCCTATGCGATAGCGAAGATCGCGGGTATCAAATTATGCCAGGCTTATCAGGAACAATACGGTTGCCGTTTTATCAGCGTAATGCCTACTAACCTGTATGGACCGGGAGATAATTACCACCTGCAAAATGCACATGTATTGCCGGCGCTTATACGAAAATTTCATGAAGCTAAATTAAACGGGGAGCCAAATGTAACGGTATGGGGTAGTGGCAAACCCCGCCGTGAATTTTTACATGTGGATGACCTGGCTGCTGCCTGTTTCTTTTTGATGCAGCGGTATGAGGACCCGGCCATCATCAATATCGGGTCAGGAAAAGACAATACCATTGCAGAAATGGCTTTACTGATAAAGGAGATCACGGGGTTTAACGGCGAACTGGTTTTTGATGACAGCAAGCCCGATGGCACGCCCCGTAAATTGCTGAATGTAGACAAGCTTACTACTTTGGGATGGCAGGCAACTATTGGTCTCGAAGAGGGGATCAGGGATACCTATGTTGATTTTGCAGACCGGTACAAATTTTATAGTACACAAAAAGAGAAAACGATTTTTGGGGTGTAGGTTATGCGGGTAATGAGGAAGGACCCACCCCATTTTCTTTAATGCAATGTTTTCTCACAGTTCCCCCTCCAAGGAGGGGAAGGATCACTAAAGGATAGGGAATCATTCCTCCGAGGAATGGAAGGTTCACTAAAGGATAGAAAACCTCCAGGCTGCTGTAATGAACAAACACTGAACTATAGGAAACCTTCCCCTCCTCGGAGGGGCGATCTTTAGGAAATTTTTGATTTAAGGAAACCGGGGTGGGTCATTAATTAAGTCAACAAAAAATTTTGAAAAGAACAATTATTCCATACAATCCAAAACTAAAACCACTTGCAAAGAAGCTACGTCAGGATATGACATTTTCCGAAGTAGTACTCTGGAATGAATTAAAGAATGGACAAATGATGGGTTATGATTTCGACAGGCAAAGACCAATTGGAAATTATATAGTTGATTTTTATTCAAAAGATATTTCATTGGTAATAGAAGTAGATGGCATTACGCATGAAGAAGAACATGCTAAAAAAAATGATCAAATCAGGCAGCAGGAATTAGAATCACTTCATGTAAGTTTTTTAAGATTTAATGCACTGTTAGTGCTCAATAAAATTGAAGCAGTAGTCAGGGAAATAAGTGAATGGATTTTGAAGTATGAAGAAATAAATGGGGTAAATGAAAATGTGCTGAGGAAGAGGATGAAGTTGGAGGAGTCAACTAGGAACCCACCCCAATGTCCTTAATGCAGGTGTTCTCTAATTCGCCCCTCCAAGGAGGGGAATTGTCTCAAAGCAAAACTTTTCAACTGTTAGAAACCCTTCGTCTAGAAAACAATCACCTTACTAAACTTTAGGAAACCCTCCCCTTCCGCCGCGGCGGAGGGATCTTTAGGGAATTTATCATTAAAGGAAAATGGGGTGGGTTTTGTCTAAGAAATAAAAGAATGGAAAAAGGAACCCACCCCTATGTCTTTAGCGCAGTGTTTTCTCAAAGTTCCCCCTCCGAGGAGGGGAAGGTTCACTAAAGGATAGGGGAAGGATCACTAAAGGATAGAAAATTTCAACACTGTTGTGGTGCACAAACACTGAACTATAGGAAACCTTCCCCGCAGATGCAGAAAAGAATCACTGAACTATAGGAAACCCTCCCCACAGATGCGGGTAAGACACTCTAAACTTTAGGAAACCCTCCCCTCCTCGGAGGGGGATCTTTAGGGAATTTATAATTAAAGTAAAATGGGGTGGGTAAGAAAGTAACTTACAAAACAAATGTGCAGAATCGCCGGCATATTAAATCCTTCTCTTCCCATTGCTGAAACAACGGCATTGGTAAAAGAAATGTGCCAGCTGCTGCAACATGGCGGACCCGATGATGAAGGCATTTACAGCAATGAAAAAAATCACCTGGTACTGGGCAACCGGCGCCTGGCATTGATAGATCTTTCGCCCGGAGGGCATATGCCTATGTCGTATGCTGATAACCGTTATTGGATCACGTATAATGGTGAGTTGTATAATTACCCGGCGATAAAGGCCGAATTATCTGCAGCCGGTTATTCCTTTAAAAGCTCCAGCGATACAGAAGTTATTCTTGCTGCTTTTGCCGCCTGGGGCACCAATGCCTTCCGGCGTTTCAACGGCATGTTTGCTTTTGCATTGGTGGATAATAAAGAGTCAGTGATTTATTTAGTCAGGGATGCTTCAGGTATCAAGCCACTGTATTATGCCATCACCAACGAAGGAATGGCTTTTGCTTCAGAACTGCGGGCATTTGCACCCTTGCGGTATCTTCAGGAGAAGAATACTAACTGGCCCGTGTACCTGCTGGCTTACGGGCACCTTCCTGAACCAATTACCACGCTCAAAGAAGTAAAACCTTTACCCAAAGGAAGTTTTCTTCGGTTTAGCATCACCGATAGTAAATGGGATATTTCCTCTTTTGCTTTTTATAATTATACACCCAGGCAAAACAACCGGGAAGCAGTAACCACACAGATCAGGGAAAGCCTGCAACTGGCGGTGCAACGGCATTTACTGAGTGATGCACCCATTGGTGTATTTCTGAGCGGCGGACTTGATTCTTCCATCATTGCCATACTGGCGGGGAAATATCAATCATCCTCCTTAAAAACATTGTCAATTGATTTTGAAGAAGCCAAATATTCAGAAAAAAAATACCAGGACCTGGTGGTACAGCAATTGAATTGCCCCAACCGGCAACAGGTATTATCCGAAAAAGAATTCCATGAAAATTTTCACGGTATTATCAACGCCATGGACCTTCCCGGATGTGATGGTATCAATACCTGGTTTATCAGCAAGTATGCAAAAGAAGCTGGATTAAAAGCAGTATTATCCGGTGTGGGCGGTGATGAATTATTTGGCGGCTATCCCTCCTTTGCCAGGATCAGCACCATGAATAGAATAGAACGCATCCCTTCTTCCATTTTAAAAGCTGGTCGGTATGCCAGTTCCAAAAAATTGCGCAGATTGGCTTACCTCAGTCTTGGTGGCGCCAAAGGTGCATATCTTTTTTTACGGGGACAGTTTGTTCCTTCCTCTATTGCACAACAATTAGATGCCAGTGAAAAAGAAATATGGGAAATACTGGAAGAACAGCCGGAACTGAATAATATACGCCAGTTAGCATCCGGCAACCAGGCCAGCTGGATAGAAATGAATCTCTATATGCAAAACCAGTTGTTGCGGGATAGCGATACAATGAGTATGGCACATGGAATAGAAATACGGGTGCCCTTTCTCGACCGTGAATTTGTGACGATGGTTATGGGAATCAATGCTTCCATAAAATATGCAGGTGAATTGCCCAAGCAATTATTAATAGATAGTTTTAAAAAAGAATTACCCGAACCGGTATGGAACAGACCGAAGATGGGCTTTACTTTTCCTTTTGCAGAATGGCTGGGAAAAAGTGAGTATGTAAAAGATAAGATGACGATGCAAGGAAAAAAAGGAACAGGTAATTATGATAAATTCATTGCCGGTCAAATGCACTGGTCGCAATTGATGTCGTTGTTGTTGTTGAATTAAAAACCTCACCCATCAACAATATAATCACCGGAAAATTTCGTCCACCTCTCCTAAAGGAGAGGAGAAATTACTGATGATTAAAACGGGCAGTCGAAGGGTGAGGTAAAAATCGGAGATAGTTGTTGATTTCAGTAACCAGTATCCATTATCCAGTATCCAGCATCCAGCATCCAGTATTCAGCATCCAGCATCCAGTATCCATTATCCAGCATCCAGCATCCAGCATCCAGTATCCAGTATCCAGCATCCAGCATCCAGTATCCAGCATCCAGCCAATGAATCACAAAACCCTCTTCCTCACCCTCCGCGTTTTCTCTGCCACCGGCGGCATCGAAAGGGTATGCCGGATAGCGGGTAAGGCACTGTATGAACTGGGTTTGCAATATGGAGGCCTGGTGAATGTATTTGCTATGTATGGAAAAGCGGATGATGGTGACCGTAATACTTATTTTCCGCAACTTGTATTTACTCCTTTTGATGGGGATAAGGTCCGTTTTGTACGGAAAGCTTTTTCAGAAGGGCGGAAAGCTAAAGTGGTGCTGATGAGCCATATCAACCTGCTGGTAGTAGGTTATTTTATCAAATTTTTCCGGCCATCGGTTAAACTGGTGTTGCTGGCGCATGGCATCGAAGTGTGGAAGCCTTTGAAGGGGTGGAAAAAAAAGATGCTGCAACGCTGCGACCTGATTCTACCGGTAAGCCATTTTACCAAAGAGAAAATGAAAGCTTTGTATGGATTGGCCGACGAAAAGTTTGTGGTGCTGAATAATTGCCTGGATCCTTTTATGGAATTGCCCCTGCAACAGGAAAAAGACACTTCCCTGCTGGAACGCTATGGAATAAAAAAAGAGCAGCTGGTACTGCTCACCGTGTCGAGGATGGCGGATACAGAACAATACAAGGGTTATGATAAGGTACTACAGGTACTGCCTGAACTGATAAAAGCGCATAATGATCTGCGTTATCTACTGGTGGGTAAATATGATGCTAAAGAAAAGCAGCGGCTCGATCAGATGATAAGCAAATTGAACCTGGAAGGAGTAGTGGTATTTACCGGATTGGTACCCGATGAGGAACTGGCTTCGCATTTTAACCTCGGCGATATTTTTATTATGCCCAGCGAAAAAGAAGGCTTTGGTATTGTATTTATTGAAGCCATGTTTTATGGCATACCGGTGATTGCCGGCAATACCGATGGCTCGGTGGATGCTATCTGTAATGGGGAATTAGGCATTGGGGTAGACCCGAATAATACTAATGAAATAATTGCTGCAGTAAATAAAATAGTTGCTAACCGAAGAGTGCATGTACCCGATCATAAAAAATTAGAGCAGCATTTTGGATACAGGGTGTATAAAGAGAAGTTGAGAGAGGCAGTGTGGATGTGAGGATTGCTGCGCAATGAGGGAAATGCAAGAGAAAGGTTTTAACACAGAGAAAATACAAAGAGAATACGGAGAGGAACACAGAGGATTGCTGCGCAATGAAGGAAAGAATTTTACCGCAGAGAACGCAAAGGAAATACACGCAGAGGAACGCAGAGGATTGCTGCGCAATGAGGGAAATGCAAGAGAAAGGTTTTAACACAGAGAAAATACAAAGAGAATACGGAGAGGAACACAGAGGATTGCTGC
>JANMLJ010000260.1:0-7698 GCA_031372465.1 Chitinophagaceae bacterium | reverse complement strand
AACTGGAAAGTAGGCGACAACGCAGCTTCGTTTTCAATAGAAGATGGTGCGATAGTAGTGAATGGCAAAGTGGCGCATTTATTTTATGATGGGGAGGTAGCACAACATGCATTTAAAAATTTTGAATTCAAAGCCGAGGTTATGACAACACCCGGCTCTAACTCAGGCATTTATTTTCATACCATTTACCAAAAAGGTGGCTGGCCGCAAAAAGGTTATGAAGTACAGGTAAATAACTCACAAACCGACTGGCGAAGAACGGGTAGCCTGTATGCCATACAGGATATAAAAGAAGTTTATGTAAAAGACAATGAATGGTATACTGAATATATTAAAGTAAAAGACAAGCGGGTCATTATTAAAATTTAACTACCATGAGAAAAATTATTTATTACCCGGCTGTAAGTCTTTGTTTACTCTTTTTTGTTGCAGCCGGGGATCAGTCAAAAAACAAATGGGTTTCTTTATTTGATGGAAAGACGATGAACAACTGGAAAGTAGGCGACAACGCAGCTTCGTTTTCAATAGAAGATGGTGCGATAGTAGTGAATGGCAAAGTGGCGCATTTATTTTATGATGGGGAGGTAGCACAACATGCATTTAAAAATTTTGAATTCAAGGCCGAGGTTATGACAACTCCCGGCTCTAACTCAGGCATATATTTTCATACCATCTACCAAAAAGGTGGCTGGCCGCAAAAAGGGTATGAAGTACAGGTAAATAATTCGCAGACTGACTGGCGCAGAACAGGTAGCCTGTATGCTATCCAGGATATAAAAGAAGTGTATGTAAAAGACAATGAATGGTATACTGAATATATTAAAGTAAAAGGTAAACGGATCATTATAAAATTAAATGATAAAACGGTAGTCGATTATACCGAACCCGATAATGTAACCCGTGATAAGGGAATGGAAGGACGTTTACTTTCAAGTGGCACGTTTGCATTGCAGGGACATGATCCGAAAAGTAAAGTTTATTTTAAAAATATAATGGTGAAAGTGCTGAAGGATTGAAGCAAATACGGACAATATGCTCAACCCTGGTTCTTTCGTAAACCTTAGAAATTCTATCTAATACAATCTCCTCCGGCACCAATTTGCACCGCAGAGAAAGAAGAACGCGGAGTTAACGCAGAGAGTCTTCTGTATAACTCTGCGAAACCTCTTTTTCTCCTGTTCTCCGCGGTGAAAAAACGACAAGAGAAAATGCACCTTTATCTTCTCTGCTCTTATCCAAAAATGGTATCTTCCTTCTTAAATCACCCCGGTTAATGAAAAAACTCCCCCTCCTTTTTTTTGC
The DNA here is from genome assembly GCA_031372465.1 of Chitinophagaceae bacterium. Lineage (GTDB taxonomy): Bacteria > Bacteroidota > Bacteroidia > Chitinophagales > Chitinophagaceae > JJ008. The sequence goes on along the minus strand of JANMLJ010000260.1, from coordinate 6,396 downwards.
TTTCTTATCAATAGCTATTTGCCGGGCACAATATGTTGGTCTGAATAGCAGCGAGATCAAACTACTGAAGCAATGGGTTAATACAGACGCTGTAACCGGTAAAATTGTTAGTGGCTTTTTTACAAAAGCCAAAGCGGCATTGAATGAAGAACCCCATCCACGGGATACCATCGTTTCAGAAGGTCACTTAAGTACACATCCTGATAAGATTGCTTCGGTACAGGCCATGCAGGATTTTAGTAAAATATATGCACTGGCAATTACCTATAAACTAAAAGAAGAAAAAGAATACCTGGATAAAGCCACCAGCTTTTTAAAAGCATGGGCCACCGTAAACCAGCCGCTGGGTAATCCGATCAACGATACAAAACTGGACCGGGTAATAGCGGCTTATGATATGTTACGGTCAGGTATAAGCGAAGCTGACAGGACGATCATTGACGCCTGGTTTACCAACATGGCCGATGCAGAAATACAAAGCGCCAAAAAAGGAAAAACAACTTCTATGAACAACTGGCATTCGCACCGGTTGAAAGTGGTGGGGGAAATTGGTTTCTTGCTTGATATTAAAAAGTACCGTGACTTTGCCACCAATGGATTATTGCTGCAGATTGATACCAACCTTAATAAAGATGGAAGTAGCTGGGATTTTCTGGAAAGGGATGCCCTTCATTATCATGCCTACGACCTGGAGCCGATGCTTACACTGGCGATCATCATCAAACGGGCAACGGGCGCCGATGAGTTTAATTATGTTTCACCCAAAGGAGCGTCCATAAAAAAATCCGTGGATTGGTTTATACCCTACCTGACAGGAGAAAAAGCACATGGAGAATATGTGAACAGTAAAGTGGCGTTTGACCAGGCAAGAGCAAAGAATAAAGAAAAGGGTTTTGAGATAGGTGGCAAATTTGATCCTGTAAACGGGCTCAGCACCCTTTCACTGGCCGCCTGGTTTGACAACAATTATATAAACACCATTAAATTAATTCAGCAAAAGGAGAATGATTTTGCTGACTGGCAATTCGTATTGAATAAATTAATGCGTTAAGAATTTCGTACTTGCAGGTCTTCTGTAGAAAGTGTTGATCAGGATTCGTTACAAGACGGATAGTATTTGAGAAAGATATTTATTAAGTAAAACTTATTGCAAACTTTTCAACACTTCATTTCTGTATAATTTACCAATAGGAATTTCAGTTTTATTAATTTCTATGAGTTCCGATGTAAAAGTCCTGATCTTGTTTACTGAAACAATATACGAACGGTGCACCCGTATAAAATCTTTTTCCGGCAACATCTCTTCCACCGATGTAATTGATTGTTTGGTGATGACAGTTCCATTGGTGGTAAACACTTTTATATAGTCCTTCATACTTTCAATATAGAGAATGTCAGACAGCATCACTTTTACCATTTTACGATCTGCCCGGAAATAAAGAAAAGCTTCTGCTTTTTTTTCATCGGAAAGAACAGCTGATGCTGTTTTTGATAATCCCGTGGGAAAAGCTTTATTCACCGCTTTTAAAAAACGGTCAAATGGAATGGGCTTCATCAGGTAATCAACTACATCCAGTTCATAACTTTCCAGGGCATACTCGGAATAGGCCGTAGTTAAGATCACCTTTGGTGGATTTTTTAATGTTTTCAGAAAATCATTGCCATTGAGTTGTGGCATACGGATGTCGAGAAATAACAGGTCAACCGTTTGCTGTTGCAATAAAGCAAAAGCCTGTAAAGCATTGGCGCATTCACCGGCCAGTTCCAATGAAGAGACTTCTTCAATATAGCGGCGGATGATTTCTCTTGCCGGAGGTTCATCATCCACTACCAGGCATCTTATCGTTTTTATTTCATGCATGCTGCAATTCCCGTGGTTGTGGCTCTTCGGTCATTTCTTTTTGTTCCAGTGCTATTTTCAGATTCACTATAAATAATTCTTCTTCATTAGTGATCGTCAGTTCATGTTTATCCGGGTATAATAAGGACAACCGCTTTTCTACATTGCTGATACCAATTCCATGTTCTGTTTCTGTTATTGCGGGATTATTCACTTTTCCATTGATCAGTTTTACCTGCAATTGCTTCTCCCGTACAGCAATCATCAGGTTTATCCAAGGCTGATCCAGCACATTGCTAGTTCCATGTTTAAAACAATTTTCTACGAGCGGCAATAATAATAAAGGCGCAATATACAGGCCATTTGTCTGCTCAGGGAGGTCAAGATGTAATTCTAATCTATTGCCATAGCGGATTTTTTCCAGGTTGATGTAGTCCTGCACCATTTTCAGTTCATTGTCAAGTGGTACCAATGGCTTGTTGCCTTCATATAAAATAAAACGGAGCAGGTCGGAAAGCCCCGTTATCATGCTGGAGGCTTCGGGAGATGTGTTTTGTGTAAAAGAATAAATATTATTAAGTGTATTAAATAAAAAATGCGGATGCACCTGGGCTTTCAGCAATTGTAACTGGGATGCCAGGTTTTCTTTTTGCAACAGCAGGTTACGTTGTTCTTTCATATACCAGTACTTCATTAACTTGATGGCTGCAGCAATGCCCCCAATGGTAATAGCACCCCTTAACCCTGCCAGTAAAGACAATAAGAATGTTGCATTAACAGTATCATAATACGGAATAGAAAAAAGAGCGTATCTCACCGAAGGCAAAATATAAGTGCCAATAATAGCAGAAATACAGGCGGTAATAAAAAACAGGAACAGCACTAACATACCAGCCCTGATATATCTGCCTTTAAAAATAAATTGAGGAATAATATAATACATCAAAGAGTACGCAAGAAACATATGAGAAACGAGAAAAAACAGCGATTCTATCAGGGCGATAGGAAGACGGTTCACATTTGGAAGCAAACTGACTTTACCCGTGTACGAATAAAGGAAGCCAAAGAATAGCCACCAAAAAACCCAAAAGGCCAGGTGACGCCGGAGGCGGTACTTTTTTTCTTCAGAAAATATAAAAGCATTTTGCTGCATATGGCTGTTACTAAAATTACGAATCCTCACTCCGTTTTCCGTATAGTTGTGTTGAATAATCGTCATAAAGATGTTTTTTGTCGACAAAAGACATTCAACGAAGAATCCCTGCTATTCCATCCGGACCAGGCTGGCAACAGGGATTAAAAAATTGCCAGGGTAACTATTTCAGTTGGACCATTAAATAATCCTTATTGGATTCAGGTTGTTTGCTTTTCACCCAGGCCAGCACCGATGCTTCGAGTACTTCTTTCAGTTTCATTTTTACTTTTCTTTTGGCAGGGTTCAGTTTTATACCATTGATTTTTTCACTGTACACCAGCACATCTTCATTGGAATAAAAACGAACGATGTGATTAAGGGGTGAATGTATATTGCTTTCAAGCACCCAATAGCCTTTGTCGGATACCCAGGGAGGAGTTGCAGGCAATTCCTTCTCCTGAGCAAAAGCGCTGATGGTAAAAAAAGAAATGGCAACAGCGGCCGCCCATGTTTTAATTTGTTGTTTCATACAATAAGTTTTTAGATAAAAAATTTGTTGTCAGCACAAACCTATATAAGAAGAAACCCGGAAATTTTGTTATTGGATAAAGCAATACAATAACAAGTCAGACGACTGTCAACCGCAGCCCGGAGCATTCAGTCGCTGATATTCACCCATCCGTCATTTTGTCGATTAAACGGGAAGCTTGGTAATACGCTGGAGTTTATTGAAAATTTTTTTTATTATATACGTTGTAAAGAATTGTTGAACTGCAGAACAGGCAAACGTTCAAATAAACAGGCAAAGCCATTGAACAATGTTATTACAGGCAGTCATTCATCAAAAATTGTCGTATCTTTTTCTTAAATAATTATTGTATGCGTATTTTATTCGTAGCCGGTTTTATCTTCTGCAGTTATTTTGTCAACGCCCAGCTTACTGCTATCAAATGCGGCAAGCTGATTGATGGAAAAAATGAAGTGGCGTTGTTAAACAAAGCCATCCTGGTAGAAGGCAACATGATAAAAGATATTATAGAGCAGTCGGCCATTCCCCGCAATGCAACCATAATAGATTTAAATAATAAAACCGTTCTCCCGGGTTTAATAGATTGTCATACCCATGTACTCTTACAGGGAGATATAACCGCAGAAGATTATGATGTGCAATTGCTGAAAGAAAGTATTCCGTATCGTACGCTTCGTGCTTCGGTGGCTTGCAAGATTGCACTGATGAATGGATTTACTACCATCCGTGACCTGGAAACCGAAGGGGCTATGTATGCCGATGTGGATTTAAAAAAAGCGATCAATAATAAAGTGATACCCGGACCCAGGATGTTTGTAGCTACAAGGGCAATTAATACCACCGGACATTATTCAATCGGTAATTCGGAATATAGCTGGGAACTGCACATGTCTAAAGGCATACAGGAAATAACCGGTGCCGATGAAGCAAGAAGAGCGGTGCGGGAACAGATAAGTTATGGGGCAGACTGGATAAAAATCTATGCCGATCGCAGTTATTACCGGATGCCCGACAGCAGTTTCCGCAGCCGGGTCAATTTTACCAAAGACGAAATAGAAGCGATAGCAGATGAAACAATCAAGTCCGGAAAATTTCTTGCTTCGCATGCGGTTACCCGTGATGGTATTATTTATTCGCTCAATGCCGGCGCCAGAACGATAGAACATGGTTTTGCCATGGATGATGAATGTATGGACCTGATGGTACAGAAAAATGCCTATTGGTGTCCAACCGCCACGGTGATTGATTTTGTCGCCGAAGGAAGAGCAAAGGCAGGCAACGCTATCAATGCACAGATGCTGCGAACATTGCCGGCCATTTTTAAAAAAGCATTGCAAAAGGGAGTGAAGATTGCATTTGGTACCGATGCCGGTGGGTTTGATTGGCAGCAAGTACCGCAGGCCCGCGAGTTTTCTTTTTATGTACAATGGGGAATGACGCCGATGCAGGCAATAAAATCGGCCACTACGGTTGCTGCGGCGTTATTAAATAAAAAAGGACAGTTGGGTGAAATCAGTACAGGTGCAATGGCAGATATTATTGCAGTAGATGGCGACCCGCTGCAAAATATTAAACTGTTAGAAACGGTAAGTTTTGTAATGAAAGATGGGAAAGTGGTAAAGTAAAAAAGGATAACCAAGGTGAAAAATTATTTTAATCATCAGGAAAAACTATAATTACTGCAGTTAGTATCTGACATATTTTGTGATTTTATTCGCATCTCTTATTAAGGAATAAAATAATTTTACCGGGCAACTCATGAAAAATTAATCGAATACCTGCCGCATTATCAACTTTTTAAATAAAGCCGATTTAATATGAGTTCAAAAAATAAGCAGGGGGAATTATGGGGTAAAGCCCCTTACGACTGGGCATTGTACCTGGAGATCACCTTTATTCCTTTATATAAAAAAGTGATCAGCAAATTAAACCCGTCTCCTCAAAGTCATTTACTGGATATTGGTTGTGGGTCGGGTCTTTTTCTACGGATGGCAAACGCTAAAGGCGCCATTACAACCGGTATTGATGTATCTCCCGAATTATTAGTTCTTGCCCGGGAACGAAATCCTTTAGCTGAGTTATTGAACCAGGACATGGAAAATTTACCTTTTTCGGATAAGTGTTTTGATATGATATCGGGGTTTAATTCCTTACAATATGCAGAGGATATCCGTAAAGTGCTGAATGAAATTAAAAGAGTACTGAAAGACGATGGAAAACTTGCAATTGGAGTTTGGGGATCAGCAGAAGAATGTGAAGCACTTGAAGTGCTGGCTTCTATTGCCTCGCTTTTACCTGAACCACCGGCGGGTAGTCCCGGTCCTCTTGCCCTTTCGGAAAAAGGAAAAGTGGAAAAATTGCTTAATGCTGAAGGATTTAAAATACTGGAAAAAGGAACAGCTGAAGGGCATTGGAATTTTTCTTCGTTAGATGAAGCCGTTAAAGGAATTTTATCAGCCGGACCATCAGCAGAAGCAATCAGGTATGCTGGTGTAGAGAAAGTAAAAGAACAATTAATGAATACAGTTGAAACATTTAATATTTATGATAAAACCTATGTTTTGGAAAATGTATTTCACTATTTTATTGCAGGTAAAATGTAAATACGAAAGACACCTGATCATTCTATTACCCTGGTTATAAAAAAGAATAAGCTAACAGTAAGGGATAGTAGTATTTCAATAAGTAAAGCCACTTCCACATCCGGAATTTGTTGCCTGCCTTTCATTGGAAATAGATAAATCATTAATTATTATTTTTTAAGCGAAGGAAAAAATCTTCCGGCTGCGTCTTTACTTTCGTAGTCTTTTTTAGTAGGATCATTTTTTGTTAAAAAAAATAAAAGATGATCAGGGAAATAAACCAATTAAAAAAAGGTTAGTCTGAATTCCT
>JANMLJ010000259.1:0-6309 GCA_031372465.1 Chitinophagaceae bacterium | reverse complement strand
CCAATGAGCGGATCTTTAATTTTAAAAATATCGGTTATCAAAAGTAAAATAGGTTTCAGCAAAATGAAAGCTACTACGGTGAGGAAGACATTGAAAAAGAAATTACCAAGTGCCACTCGTTTTTTTGCTGCGATGCCTCCTATAGAACCAACCAGTATTTTAATGGTAGTGCCCGTTTCGGAGCCCAGCACAATAGCGGCTGCCGGTGCAAATCCGATAGCCCCGGCATGAAGTGCACTCAGGGTAAGTGCCATCGTTACCGAACTTGATTGCACAAGCGAGGTTATGAGAAACCCGATGAAAAGAAAAACCAGCAGCGGCATCTCCTCATATTTGGAAAAGTCAAACGTCTTTACCTGACCTTCCATAGCTGTTTTCATAAAGGCAAGTCCGATAAACAACAAGCCAAAGCCGAAAAGAAAATAAGAAATATATTTAATCTTCTTGCGGTTGCCAAAGAGAATAAGTAGCATACCTCCTATGAAAACAACAGGGTAAGCGGCAACTTCTATATCCACTTTAAAACCAAGGGTGGCTACCAACCAACTGTCAAGTGTGGTACCCAGGTTAGCGCCGAGAATAATAGCCATTGCATTTTTCATGGTAAACACTCCTGCCCCCACAAAAGCCAGCACCATCAGCGAAACCATCGAACTACTTTGAAGCACACCTGTTACTACTGCACCGCCTGCTACAGCGCCTACCCTGTTTTTAGTAGTGCGTTGAAGAAAGAGTTTGAAATTTCGTCCTGAAAGATTTTTTAACGATTCCTCCAGCAGGTACATAGCAAAAAGGAACAAACCGACTCCGGCCGCAAGTTTAAAGATGAGATTGAGAATTTCCATAGATGCTTTGTCTGAATATTTTTAATAAATACACTATTTTTTCTCAACTAATTCCATTCCGCACTTCTGGGTACTTTGAATAATATTATTTATCTATTTTTTTTACATTTTCATTCCTTCCATCGGATTAACCACTTTTTTAAAAATAAATTCACTATTTAGCAAATAGGCGCCGGTAATGACGACTAAATCACCCGGCTGCAATCCCCTTCTTATTTCTATCATACTTCCTTCCTCTGCGCCCACTTCAAACATTATGTTTTTGAAAGTATTTTTTTTTGTTTGTATCCGCACTGTTGCTCCTTTAGCATCAGGGATAACAGCATCAACAGGCAATATAAGTGAAGAACGTTTTGAACCGCTGATGTAAACATAAGCAGACTGGTCAGGTATAGCATCTACCTTCGTATTGTTTACCGAATAAAGACCATAGGCAGTTACTCCCGCTGCTATCAGCAGAACAACCAAGCGGTTCTTTAAAGCCCATTTAATAAAATTGCTGATCATAATATTAATTTAAGCCGGAAGCGATCAATGATGTAAATCTAACAAGCAGAATGATAAAAAGATATAAATTGTATCTACATGGTTTCATGATATTAATCATTTTAAAAAGTGATCCATATTGTTAATTTTAAACAGTGAATATAAAAGATTCTCAAAAAAGCGGATAATTTTTTATACATGCCACATTAAAAATCATTGTTTTGTTGTATTGATCAGGGTAACCGTAATATGGAATTGAATAAGTTCATAACCAAAATGACATTACCTGATTTTTCAGCTTCCTCATATCCCAACAGTTCTCCTTCTCCTTGAAATTACTTTTTCAATTTCAACAGCAAAAAATACCACCGACGAGGCAGCGCCAACTAAAATAAATTCATTAAACGTTAAGGATTCAGTTTGAAAAATGGGTTGTAAAAACGGCGTATATGTAATTACAATCTGCAGTAATAATGCCAATAACACAGCTCCTATAAGCGGCTTATTTGAAAACACTCCGATACTAAACAATGATTGTGTTTCAGAACGAATAGCCAGCACATGCCCTAATTGACTAAGACATAAAACATTAAAAACAATTGTTTGCCAATGCAGCCCGTGGTTAATAGCCCATCCCTGCAACCCCAATGCAATACCCGCCATTAATATGCCCACCCATATCATATGCAAACCCCTGCCATTAGCAAAAACACTTTGTTGCGGTGGTCGGGGTGGTCTGTTCATAATATCTTTTTCTGCTTTTTCATAAGACAAGGCAATGGCAGGTAAACTATCAGACACTAAGTTTATCCATAAAATATGAATTGGCAACAGCGCCACAGGCAAACCAATGATTGGTCCCAGCATTAAGGTCCACAGCTCTCCGGAGTTTGTTGTCATCATGTATTTGATAAACTTGAGGATGTTATCATAAATCCTTCTTCCTTCCCGTACAGCTTTTACAATGGTGGAGAAATTATCATCCAGTAAAATCATGTGGGCAGCTTCTTTAGAAACATCGGAACCCGTGATACCCATGGCGATACCAATATTTGCTCTTTTTAATGAAGGGGCATCGTTAACGCCATCTCCTGTCATAGCTACATAATGACCTTTCTGTTGCAGCGTTTTTACTATGTGCAGTTTTTGTTCAGGCGATACACGGGCATACACTTTTATCTTTTCTACTTTGGCTAAGAAGCTATCTTCATCCAATGCCGCAAGTTCCTGCCCACTTACTATCAAATCCTTTTCACTCTTTAAAATTCCAATACGTTTTGCAATGGTCTTTGCCGTAAGCGGATGGTCGCCGGTTATCATTACAGGTACAATGCCTGCTGTTTTACACTGAGTCACCGCTTGAAAAACTTCCTCCCGTGGCGGGTCAATAATACTGGCCAAACCTAAGAACTGCAAACCGGATTCATGAGTTTCACTGTCAGGATTTTCAGGCAATACATCCCAGTAGCGACAGGCAAACCCAAGTACCCGGTGGCCTTTAGCTGCCATATCATCAACTTGTTGTTGTAGTTTGGGCACATCAATATTTACACATTGTTGCAGCAAAACATCCGGAGCTCCTTTGGTAAATGAAATGAATTTATTTTCATGTGCATGGAAAGTTGTCATCATTTTCCTGTCGGCATCAAAAGCAATTTCTGCCAGCCGGGGCCAGGTATCCGGTCGTATGTTTTGTTCCCTTGCCACTTCCATCAAAGCCACTTCTGTACTATCTCCTTTTAAATTCTTATCAATATCTTCAACTGCATCATTATTCAGTGCACAGGCTTGCAGCAATAACATAACTTCTTGCTGCTGTTTGATAGAGGATATTGTATTACGTTCATACAGTTGCCCGTTTACAAACAGTTCCTCTACATGCATCTTATTTTTGGTGAGTGTACCTGTTTTATCGGTACAGATATAGGTTACCGATCCCAGGGTTTCTACAGCCGGTAATTTTCTAATGAGACTATTGAACTTAATCATTCTTCTTGCAGCTAATGCAAGGGAAATAGTAATTACTGCAGGTAATGCTTCGGGAATTGCTGCAACAGCGAGTGAAATACTGGTAAGTACCATTTTTGTTATATCCTCACCCCGCAACCAACCGGCAACAAAAAATACGATGCATAAAAATAAAACCATTACAGAAAGCTTTTTTCCAAACGAAGCCATGCGCTGTTGCAATGGCGTAAGTGTTTCATCTTCCTGTAACATTTTAGCAATGCGTCCTAACTCTGTTTGCATGCCGGTAGTAATTACTACTCCTGTGCCCCGGCCATAAGTTACAAACGTACCTTTAAAGGCCATATTCTTTTTATCTCCAATTGGCAAATCATCTGCTTCTAGTGCATCTGTGATTTTATCTACGGCATGAGACTCACCTGTTAATGCCGCTTCTTCAATCTTTAAATTTTTTGATTCAATGATGCGTAAGTCTGCCGGTACAGCATTACCAGCTTCTAATAATACAACATCACCCGGCACCAATACAGTTGCAGGTAAGTCGGTGATGCTTCCATCACGCAGCACCCTGGCTTGGGTAACGGCCATTTGCTTTAAAGCCTGCATAGCTTTTTCTGCACGATATTCCTGGAAGAATCCCAGGAAGGCATTTAATAAAACTATTATTAGAATAACAATAGTATCAGTAAGGTCGCCAACAATCCCTGCTATAATTGCTGCAGCCAGTAAAATTAAAATCATCACATCTTTAAACTGAGCCAAAAGCATAATGGCTATGCTTTTCTTTTTACCTTCCTGCAATTCGTTGGGTCCGGTTTGCAGCAATTTTTCTCCGGCTGCAATGGCAGTTAGACCTTGCTGGTTGGTACCAAGTTCCTTAAAAGTTTCTTCTATGCTTAATTTGTGCCAGTTCATGTGTAAATAATTTATCTAATACTATATAAAGCCAGTTTAAAATTTTTCCGGTTTATTATACTCTATTTCTGAAATGTTAAACTTAGCATAGCTGAAATCTCTTTTTTCTAATCTCCATAATACTTCAAAAGCTAAGGGTATCACAACATCATTTATTTCTTTATAATTAGTCGATTTAATAACCCAGGGTTCTAATTTTTTTTCGTCCATGTAACAAGTCTTCCTTTATCAGCAATATACATATCACTGGCAATGAACATTGAGGTAGCGCCTTTCCAAATAAAACCTGGCTTTTCTGTTGTAGCATATTGTTCTCCTTTTATGTTGAAATTATTTGCAGGCATAGTTTAGAAATAGATGTCAACGTTTTTGTGATTCAAATCTATAGGTAAACATAAAGTTGTTTGATAATAAAATAAGAGTTTTGAACAATCTCTTATTCTGTTAACTATTTGCCGGCAACCCAATCGGAACTGTTGGGTGTAAACTGGTAAACAATTCAATTTTCACTTTATGTTCTTTCCTGTCATCAACCAACGAAACAACACCACTCATTAATTCAGCTCCATTTAAAAATATTTTCATTGCTTGTTCAGCTTCAGATGTTGTCTGTGTAAACTGTATATAATAATTGGTTTCTCCAAAACGGTAATACATTTCAAAATGTGTCCATTCTTCAGGAAGGCAAGGCGTGAAGGTTAAAGTATTGCCTTCTCTTTTTAAACCAATAAAAGAATGAATGATCAATTGATACATCCAGCCTGCAGAGCCTGTATACCACGTCCAGCCACCCTGACCTTTGTGCTTTGGCTCGGCGTACACATCTGCTGCTATTACGTAGGGCTCAGTTTTGTATTTGCTGATTTTATCTTTACTGCTTGTCCTGTTTATGGGGTTAATCATTTGCAATAATTCCCACGTTCTCTTCTTGTCACCAATTGCAGCAAATGCCATAACTAACCAAATTGCAGCATGTGTATATTGACCCCCATTTTCACGTACACCCGGCACATACCCTTTTATATAGCCGGGGTTTTGGTTTGATTTATCAAATGGGGGATTAAACAATTGGATAATCCCATTTTCCTTACGCACCAGGTGTTCATCAGCAGATTGCATTGCTGTACTAACTCTATCCTTATCACCGGCCTTTGATAATACCGACCAGCTTTGTGCAATGGAATCAATTTTACATTCTTGATTTTCATGAGACCCAAGTGGTGTACCATCATCAAAATAAGCACGCCGGTACCATTCGCCATCCCATGCCTGTTCCCTGATATTAATGCGTAGTTTTTCTGCTTCATTTTTACATTTAAAGGCAAAGTCTCCTTCATTTTTAAGCAGTGCTACTGCTGCAAACTGTACCAATACATCGTAAAGAAAAAATGCAAGCCATACGCTTTCGCCTTTGCCATGATTACCTACTTTATCCATACCATCATTCCAATCTCCGGAGCCTATAAATGGCAAGCCGTGTACCCCAAACTTTAGTGCATAATTAATTGCTATTACACAGTGGTTGTATAAATCGGCGGTATCGTCAGAGGTAATAAAAAGATCAAAATAAGAGTCTTCGCCTACAGCCAACTGGCGTCCTTCCAAAAAATGTATTTGCTCATCTAATATTGCTTTGTCGCCAGTGGCATTAATATATTTTGCCGTTACATAAGGCAGCCATAAATAATCGTCGGAGCAAGTGGTACGTACCCCACGCCCTGTAGGAGGATGCCACCAATGCTGCACATCGCCCTGCTTAAATTGCCTTGATGCACACAGTAGTATTTGTGACCGTACTAGCGTAGGATGTGAATGCATTAATGACAGCACGTCCTGTAACTGGTCTCTAAAACCAAATGCTCCGCCTGATTGATAGAACCCGCTACGTGCCCAAAGCCTACTGGCAATTGTTTGATAATTTAACCAGCCGTTTGCCAATATATTCAATGCCGGATCAGGTGTATAAATTTGAACAACACTCAATGTCTGTTGCCAATAGTCGTGTACTTTTTGTTTTGCTTCACGTGCTGCCTCTGCTCCTTCACTTGCCTGTATAATTTCTAAAGCATGGTCCATATTCTTTCCCGCACCTAAG
>JANMLJ010000253.1:0-2584 GCA_031372465.1 Chitinophagaceae bacterium | reverse complement strand
TATCCCTGAAACCGACAGTAGCTTTTCCATAAATACTATTTACAACTTTAAGCTGATAGCTGCGGGCAATATTTGGCCTGGCTATTGAAGCTGCTATATCAAAATAGTTTGGAGAACTAAGACCGCCAGCAGTAGACTCGTCAAGCTGGCTGTATTTTTCGCGACGTTTGTTGCCACCAACCAAGGCATCTATAGAAAAATCACCAAACTTATTTATATAATTAAGATTGGTTTCATAATTCATTTCCTTATATTGATTTTGCGCAATTGAAAATTGATCAAGATTGAGTCCACCACTTGATACGCGAAAATCATTTTCATTCGAATATGAATTCATTCTTGCATAAGATTGCAGGTTCAGGTGTTTGTTTATCTTAATTTTCAATCCGACATTGCCCACTAACCGATTATGATTTTGAGTTCCATAATTTTCTTTTACTACAAAATATGGGTTGTCCCAGTATTGAGGACGTCCATATACAGCCAGATCGCTTGAAAAATTTGGATCACCGATATTCCAGGAGTTCAAACTTCCATCCGGTTGGCGATATTGTTTCATTTTTTCAAGGTCAAGTTGTCTTTGGAACCATTGATTAAAATTCTGCTGTACATTCAAACCATCAAGCCGGTATCCTTCAGCAGGTTTTCCTTTAGTGTCGCTTGTTGTGTAAGTCATATCGCTGGAAATAGTGATATACTTTCCAATATCATATGAACCGTTTATCCCAAGTTGATGTTGTTTTTTTCTTGCCTCTGGAATTACCAATGTCCTATCCTGATTACCATAAGTCATCCGGAAATTATGACCTTCTCCACCTGACGTGAATGCAATTGTATTATTTAGATTACGACCAGTTTGGAAAAAATTCCTTACATTATCCGGATTAGCAGTTAGAGCGGATAATTGACCAAACTCAGTTCCCGGATACCAACTATAATATGGTCTATACATTGATCCGTCCATTTTAGGACCCCAACTTTCATCAGCACCATATTCAAGCATACGCTGACCGTTAAAAGAAGCCCACGAAGTCGGATGAACAGCAGGATTGTATTTAAAAATATAAAATCCCTGTGCATCCAAATAACCAGCACCTAATGAGCTTGTATTGGTGTAACTAGAAGAATAACCACCTGCATACTCGTTCTGATATGGTGGTATCAAAGCTAACTTTTCAGTTGTAAAACCAAGATTCACCTCTACGCTGGATGATTTTTTACGACTCCCTTTTTGATTTGTTATTACTACTGCTCCATTTGCAGCACGTTGACCATACAATGCTGTTGCAGCAGGACCTTTGAGTACAGATACATTCTCAACATTGTCCATTATCACTGCGGATTGATTTGTAATAGTTCCGTCAACAACAAAAATGGGTGATTGTGGGCCAAGCCCTGTTACGCCACGAATCAATAAATCCGCATTGTCGAAAGTAGAACTGGGAGAACCGACTAACTGAACGCCAGCAATCTTACCGGCAAGACTTGAACTTACATCAAGCGACTTGGCAATGGTAAGGTTTTCCCCTTTTACTTCTTGTACGGCATAACCAAGTGCTTTTTTCTCTCTTTTAATACCAAGTGCAGTTACTACTACTTCACTTAATTCTCCAGATAAAACGTTAAGCTGGACTATAATATCTGAAACAGCAACTACTTCTCTTTCATTATAGCCAGTAGCAGAAATCTTTAATTTGGCTCCTGAAGAAACACTTAGAGTAAAAACTCCATTGTCGTTTGCAACAGTACCATTTCTTGTACCTTTTTCTTTAATTGAGGCTCCTGGAACAGGTTTTCCATTTTCATCCTTTACCTGTCCGGTAATTGATCGATTTTGTGCGGATGCCAATGCAGTACATAGCAATAGCACTGCAAGCAGTGGTAGCAGTTTTCTCATGTGCAGTAGTTTTTTTAATTAAATCAAAACCTCGCTTCTCTATTGTAGAGAGTTTCGGTCATTTTGAGGCGTTAAAGTAAAACATTTTTTAACAACTTATTAAAATATAAATAAAAAAATGAATATTTAATAAACCTAATATCATAAAGTATTGATTACGAAAGGCGGAAGAATTATTAAGGAATGATTTCATTCAAAAAGGTGTCTTAAATTTGTGTTCATTTCAGAATGAATCTGAGATATTAAATATTTAAACTATGGCATTTACATTACCACCTCTTCCATTTGCCTATGATGCATTGGAACCTTATATTGATATGCTTACCATGCAGATTCATCATGGAAAGCATCACCAGGCATATGTTGACAACCTTAATAAAGCCATTGCCGGTACTGAACATGAAAGTAAATCACTGGAACAATTGGTAGCTCATGCAGGTGCTATCAGTGCACCAGTCCGAAACAATGGTGGCGGTCATTGGAATCACCATTTCTTCTGGGAAAGCCTTTGCTCTCCTGACGATGGCGGGGCGCCCTCCGGAAAGTTAGCAGATGCTATCAATCATGCGTTCGGTTCTTTTGATGAATTCAAAACAAAGTTTGCGGCTGGTGGTGTAGGGAGGTTTGGCAGTGGTTGGGTATGGCTGCTCGTTCATGATGGCAAGTTGGTAATTTCATCTACACCTA
>JANMLJ010000250.1:0-1631 GCA_031372465.1 Chitinophagaceae bacterium | reverse complement strand
AGAGGTATTTCCAAACTGAAGATTCCTGTACATCATCCTTTCTTCATCATGACTTTCCATATAACTTACCAAATGAGGTTTGCTCCAACCTCTTGCAGTGTGTAAGAAAGATTCAAAATTTGATGTTGGCACCCAGCCCATAGATGCTTCAGAAAAATTGTAATTAGCATTGCCCCAAAGCAACATTCCATAATCAGATAATTCAATTTCTTCATTGTTTGCAGCAAAGTGCTCAAGTATCGTATAGGAACCAGGGGACTTTAACAGTGTAGTATCATAATATCTTTTCCAGATTGCAATACGGCTGGCATCATACTGTGCAAAGCAAGATTCATTGGTGGTACTACCACCACAATTAGTATTTTGCGTAAACCCTTTTGAAAGGTCGAAACGAAATCCATCTAATTTATATTCCTGCAACCAATGTTCTATTACGCGGCTTGTAAAATACCTTGTCCGTAAACTTTCATGATTAAAATCGTTGAATACATTATAAGGATGTTGTGCAGTTACATTCAACCAGGGATTGTTGGCAGCAGGCTGATTGGTAGCGCTGTTCCAATACAATGCTGCCAATGGATTGAGGCCAGTGGTATGATTCAATGCGATATCCATTATAACGGCAATTCCCTGAACATGACAGGCATCAACAAATTCTTTCAACTTGTTTTTGGGACCATAATATTTATCCGGTGCCAGAAAATAATCGGGATTATAACCCCAGCTTTCATTTCCCTCAAATTCATTGAAAGGCATAAGCTGAATAGCATTTACTCCCAGGGTCTTAAAATAGCTCAATGTATCTTTTAAAGTTACCCAGTCATGTGCCGCCAAAAAATCCCGTAGCAGCATTTCATAAATCACCAGATTCCTTTTATCAGGTCTTGAAAAATTATTGACAGTCCAGGTGTATCCTGGTGCATTTGTTTGTACTAAACTCACAATGCCGGTGGTTAGTCCTGTTGGATAGGGTTTAAGTGAAGGGAAGGTAGCTGGCAAGATAAAACCGTCATTCGATGGATCAAGAATTTTTTCTGCATAAGGTTCCCCAACTTTTAATGAACCATCCACTAAATATTGAAAGCCATATTCTGTTCCGGGTGTAAGGCCATTGATCTGTAGCCACCAATAATTTCCATCCGGGGTTTTATTCATTACATAGTTAGTCTGTTCTGTCCAGTTGCTTCCCGGAAACTCTCCGATTACAGAGACCCTTGTTTTTCCAGGTGCATTCAATACCAACACTACGGAAGTATTGCCCGGCAAATAATTGATACCATCTCTTACCCCGGCAGGTAATGGTGCAACATTCGGAGCAGTGGCAACAAAAAACTGGAATGATTCTGATTTAGTTGTTGCACCCTCCGTAGCATCAACCCTGATTGTTTGATTACCTGCTACCGTCAACGTTGGATTTGCTGAAATAGTAGTCGCTGCGTTAGCCGATTGTATTTCTGTACCATTCAGAAATAATTTCATTACAGAAGAATTATTAGCAACAGCTGTCAGCGCAATATTATCCCCCACTTGTTTGGTGATAGTTTCTGGCAAACGGATAAAAGTGGGTTGAAAAAGCGGAACAGTAAAACGTGTGGCAATCGTATTATCATACACAGGAATAAACATATCAC
>JANMLJ010000237.1:0-15335 GCA_031372465.1 Chitinophagaceae bacterium | reverse complement strand
ATTCGCTACCGGCGGGTTAGTATTTACATTATTCAGAACCGTGATCACCAATTTAGTCGGCGGACATGGTGCAACCGTGCCTGGTACACAAACCGGCACATCATAGGTATAAACACCAACCGTATTTGCAACAAAACTATAAGTGCCATTAGCGTTCATAGTTAATGTAGCTACACTTCCTGCTGGACTTGAAACCAATGCTGGTGAAGTGCCATAGGTAGTTCCCGGAGGAACCTTATCATTAGTACTTACATCACCCGGTACTGGTACATTTACAAAAGTTGAATTGAAATCAGGGTTGGTAACCGGTACTTCAGGTCTTACCAATATATGTAATGTGGCTGATGCACAAGCCTGAGGTATTCCATTATCACAGGTCGTGTAAGGGAAATCAACAGGGCCTGTAAATCCACTTACCGGAGTAAATGTATAATTACCATCCGGAGCTAAATTCAATGTACCCTTTGTAGGGATAGTAGTTGTCTGCGCTGTCACCGTTTGGAAATTGTTTTCCGGGTCAGTGTCATTTGTTTTTACATTTCCTGTAGCATTTGTATTAATCTGCGTAATAATATAATCATCAGCAGCAGCTGTAGTATTAACCCCTACGGCTGGTTTAATTGTTATGATCTGCTTTGCTGTTGCACATTGTGCTGGCAATTGGTTATCACATACCTGATAAGTAAGTGTATCAGTTCCGGTATAACCTAAGGCAGGAATGAAAGTAATATCACCATTGGCAGCATTTATACTTGTTGTACCATGCAATGGAGCAATAGTTACTGTAACACTTGATGGTACCAGGGTTGTATTCAAATTACCTGCAGCATCATTTGCAAGGGTCTTTAATGTTACCGGTATATTGATATTAGTTGTAGCAATATCAACATTTGCAACTGGTGGATTAGAATTGATACTTGAATTAAGTACCGTGATCACCAATTTGGTTGGCGGACATGGAGCAACCTGACCTGGTACACAAACCGGAACATCATATGTATATACTCCCGGTAAATTCGAAACAAAACTGTATGTTCCGTTACTGTTCATCGTTAATACCGGTGTACTACCTGGCACTGTTGATACCAGTACAGGAGAAGTACCATAGGTAGTTCCCGCAGGAACTTTATCATTTGTTCTTACATCACCCGGTACAGGAACATTAACAAAAGTTGAATTGAAATCAGGATTGGTAACTGGCACTGCCGGGCTAACAAGGATATGCAAGGTAGCTGAAGCGCAGGCCTGAGGTATTCCATTATCACAAGTTGTGTAAGGGAAGTCTACTGGTCCTGAATAATTGTTTACCGGAGTAAATGTATACGTTCCATCATTATTCAATGAAAGGGATCCTTTAGTAGGAATAGTTGTTACCTGAGGTGTAACTGTTTGGAAATTTCCTTCCGGATCTGTATCATTTGTTTTTACATTGCCAGAAGCATTTGTATTAATGGCTGTTATTTGATAATCATCTGCAGCTGCAGTGGTATTAGGTGCATTTAATGGCTTGATGGTTATTATCTGTTTTGCAGTAGCGCATTTTGCAGGTACCTGGTCATCACATACCTGATAGGTAAGTGTATCGGTTCCTGTATATCCTGGAGTAGGAATAAATGTAATGTCACCATTGGCAGCATTAATACTTGTTGTACCATGCATTGGAGCAACAGTTACCGTAACACTTGATGGAACAAGTGCAGTTCCTGGATTTCCAGCCGCATCGTTGATCAATGTTTTAAGAGTAACTGGCGTATTAATATTAGTTGTTGCAATATCTACATTGGCAATAGGAGGATTAGTAGTAATAAATGCAGCCAACACTGTTATCACCAATTTAGTAGGCGGGCATGGTGCTGCCTGACCTGGTACACAAACCGGTACATCATATGTATAAACTCCCGGCAAATTAGAAACAAAACTGTACGCTCCGCTAGCATTCATCGTTAATACTGGTGTACTTCCTGGCACGGTTGAAACCAATGCTGGTGAAGTACCATATGTAGTTGCGGCAGGTACTTTATCATTAGTTCTTACATCACCCGGTACTGGTACATTTACATATGTTGAATTGAAATCCGGGTTAGTAGCTGGAAGTTCAGGACTTACCAGGATATGTAGTGTAGCAGAAGCACAAGCCTGAGGCACTCCATTATCACAAGTTGTATAAGGGAAATCAACCGGGCCGGTAAATCCTGATACTGGTGTAAAGGTATAGTTGCCATCTGGTGTCAATACAAGTGTTCCTTTACCTGCCATTGTTGTTCCAGGCTGTGCGGTCACCGTCTGGGTATTGCCTTCCGGATCTGTATCATTCGTTTTTACATTACCGTTAGCTGGTGTATTTATTGGTGTTATTTTATAATCATCAGCTGCTGCAGTAGTATTTGGCATATTTAATGGCCTGATAGTTATGATCTGTTTGGCTGTAGCACATTTTGCAGGCACCTGGTTATCACATACCTGGTAGGTAAGTGTATCTGTTCCGGTATAACCTGCAGTTGGTGTGAAAGTAATGTCACCATTTGCAGCATTGATACTTGTAGTACCATGCAATGGTGCTACGGTTACTGTTACTGTTGATGGCACTAATGCTGTAGTGGCGTTACCTGCTGCATCATTAACCAATGTCTTAAGTGTAACAGGCGTATTAATATTAGTTGTAGCAATATCTACATTCGCAACAGGAGAATTAGTATCAACGTTACTGTTAAGTACTGTAATCACCAAATCCGTCGGAGGACATGGAGCTACCTGACCTGGCACACAAACCGGTACATTATAAGTATAAACTCCCGGCTTATCAGATACAAAACTATATGTTCCGTTATTGTTCATTGTTAATACCGGTGTACTTCCTGGCACAGTTGATACAAGTGCAGGAGATGTACCATAAGTTGTACCAGCAGGTACTTTGTCATTAGTTTTTACATCACCTGGTACCGGCACATTTACATATGTTGAATTGAAATCAGGATTGGTTACAGGAACTTCTGGTCTTACCAGAATATGTAAAGTAGCAGTAGCACAGGCCTGAGGAACTCCGTTATCACAAGTTGTATAAGGGAAGTCTACCGGTCCTGTATACCCTGTTACCGGAGTAAAGGTATAATTACCATTTGTTGCCAATACAAGTGTTCCTTTAGTTGGAATTGTTGTTCCTGGCTGTGCGGTCACAGTCTGTGTATTACCTTCCGGATCAGTATCGTTAATCTTTACATTTCCTGTACCCGGTGTATTTATCTCTGTAATCTTATAATCATCAGCTGCTGCCGTTGTATTTGGTGCATTTAAAGGTCTGATAGTTATGATCTGTTTTGCTGTAGCACATTTAGCCGGCAACTGGTTATCACACACCTGGTAGGTAAGTGTATCCGTTCCGGTATAATCTGTAAAAGGTGTGAAAGTAATATCACCATTTGCCGGATTAATACTTGTTGAACCATGCAATGGAGCTACAGTTACTGTTACACTTGATGGAACAAGAGAAGTTGTAGCGTTACCTGCTGCATCATTAGCCAATGTTTTAAGCGTTACAGCTGTATTAATATTTGTTGTAGCAATATCCACATTTGCTACCGGTGAATTCTTATCAGTATTACTATCCAGTACAGTTATCACTAATGCAGTAGGTGGACATGGAGCCACCTGACCAGGTATGCAAACCGGTACATTATAGGTATACACTCCCGGCTTATCTGATACAAAACTATACGTACCGTTAGGGTTCATATTTAATACCGGTGTACTTCCTGGTACGCCTGAAACTAATACAGGTGATGTACCATAAGTAGTTCCAGCTGGTACTTTATCATTCGTACTTACATTACCGTTCACCACTACATTTACATATGTTGAATTAAAATCAGGATTGGTTCCTATTATGCTTAAACCGAAATCCAGGGTCTGATTACCATTGGTATCATCACCATCTACTCCGGCTGCTGGTTCAGTTCCCGTTGAAAGTGTTATAAAATTTGATCTTATTTCAGAGCCAGAAAGTGTAACACCATTGTTATCTGTAGTATTGTCATTATCAGGTGTAGCACTGCTAGCTGTTACGAAAGCTCTTTCAAACCCTGTAGGTGTAGTAATACCAACAATATATTTACCCGATGCCAGGTTTATGAAACTATATATTCCGCTGCTATTGGTTGTTGTAGTTTGTAAAGCTAGTCCGTCAGGTATATTATTACCGTCTGCATCAGCATATAACCTAACAGTCACTCCATTTACCCCTGGTTCGCCAGCATCCTGATTTCCATTATTATTTAAATCATTCCAAACACTATTGCCCAACTTCATACAATTAAGAACTGTTACTGTTGCTATAGATTCATCATCGGCACAAGGTGGTAATGCAGCAATAAGATATTTAAAAGTTGATGTAGTAGCTCCGGCATTTGGTGTAAATGTTCCGGTTGCAGCAACAAAAGTCCCACCGGTTCCCGTTAATCTTAACCATACACCACCTGGCTGTTCACCAGTTATTAAACTAAATAAATCAATAGGCGATAAGTTATCGCATACTGAAGTTGAGCCATCTGCTCCTGCATTCGCATTAACAGTTGTCCAGGTAAACTCCTGCTGACAAGTGGAAGAATTACCACACGCATCTGTTGCTGTATAGGTTCTGGTTTGTGAACGCAGAAATCCATTAAGAACTATTGGACCAAGAGCACTTGTTATTGTTGGAGTGCCACATGCGTCGGTTGCTATTGCAGCACCCGCGGCGGGAACTCCAGATGGGTTACAACCAAGATTTGATCCCGGAGGACAGAATGTAAATACGGGTGCTGTAACATCAGCTGTTACCGTAAAAGTTGCCGTACAGGTAGAGATAGGCGTCTGAAAAGGACATGCTGTTTGCGTATATGTAAAAG
Organism: Chitinophagaceae bacterium; assembly: GCA_031372465.1. Taxonomy (GTDB): domain Bacteria; phylum Bacteroidota; class Bacteroidia; order Chitinophagales; family Chitinophagaceae; genus JJ008. The sequence continues at coordinate 10,455 of JANMLJ010000237.1, read as the reverse complement.
TCACCGTCTTTGAACCGCCACAGGCACTTGGTGCCCCCGTACTATTATTTGTTAATACACCATTACATCCACTGGCAGTAACCGAAGCCAACCATGCAGCATACGAGGTATTGATAGCCGCTTGTGTCTGACAAGCTCCTTCTGTTTTATTAATAGCACAGGCAAGATTCACTAAACCGGTGCAACTTACTGTTCCATGATCGTTTCCGTCTTCAACCGAGTTATCATCATTATGATTCGGACCTGCACTTACAACTGAGTGACGGCCATCGCTTGAAAATGCTGAATGTACGTCGTACATCACAAGACAGGTCTTGGCAGGTGCAACAGTCACATTAGTATATGTCAGGGTGAAAGTTCCGGTAGAACTTCCAATATCACGAATAGAATTCATTCCATAAGGAAATAAAACCCTGGGGGTAGAAGTAGTAACTCCCGGTACTGCGGATGCAATACCGTTATCGGTACGGTCTCCTGCTGGATACAATGCAGAAGTAGCAGTACCCTCAATATTAGATACTGCTAATTGACCAAGGAACTCGTCCTTTGCTGTAAGCCCGGCCGGGAATGGGTTACCACCACTGGTATAAGTTGTAGGGTTATCAAAAATGGTGGGCGTAATACCATCTCCGTTCAAGTCTGCAAACATGGCAGCAGTGACAAATTTACTGTCTGAAGTTGAACTCCAGTACCATTGAACAGTAACAGTCAACTTTTGTAATACCGGATCGTAGTTTGTCACTATCGATGTTGGTATGGGCGTATCTGCTTTTGCTATGGCAGGAATCAGCCAACAAGCGATACACAACATGTAGATAAGCAAATTTTTCTTTTTCATTTTAGTTGACTTTTATTGTTTTTTTTAATACTTATTCTTGGTGTTGAAATTTCGTTTTACTGTTTAATAAATTTTTGAACTTTATTATCCTTAAAACTTGTTTTATTTTTTACCGGAGAAATAAAATTTATCATTAAACTGTTTTCCAAACTAAAAGGTTGCAACGTAGTTACCTTTTTTTGAGGTGTAATTCCGGAATTATTTGAGTTAAAGCCGTTATTGCGTCTTTCAGACTGGCCAAACACATAAGTGGTAAAAATAAAAACGATAGTAATTACCAATAAAATATGTGTGATGATATGTTGTTGCCCTACCTGGGGGTTATTTGTTTTCATACTGAAGTTTTTAAACTCATTCCGATTTATCCAACAGCATACAACTGATGAAATAATCCAAATGATTATTACTGGTCTTCAGGAAAAGGGATCTTAGATTGGTAGGAGATTCTTAGGAAGTCGGGTTACGGTTTTATAAGAGTTGGAATGCTAAAGTAGTTTGAATAATTATTTTTTGCAAGCTTTTTGTAGTTTTTCTCAAAAAATAGTTCGTACTTTTTTACCTTTTTTACGTATTTCTACTACTTTGAGTACAACTAAAACCAGTTATTTAGTTCATCAATATGATAGATTTAATCAACTTTTGAACCTAAAAAGAATTTTATAGAATGAAATTAATAAGTAGTAGATGTATTATAATATTATGTGGAACTTTTGGCTTCTTTTTTGAAAGAAAACCTTTACCATAAATAAAAAACCCTCCGGTTGTGGAGGGTTTCTTATCTATAATGAGAAATGCCTTATTCAGGTTTTGTCTCCTCTGTTTCAGCAGAAGGTGCTTCTTTTTCAGGAGAAGGCGCTTCTGTTTCAATAGAAGGCGTTACGGTTTCTAGAGTCGGCTCAATTGCTTCAGCAACAGGTTCAACCAGTATAGCCGAAGGCGCAGCTATTTCAGCAGGCTGCTCAACCAATTCAGCTGTAGGCTCTTCAGCACTACTACCGTCCATCTTCTTTTTCAAATCAGCCAGAATGCCCAGATCGCCCAAGGTAGCTTTCTCCACCTTGCTTTGTACATTCTTCACCGCTTTTCTGGTATTATCAGCATCAGTCCTAGCTTCTTTTTTAACCGCTTCCGCTTCATCTACCTTGCCCTGCTCCCAAATGCGGGTATGAGATACAACAATTCTCTTCTCATTACGGTCAAACTCGATAACCATAAACTGAGCTGTTTCATCAGCAACAATACTTTTGCCATCTTCCTTTGCCAAATGACGGTTTGGTGCAAATCCTTCCAGACCATATGATAACTGAACAGTCGCCCCTTTATCATCTCTCCTGCTTACTGTTCCTTCATGCAAACTTCCAATAGCAAATGTATCTTGCAGTGAATTCCATGGATCTTCTTCTAATTGTTTATGTCCAAGTTGTAATTTCCTGCTTTCTTTGTCAATTCCAAGAATCATCACATCAATGTTAGCTCCTACTTTAGTGTATTCGCCCGGATGATTGAAACGTTTCAACCAACTCAGATCGCTGATGTGAATCATACCACCGATGCCGGCGGCTAATTCAACAAACACACCATAATTGGTAATATTTTTCACCAGTCCGATATGCTTACTTGCTTCCGCAAATTTTGTTTCAATATCATTCCATGGGTCAGAAGAAAGCTGTTTGATAGAAAGGCTCATTTTACGGCTTGCCTTATCTAATGTTACCACTTTAGCCTCATGCTCATCACCCAACTTAAAGAATTCTTTAGCATTGATTGGTGTATTAGCCCACGTGATTTCTGATACATGCACCAGACCTTCAACACCCGGTTGAATTTCAAGGAATGCACCATAGTCTTCAATGTTGACTACTTTACCTTTTACAACATTTCCTTCAAGAATATTTTCTGCCAGTACATCCCATGGATGTGGTGTCAATTGCTTAAGACCAAGGCTGATACGCTTCTTCTCATCATCAAAATCAAGAACTACCACATTGATCTTCTGATCAAGTTTTAATACTTCCGTTGGATGAGAAATACGACCCCATGAAATATCTGTAATATAAAGAAGACCATCGAGGCCACCCAGATCCATAAAAGCACCAAAGTCCGTAATATTCTTCACCGTACCTTCCAACACCTGGCCTTTCTCCAATTTACTCATGATCTCTACACGCTGTGCTTCAATATCACTTTCAATAAGAGCTTTGTGCGATACAACTGCATTCTTAATTGTCTCGTTTATCTTAACAACTTTGAATTCCATTGTTTTTCCAACAAACTGATCATAGTCTGTAACAGGCTTCACATCAATTTGAGAACCTGGTAAGAATGTTTCCATTCCAAATACATCAACGATCAAACCACCTTTTGTCTTGGAAGTAACAGTACCAGTAATAACTTCACCGGTTTTATGAACTTCCACAATTCTTTCCCATGCCCTTGTAATCCGGGCCTGGCGACGGCTCAGGTTCAAATGTCCCTCCCTGTCTTCTTTTTCAACAATCATCACTTCTACTTCATCCCCAATAGCCAGGTTTGGCAAATCACGGAATTCATTGAGTGAAATCAAACCATCACTTTTAAAACCAATGTTTAATACCACATCAGTTTTTGTTAATCCTACCACGGTACCATTCATCATTTGTCCATCGTTCAGTTGTACAAATGTGTTGTCATACACCGTGTGGTACTTTTCTTTTTCTTCTTTGGTGTAAGAGGTAACGTTACGTTTGTCAACGTTCCAGTCAAAATCATCATGTGCGGTTTCAATAATAACCACTTTTTCTTCGGTCATTACTTCTGTTCCGGCAATCCCGGAATCTGCAGTTCCGGTAGTTCCGGAATCTGCGACAGGTGCAGTAGTTGTCGCTGTAGGTGCTTCAGATTCGATCGCAATCGGCTCAGCAGCTCCCTCCTGTTCATCAGCGTTTAGTTGTTTTCTAATTATGTTTTCAAACATGTAAAATATTCCCGAAGGGTTTTATTTTCGGGGCAGCAAAGATAGTGTAAAAAAACAGGAGTACGGCCTCTTTAAATAGGAGTTTTTTAGGCGTAAATTCTGATGCTAAAGCAATGATTCAGATATACTTAAATTTAACTATATATAAAAAATTACAAAACCCGGTTATTTATCCAGCTGTCCTTTTAACTGCACATAAGCCCAGGCTGTAAAAGGAAAAATAAATAATACCAGTATGAATAACCAATTGCCCGTTATCAAACATAAAATAAATGTAACCAGGAATAAATAAACAGGGTAAAGAAGTACAAGTAATGCTATAAGTACTGAATCAAAATGGTCCGTTATGCCAGCTCTGGTGCTGGTGAAATAACGGACAGGCAAATAAAGAAGCGAATGAAATAATAAGCCCAAAAAAGCCGGAAGGAATGAAAGAATTTTTTTATTAATTCCAGGGCGGCAAGCCAGTTGTTTTTCCTGTTGTTTCTTATCGGTTGTGCTAATTTCAAAAACTAATTCCTGTAATTCATCCTTCAGCCTGTTATTAAAAGCCAGGTTCTTTCTGCCATCTGTTTCTATGTTATTATTTCCATCGTTTGTAATCAGGTTGCCAAAATTGATAAAAACATTCTTACCAAACCGCCGGTAAGAACTGTAATTAATTCCAACTGGCAACACCTTTACATCAATACCATCCTGCCAACTACTGATAGCCAGGCGGGCTGTACCTTTCATTAAAGGTCGCAAATGCCATTCATTGATACATTTCCCTTCACTAAACATCAGCACAATACCCTGATTTCTGAAAATTTCTTTACAGGCATCAAAAGTTTTGTAATTCGTTTCCAGGTTCTCCACCCCTTCGCTGCTGCGGTACACAGGGAGCATTTTCAGGTTAGACAGCAACTTACTATAAAAAGGTTTTTTGAAAACATCTCCCCTGGCCAACGACCAGATAGGTTTCACAAAAAGTATATCCAGCAGAATTGCATCTAAAAAGGAATTGGGATGATTACAGGCCAGCAATACAGGGCCATCAATCTTAAGTAATCCGGGATGATTAATAATTATTTTGCGGCAGAATATTTTTGCAGCAAGACGAACCCATATTTTCAACAACTGGTAGAGCAAATGTTTTTAAAGTTGAATATACTGATTCGATTTGTTTATTTAATGAAACATAAAAAATAATCAGTTAAAAAAACTACCCATTTCTTTTTTTGAATTATTTTGATAACGTAGCAGGTCTTCGGCTGTATCAATATCAGCAAGCTCCGTTAAAACATGGCATCGCTTTCCTAACCTTACTGCATCCTGCAAAGATGCGGAAAGTACTTTTTCCGTACTCCAGGCTTTATCCCTGAACAAATCAGGTATATGCTCTATCATACCAAGTAAATAATAACCTCCGTCTGATGAAGGGCCAATAACCACCTCCGCTTCCGATAATTTTTCAAAAGCATCCAAAATTATGAAACCCGATAAATCGGGACAATCACTACCAATAATAATAATTTTCGTGTAACCCAGTTGAAATAATTCAAAAAAAGCCCCCATCATTCTATCACCTAAGTTTTCCCCTTGCTGCACCTTTTTCTTATATAAACTATTTCCCCAAATATCATGTTCACTGATGCCATCAGCATAATAAACAAATTTATCGCACGCAAGGTCAGCGGTAATAGTATGGGTATGTTGCAGGAGTTTTTTATAAACTTGTAACGCTTTCTCACTCCCTATATCCTTCGCCAACCGGGTTTTCACTTTCCCCATTACTGGGTTACGTACAAATATGATTAATGCATTTTTCATTAAAGTCTGTTAAACAACAGTACCACCACAACTACTACCTGCTCCTGCCGTACACCCATAACAATGCTGATTAACCACAATATTCCTGTTACTCAGCAAGGAATGATTGAATTGTGAAATGTGTTTCGACGGACAATCGACTTTCATATCCAGCATCTGGTTAAAATCACAATCGTACATAAAACCATCCCAACTTATCGACAGTGTATTCCGGCACATTACATGGGCTGCTGCTAAAGGATTATAAGCTGCTAATAATTTTTCCATATACTTTTCATAGTTGCCGCTTTGTAATAAAAAATCCATGAAACGGCTGATCGGAAGATTAGTAATAGCAAATAATGAATGAAAGGAAATATTAAAATCCTTTTTCAACGCCTCCTTAAATTCCTTTTCAAGGCTTGCCTGTAAAGGCGGTAAAAATGCTCCCGCAGGATTATATACCAGGTTTAATGTTAACGCACTTCCCTCCAAACCATAACCAACTGCATTCAATAGTTGTAATGCTTTGATGGAATCTTCAAAAACACCATCGCCCCGTTGCCTGTCCGTTCTGTCTTTGGAATAGAATGGAAGCGATGACACAATTTCAACAGTATGTTGCTTAAAAAATTCGGGGAGATCATTAAATTTTTTATTCGCCAATATGATTGTGAGGTTACAACGAACGATGATATGCCGTTTAAGTTCTTTTATTTTTTCTATAAACCAACGAAAGTCAGGATTCAATTCAGGTGCCCCGCCGGTAATATCAACCGTCTTAAAAAATGGGTTAGCCGACAGGATATCCAGGCATTGCTGCATCGTTTCCCGTGTCATTATTTCTTTCCTATCCGGACCCGCATCTACATGGCAATGCTTGCAGACCTGGTTACACATTTTTCCAACGTTTATTTGAAAAATTTCTATTCCCGTTGGTTTCAAAGGAAACAACCCACCTTCTACTAATTTTTGCTGAAATGGAACTAAGCGAAATGAATCGTCATGATGTGCACCATGTTCCAGAATATCAATCTGTTCATGGGTATCGGATAAAATATGGTGTTGCGCCTTTAGTGATTTCATAAACCCAATCCGCCAACCGGCGGAGCTTTAGACTCTGTTTTTTTTAATTTTTTTATAGTTTCAAGAGAGTCAGTTAATAATATTATTTCGATAAAATACTTAAAAATAGTAAAAGATAGCTCAGATCTAAGTCTACACTATAGTGAACAGAGTTTTACATTGCTATTTCCTTTACCTTATTCATCATTTGCACACCATGTACCAGTACAGCCCCGCCTTTAATAGCAGAAGCCACATGTACAGCTTCCATGATCTGGGCTTCGCTCCAGCCTTTTTCAAAAGCATCGCTGCTATACGCATCAATACAATACGGACATTGTACAGCATGTGCCACAGCTAATGCGATCAGTGATTTTTCCCTGGCGGATAAATTACCTTCTGCAAACACTTCGCCATACCAGGCAAAAAATTTATCGGCTAATGGTTTTTGAAATTCGGCGATATTGCCAAACTTTCCCAGGTCTTCTGCATTGTAGTAATGATTTGCCATGTAGTATTATTTATAGTTTTGAAGATAGAGTGTCCAATCGTAAGACTTGAATTTTATAGCAGGTTTTTTATCAACAGGTACAATTAACAGCTCTTGCAATAAAATAATCATTTTTCTTTTGCCACCAAAATCACGGCGAAACCAACTCATTAATGCCGGCAATTTTAGGGTATTATCCTTTTCGTCATATTCAGCCTCACTTCGCAGGTATGCTTTCGTAGCCAGGTCCAATTGGTAATCAATATTCTCTGTTTTATAAAAAGCAATAGGAGGGCAACTTTTTGCCCCACAGTTTAAAGCAAAGTGCAAACGATAATCCAGCTTTTCAACCCTGAATTTTTTTTCTATTTTCCCGGGGAATAATTTATTAAGATAACCAAGGCTCCATTTAATCTTTGAACGCCGGAGGATTCCATGCTCTATATCATCCAGGCTAAAAAAATGACCGGCTATTTCAATTTTCCTGCTACCGAAAAACTTCCCCCTTCTTTCATATTGCACTGGATTCTGCTTTAACGCAACCTGCGTGTAAGCGTTATACAAATTTATCCAGAAAGCCTTTTTATCATCGTCGGTTTTGATTATGGCTGCTATATCATCGATACGACTATTTTTTAGTTGGATAATAAACCGGGAAGTCTCTTCACCGGTTTTAGCAGCATACATAAAGTCCTGCGACAATTGTACCAGTTTATTTTTTGATTGCTCCACAACAGCCTTTTTTATTCCTGCAACCGAAACTATTTTATTGTCGGCAGATTCAACAGTTTTCAAGTTATCAGTACCACCAATTTCATTTTGTTTGATCAGCCACCTTTCAATATTTTCCTCCGTCATTTCTTCCTGGGAAGGGATAGCAATAACGTTGCCCTTTTTCCCAACAATTACGGTATAAGGATACGAAGGCGGTTGAAAATATTTTGTAAAAAAATCCTCTTCATCAACCACCACCGGTAATGAAAAACCATTTCTCTTGCTGATAAAACCGGCCAATTTTTGTGCTGGTTCATTTGATACCAGCAAGATGTTTATGTTGTCTTTATACTTTTCCTGTAATGCGGATAATTTGGGTAATGCTTTTATACAGGGAACACACCATGTACCAAAAAAATCAATGATTAAAAGCCGGTCATTCTTTTGTTGAAAAGTTGATGACGAAACAGAAGAATTAAGTATTTTATTAATAGTAAAATCAGCTGCTCTGTCACCCACTGTATAACCGGTTTGAGCCTGTAATACAGATAGAAAAAATAAACCAGTGACTAGGAAAACTAATTTCATAATGGAAAAGCTATAATTGAATAAATGATTATTCATCTATAAACGTAAATTTACCGGCAAAAGATCTAAATCGATAAAATTGTTTACATGATTCTTACACCTGACATCATTCTTGAAACAGCCTCCTTTTTAAAGAACGCGGGGTTTAACGAATCTACCGTTGGAATTGTAATGGGCACCGGATTGGGGTCAATGGCTGACAAAATTAAAAACCCTCTTTCCCTTCCCTATTCTGCTATTCCACATTTCCCCGAAGCAACCGTCGAATTCCATAAAGGAAACCTGATAGCAGGAACTATAGGCGAAGTAAAAGTAATAGCCATGCAAGGACGTTTTCATTATTATGAAGGATACAATTTGCAGCAAATTACTTTTCCGGTTCGGGTTATGAAAGAACTTGGTATTAAATACCTTTTCCTGAGTAATGCTGCTGGTGGAATTAATCTCACCTACCAAAAAGGTGATCTTGTGCTACTGGATGATCACATCAACTTACTCCCTGATAATCCACTCAGGGGATTGAGCAACCCGGCATTTGGTCAACGATTTGTGGATATGAGCCAGCCTTATGATAAAAGCCTGATGGAATTAATTGAATCCAATGCTTCCTTACAAGATATAACTATCAAAAAAGGTGTGTATGCTGCTGTGATGGGACCAAATTTAGAAACAAGAGCAGAATACCGGTGGTTACGATCTGCAGGTGCAGACATGGTTGGTATGAGTACGGTACCGGAAGTAATTGTTGCTAATCAGGTTGGATTAAAATGTGCTGCTATCAGCGTTATTACAGATGAGTGTGACCCCAATAATTTAAAGCCCGTTAATATTACTGAAATAATTGAAGTGGCCGGCAAGGCCGATAAGACCTTAAGTAATTTGCTGGAAGCCTGTATAAAAAAATTGAATTAGTTATTATTCTTTTGTATAATATTCACGGATGATTTTTCTCATGGCTTCTTCCGGCATAAAACCAGCTTGCCGGAATACAATTTTTGTTCCCTGCAATACCATCACATAGGGTAGCGCTTTTAAACTATAATCTTTCATCAGTTGAAGGTTTTCATCGGCATTAATTTTTACTATCAATACACTATCCTTCATGTCTTCTTCAATCCTGTTCAGCGCCGGCACCATTATTTTGCAAGGGCCGCAACAGGGTGCATAAAAATCAACAAATGTCAGGGGCCGTTTAACAATCATTTTTTCAAACTCCGCTTTATTAAACCCCTGGCGGGACGAGTCACTTTTTAATTTAATGAATGGATAATTTTTAATTTTCCAGACAATAATACCTCCTTTCAGGTCATAGATTTTTTTAAAACCCATATCCTGCATAATTTTTGCAGCATCCCAGCTTCGTCCACCGATAGCGCAATAAATAAATACAGGCTTTTCCCTATCAATCACAGCAACCTGTTCTTTAAAAGTTGAATCATAAAAATCCATGAATACGGCTCCTTTCAGATAGCCTTTAGCAATTTCTTCCGGTGTCCGGATATCGAGCAACAAAGCGTCACTCGTATTATCAAATTTCTTTCTGAATTCTTTTGGAGAAAGCCGCTCCTGCGCCTTCAATAAGAATGGAATGAATAGAAACAAAAAAATAAATATTCGTCCTGACATCGTATAACAAAATTATTGAATTTCCCGGCGGTAATTGAGCATCCTTTTATACGCCGATACCATTTCTTCCTGGCTGGCGCCTTTTTTATACATACGTACAATTTTCCTGTTTGCCATTTGTACATTCCACCAGGTATTACTATCATATTTTCTTGCCGAAATAATAGCTGGTTTATTAAATATTTTATAACGCTCTATTATTCTTGCCCGCTTCACAAATTCAAACTCCTCCATAATAAGCATCCCCTCTTTAAAACCTCCGGTTTCCCTGAATAATTTTTTGGTTATAAAAAGAGTCTGATCACCACCCATACAAATAAACCAATCGAATCGTGTAAAAAAGGCATTGATCTTTAAATACCATTTAGAAGAATTAAATTTTGTACGATA
>JANMLJ010000232.1:0-14473 GCA_031372465.1 Chitinophagaceae bacterium | reverse complement strand
TTTCCATTTTCCGCAACTAATACAGTACCATCAAACATATTATAGCCATGATACGTTTTCATTATCTGCGCTATTTTGCTTTTTTTACTTTGTGCAAAAGTTGTTAAGCCTGCAAACAGGTATATGAATACAAAAAATATTTTTTTATGGTACATACAGTATAATTTAATAGTAAATATTGCGCAGTAGTTTGTTTTTCTTCCATCAACACATTGAATTAAAGATACCTAAAATAGGAAATGAAAATTGCCAAAATTGTCCATACAATTATAGAATTGCCAAACGATGGTGTCTAAATAATCTGATTATTAGACACCAACAACGGCGTAAAAGCCTGACTGTTTAACCCCAATAACGGCATACAGATAAGCCCAATTTTTTTGCGGAGTTTGTGGAAAAGAAGTAAATTTGATAAAACCTATTATATGGCTATTGATAAACTTAAAAAGGAATTGACCAAACTCATTGATGAAACAAATGATGAAGATTTACTATCAATGGTTAAAGAAGATATAGCGTACTATAAAACCTCTAAAGATGTTGATGTTACGGATAGCCTTTCTGCTGAGCAGCTAAAGGAACTGGAACAATTGGCTGCTGAACCAGATGAAAAAGATACCACGACTTTGAATGAATTTAATAAGGCTACCGATAAATGGCGTACCAAATAATTATTAAGAGACGCTTTACGAATAAGTTAATAAAACTCCTGGCTTATCTTGAAAAAGAATGGTCTCACAAAGTAGCCGCCAACTTTCTGCAAAAAATTGACCTTCGCATCCAGCAATTATCAAAGCAACCTTTTACTGGAATTTCTTCCGAAAGAATCGAAGGTGTCCGGTCTGTATTTATTACCCGGCACAACCGGCTTTACTATAAAGTAAAAGGAAAGAAAGTGATTGTACTGAATATGTATGATACGAGGATGAATCCGAAGAAGAAGAAATATTGACGGCGAGTCCGGCCGCTAAAGTTATTTTGTTATAAAACGCTGCTGGTCGAGACATCTCCTTGGAAGGCTTTACTTTGAAGACTCGGGTGGGAAGTAAGTCCAGATGCCGCCAAAATGAACATCTCTGAAGTGCTTTGCTATTTGTGTGGTTAAATTCATATTTATTTGTTTGCCATTTTTTGGTGTTCAACCAACAGCATCACACCGCTTTTGTAATATTCATATCGGATTGCTAAAGCCATTTCTTTCAAGAAACTGTTGCCGAAACATCGCCTTGGAAGAGTTTGTTTTGGAGACTCGGTTGGGAAGTAGAGCTGCAAAGGCGGATCTATTAATTTAATGAAGTATATGATTTTTCTTTTTTTACAGTTTTTACCTGTAGTTTTTTTGTATGCAGAAAATGTAACACTTTATGTTCTATCCAGTGGTGAAGGGGCACGATAAGGCAAGCAATTGTGATTTTAATTAACAGAATTGGTAAAGGTGCTCCATGAGCCCAGTGATGGATTTTTGTGTCGAGTATTAATATCAGGAATTCAAACAAAAAAATAAAACTTACGAAAGTCAGCACCCTGATCACCCATTTTGGTGTATGAAAAAAACTAAGCATCAGCATTGATACCATTAATATCAAACCTCCAATACTAATAGCAGTGTATTGGATATTGTGTTTTTTTGCAATAGATTTTTGCTCTGCTTCTTGTTGCTTTTTTTGGTTCTCTTCTTCCGTGGCTATTTCGGCCCTCATCAGGGCATTTTTATCGCTTAACTTATCAATGCTGTCCTGGTAAAATTTATATTGAGATCTTGCTGCATATGCGTTTTTGTAGTCGCCTAATAACTGATAAGCAGAATCAAGTTCACTATAAATATCAGTGTATCGATCTAAAACTCCTATTTCTTTATTCAGCGCCAGTGCTTTTTCAAGCAAAACAATACCCTTTTTTGCATCTCCGGTTTTTCTGTAAAGTCCACCAGCATAGTTGAATAATGTAAGGTTTGTCGAAGGAGTACCAGCAGAGTCGGCTATTTCAATGGCTTTATCATAAAAGTACCTGGATGAATCTTTATTAAAGGAGTAGTAAAAATTTCCCCAATCAAAATAATAACTCAGTTTATCTCCTGTTTTAAGACCCTGTTCAAGGATTTTATACCTGTTATTGATGGCACGAGCCTCATCCACTTTGCCCATATCTAAATACAAAAAGCAAAGATTACTGGCAGCCATGCTCATATTAAAAGGGTCGTTAATAGCTTCAGATTCCTTTAATACCGTTTTATACATACCAACAGCCTTTTCATTATTGCCCCATTCCTTATTTGACCTTGCAATGAGGTATTTAATATTGACTATTCCTCTTTTATCACCGCTTTTCTCCCATGATTCTTTTTCTTTTTCGTACCATTTGTTAGCATTTTCATGATCATTCAATCTGCTGTAAATAATAGCCAATACCCGGTAGGATTTCCTGAGTAAATCTTCGCTTTTTGCTTTTTGGGCATATTTTAATCCTGTAATTGCAGTTTTATAACCATTCACCACATCTTTTGTGGCCATATAATAAACGCCTTTGTTATAATAATAAATGCTGCGTACGGAGTCGGTAACTGATTCGTCATTTAAGTCAGCTTTGTTGAAATACTCTAATGCCTTTTCCAAACTGTAATGGAAATTTGCATAATGATAACCCAGATTAGCCAAACATATGATTTCTTCATTTTTAAAACCTCCTTCCTGTGCCAGTTGTATCGCTTTTTCCAAATTGGCCCTCATCTCAATTCTTATTTTTTCAGGGGTGCCATAATTGGTAAAATAATTCATATGGGCATAAACGATGGCCAGTTTGTCCCCAGATTTATCTGCAATGTCTACACCAATTTTCAACAGGCTGTCTGCGGTAGCAAAATCATTACGAACCCGGTAATACCTGAGCATTGGATATATTGCTTTCACCTTTTTAAGCGATACAGTTTCGTTGGTAAATACTTTTTTAAGCGAATCCATTTCACGAAGGTCGAAACGGTCAACTTGCGCCGATGCATTTAAGTTGTATAAGAAAAATACTGGCATTAAATGGTATAATTGTTTTGAAAATGCTTTTTTAAAATTCATTTTATTGAGATTAATCCTGATTATACAAGGAATATTTATTATTTATTTGAATCTAAATATAAATAAATAAGGGGGATAATTATTTGTGTTAGAATCGGGGTGAGAGGTATTAACAGATTTCAATGTTTGCCGGTTAAAATCCTCACCCGATAACTATCGGGTCTTTTCCATTATCTTCGCTGCATGACTATCGAAAAACTGAATGATATGCGGTCCCGCACCTCCGGGGTAAGGAGGTTTCTTTGACGTCGAAAACCGACGATATAAAATCGAAGAAGATAAGCAGCTTTCGTTAAGTCCCGGTTTCTGGGATGACAACAAAAGGGCTACCGAAATTCTCAAAAATGCTAAAGTAAATGAGTATTGGGTAAAACTCTATGAGACAGCAGAAAGGTCTGTAGAGGATTTTGCGGTGCTTTTTGAATTCTGGAAAGCAGGTGATGCAACCGAAGAAGAAACGAAGTTGGCCTATGACCATGCAATAACCTTATTGGATGATGCAGAATTTAAGGCAACACTTAATGAACCAGAAGATGAATTACCAGGTGTATTACAAATAAACTCTGGTGCCGGTGGCACAGAAAGCCAGGACTGGGCAGAAATGCTTGCCCGTATGTATCGCATGTATGGTGAGAAACAAGGTTGGAAAGTAACAGAACTTGATTGGCAATGGGGCGATGGTGCCGGTATTAAAACCTGTACGTTGCAATTTGATGGACCATTTGCCTATGGGTTTTTAAAAGCAGAGAGTGGTGTACATCGGTTGGTTCGTATATCACCGTTTGATAGTAATGCCCGCAGACACACTTCGTTTGTGTCGGTATTTGTTTATCCTTTGGTCGACGATACTATCAAAATTGAAGTGAACCCGGCTGATGTGAAAATGGAGACATCTCGTAGTGGGGGAGCAGGCGGACAAAATGTAAATAAGGTAGAAACAAAAGTACAATTAACACATATTCCATCAGGCATTGTGGTGGTATGTCAGCAAGACAGAAGCCAGTTAGGCAACAGGGAGCTGGCTATGCAAATGCTCAAAAGCCGTTTATATGAAGAAGAGCTTCGCAAAAGGCAGGCAGTAAAAGATGCGACAAATTCTACTAAGAAAAAGATCGAGTGGGGAAGCCAGATACGTTCTTACGTTTTTCATCCATACAAAATGATCAAAGATCATCACACGGATTATGAAGTGGGCAATATTGGCCCTGTGATGGATGGGGAACTGGATGGATTTATAAAGGCGTACCTGATGAGTGAGAAAGAGTCTGAGAGTAAATAGAAATATTATTTTGTATTTTTAATCATGCAAAAGAAAAAGCCAATATTGGATAAAAGCCTTTTTTGGGACGTAACAATCAAAGAAAAAGATTTTGAGCCTTATGCAGGGTTTATAATAACCAGGGTTTTTGAAAGGGGGGATTTTGACAGCATCAGACAAATAAGAAGATATTACGGGGATGCCAGAATTAAAAGTGAACTGGTAAAGTTCAAGTATATTGAACCAGAGACATTGAATTTTCTTTCCTTATACTACAATATCCCAATCACAAAATTTAAATGCTACACAAACAAACAGTTGATGGGGGCACTTTCGCTTTACTAAAAGAGTTGATGTCTTTTAAACCATTAACTGATTTTTCGTTAGTGGGAGGAACGGCATTATCCCTAATGCTTGGGCACAGAAAATCGGTTGACCTTGATTTTTTCTCCATAAAAAAATTTGATGTGTCCGAAATACGAAAAAAAATAAAAAAGCAATTTGGAGACAGAATCAACATAGTTTCTTCAGAAAAGAATCCTTTAGGGGTATTTTCATTAATTGATAAAGTTAAAATAGATATTTGTAAACATCCGCATCCACTTATCAATCCCCTGATAGTAGAAGATGGATTAAGGCTTTGGAGCCTTGAAGATATAGCAGCTTCAAAAGTTTTAGCTATTTCAAGGCGGGCTACCAAAAAAGATTTTTGGGATATAGACAGGCTGCTGGATATTTTTACTATCGAAGAAATCGCTTCCTTTTACAGTTTACGTTACGGGGAGAATCTTGCTATTGCAGTTTCAAAAATGCTGACTTACTTTACTGAAGCAGAAGAAACAAAAGAGCCTGAATGCCTCATGGGGAAAACATGGCCTAAGGTTAAAAAGAGTATTTTTAAAAAGATTAACAGACAAACAAAATAATTTTATGAGTATAGGAACATTCTCTTACCCGATGCCGGTGAATGAACCGGTTCTTTCTTATGGCCCGAATAGCCCCGAAAAGAAAAGATTAAAAGAAGTGTTGGCTGAATTAAAAAACAGCGAGATAGATGTGCCGATGTATATCGGTAACAAAGAAGTCAGAACGGGTAAAAAAGTGGCGATGCATCCTCCACATGAGACCAAACATACACTTGGATATTTTCATGCAGGAGAAGAAAAGCATGTAGTGCTGGCAATTGAAGCAGCGCTTGCCGCTAAAGAAGCCTGGGCCAATACAAGTTGGGAAAACCGCGCAGGTATATTTTTAAAAGCTGCTGAGTTATTGGCAACAAAGTATCGTCCTTATATAAATGGTACAACGATGCTTGGGCAAAGTAAAAATGCTTACCAGGCAGAAATTGATGCTGCCTGCGAATTGATTGATTTTTTACGTTTCAATGTTCATTTTCTCTCAGAAATTTATAAGCAACAACCCATCAGCAGTCCAGGTATGCACAATAGGATGGAGTACCGGCCACTGGAAGGATTTGTATTAGCAATAACACCATTTAACTTTACTGCCATTGGTGGCAACCTGCCAACATCAGCAGCGATGTGTGGTAATGTAGTGGTATGGAAACCGGCAAATACACAGATATATGCGGCACAAATGACAATGAGGATTCTTAAAGAAGCTGGTTTACCTGATGGTGTTATCAACCTGATTTATGTTGATGGGCCAACGATTGGTAAAGTATGTTTTAATCATAGAGAATTTGCTGGTGTACATTTTACCGGCTCTACCGGTGTATTTAATAATATGTGGGAAACGATTGGTAAAAATATGTCGAATTACAAATCTTATCCGAGAATAGTGGGAGAGACAGGTGGTAAAGATTTTGTAGTGGCACATAAAAGTGCCGACCCTGAAGTGGTGGTTACGGCATTGCTGCGTGGTGCATTTGAATACCAGGGACAAAAATGTTCTGCTGCATCAAGGGCTTACATTCCCTCAAATATTGCCGAAGAAGTGAAAAAGAAATTAATTGCCAGTGTAAAAAGCCTCAAAATGGGAACTGTGGAAGATTTTACCAACTTTGTGAATGCTGTAATTGATGAAAAGAGCTTTAATAATATCAGAAAATATATTAACAATGCAAAAAATGACCAAAAAGCAGAAATATGGGTAGGCGGAAAATGTGATAGTAAGGATGGCTGGTTTGTACAGCCAACTGTCATAGAAGCGAAGAACCCTAAGTATGTTACCATGTGTGAGGAAATCTTTGGGCCGGTGCTGACTGTATATATATATCCTGCCAATAGTTTTGAAAAAACACTCGAATTAGTTGATTCTACTTCTCCTTATGCATTGACAGGTTCTATCATATCTCAGGACAGAACAGCAGTGGATTTAGCAATGAATAAACTCCGAAATGCAGCCGGTAATTTTTATATAAATGATAAGCCAACAGGTGCAGTGGTTGGTCAGCAACCTTTTGGTGGAGCCAGGGCATCGGGTACCAACGATAAAGCAGGAAGCATACTAAATTTATATCGCTGGCTAAGTGCAAGAACAATTAAAGAGACATTTAATCCGCCGGTTGATTACCGCTATCCTTTTATGAACGAAAGTTGATTATAGAACTTTTAATTGATTAGTAACTTTCTGAAAAATATCAAGCTATTCATTTACTGATAGATTTATTCGCTTTTCGGGCAACTGGGAATCGTGGCATCGTATTTGGCAAACGATGGTAAATAAATAAAGTATATGAAAAAAGTCTTTTTAGTTTTAACAGTAGTTTTATCTTCTGTTTTAGTAAATGCGCAGGTTAGCTTTGGAATTAAGGCAGGATTAAACAACTCCACGTTAGGAGGTGATAATGCTGACATTGCCGGAAAAAAATCAAATACCGGATATAATGTTGGAGTAATTGCAGCTATCCCATTAAGCAAAAATTTTGTTTTTCAGCCTGAAATCATGTTATCGGCTAATCAGGGAATGGAATTCAGGCCATCCACAACTTCAGAAACAAATTACAATCTGAATTATGTTAACATTCCTCTGTTGATAAAATATAAATCAATGGGATTTTATGGTGAGGCAGGGCCTTATTTTGGTTTTCTGACATCCGGAAAAATTAAAACCAAAATCGGCACCGCTGCCACAGAAACTGATATCAAAGACATTTTTGATGGCACGGATATGGGGGTAGCTTTAGGTACAGGATATATAATGAAATCCGGATTAGGTTTTGGAGTACGGTACAATATGGGTCTTCAGAATATTTATGATGCAACAACTCCTGAATTTAAAAACAGGTATTGGCAGATAAATTTGATTTACATGTTTGCTAAGAAATAAATTAAACATTATAATAATTTTACAGGAAAAGGCCGGAATTATCCGGCCTTTTCCTGTTCCATATTTTTTATAATAAATACCATAATATACGTGCTTGTTTTGCAGGTGTATCCATTTTAGTTTTAATAAAACTAATTCCTTTAGATGATTTCGATAATTTATCAGAAGAAGAAATAGCTAATGTATCAGGATAAAGAAAAATTTTGTACAGCCATTTTGTACAGCTGGAAGATAAAGTTAATCGTTGCATTGGAAACAATGAAAACTGATAAAGTGAAACTGGTAAATAAGGAAGTGGTACTAATTACACCATAATTTTTTGAATCAACCAATGAGTTTTATGGCTGAAAGATTTGCCGCTGGCAGATATTTTGTGTGTTTTTGTTTGAATTCGTGGCAAACCTTTAACTTCTACCTTTAATGCAACTATCCACTCGACACCTGCTTGGCATTAAAAATCTTACCAAAGAAGATATCTCCCTTATACTATCCACGGCAGAGCAATTCAAAGAAGTATTACAACGCCCCGTTAAGAAAGTTCCTTCTCTCAGAGATGTAACTATTGTGAATCTTTTTTATGAAAACTCTACCCGTACCCGATTCTCCTTTGAACTGGGAAAGACATTGAGAATAATCTTTAAAAATATAAAGGAATTATTTACGGAGATCTTTATGTCTTCTCAAAACTTGCAATATATTCCCCAAGCATGGGTAATAAATAAATTCCCCACATTCAATAATGAATTAGTATTAGGCCATATCTTCCTGTTTAGTACTGTGTTTACACTGTTTCAGGTAAACTTCTTCATAGAAATCAATTAATCTCTTTTGGCATTTTGTTTGTTTAATGTCCTGAAACAGTTCAGTTTTTGAGCTATAATTAATACTAAAACAATATTCATAAAAATGAAAAAAAAGAATTTCCTGCTCACTGCAATCGCCGCTTTATCACTGGCAGCGATTATGAGCGGTTGCAAAAAAAATGATTTTGTACAGGTTGATGGTGTATGCCCGGTTGTGGTATCAACTGATCCCGCAATTGGTGCCACCAGTGTAGCACTTAACAAAGTAATCTCAGTTACTTTTAATGAAGCTATGAACCCTGCAACCATTACGCAGGCATCCATTACTTTAACAGGAGGAGCAGCCGTTGCTGGAAAAGTTACCTACAGTGGTACAACCGCTTTTTTTACACCGGCAAGCCCCCTGGCATCTAATACAACCTATACAGGCAGGGTTACCACAGCTGTCAAAGATTTAACGGGTAATGCATTGCAAGTGGAATATGTATGGACATTCAGTACAAGTACAACATTATCACCTGTGGTGATCTTCACTGATCCTGAAAACAATGCAACGAGTATTCCTCTTAACAAAACGGTTACGGCGACTTTTAATATGCCCATGGATCCGTTGACTATTAACGGAACAACATTTACCTTAAAACAGGGAGCGAATGCAATTGCCGGAACTGTTTCTTACAGCGGAACAACAGCTTCGTTTACACCGTCCGGTCCTCTTACGCTTAATACTGATTATACCGCCACCATTACAACCGGCGCTAAAAATACAGCGGGTACAGCAGTAGCAAATAACTATGTATGGACATTTACCACCGGATCTCTAACAGCGCCTACAGTAATTTCAACGGACCCGGCAAATAATGCCACAGGTGTAGTGCTTAATAAAATTATCAGCGCAACTTTTAGTGAAGTAATGAATCCTTTAACTATTAATGCAACTACTTTCACTCTTATGCAGGGTTCCACTGTAGTTTCAGGAACAGTTGCTTACAGTGCCAGTGGTTCAATTGCCAACTTTACACCAACAGTTAATCTTTCACCTGGTACTGTTTATACAGCTACTATTACAACCGGCGCTAAAAATCCGGCCGGGACAGCATTGTCTAATAATTATGTATGGACTTTTACAACCGGTGCTATTGTCGCTCCTATAGTTATTTCTACCGACCCTTCCAACAATGCATCAGGAGTAGTGCTTAATAAAATAGTTACGGCAACATTTAATATGCCCATGGATCCGTTAACGATTAACGGAACAACATTTACTATTAAACAAGGGTTGAACACGGTTGCAGGTTTGGTTACCTACAGCGGTACAACTGCATCTTTTGCGGGTACCCTTCCTTTTGCGCCCAGTACTACTTATACGGGAACTATTACAACCGGAGCTAAAAATGTAGCCGGTGTTCCATTAGCAAACAACTATGTTTGGACATTTACAACCGGAGCTTCAACAGCACCAACCGTCATTTCAACTGATCCGGTAAATAATGCAATCAATGTACCTCTTACCAAAATAATCAGGGCAACATTTAGTATGCCCATGGATCCGTTAACGATTAATAATATAACCTTTACCTTAAAACGTGGAGCAACCCCGGTAACTGGAACAGTTTCCTATGCAGGGTCAACAGCATCCTTTACACCAACCAGTAATCTTTTATCAAGTACTGTTTATACAGCGACTATTACAACCGGCGCTAAAAATGTAGCGGGTACTCCATTGACGAATGATTATGTGTGGAGCTTTACTACCAATATAACTATTGGTCCCGGGCCAATTGATCTTGGAGGGGCTGGCCGCTTTGGAATACTGGCAGGTGTTGGTGTAAGTAACAATGCAGGATTCAGCCAAATTCATGATATGGATGTCGGAATATATCCCGGTGTTCGTTCTTCAGTTACAGGATTTCCTCCAGCCATTATAATTAATGGAGCGATCTATGCATCTGATGATATAGCACCTCCGGGCGTACCAGCCATGTTGTTGCAGGCCAAGACTGATCTTACTAATGCATATCTTGCTGCTGAAAGAGCATCTTCTCCGGCACCAGTTACCGTATCAGGAGATCAGGGCGGTTTGACACTTGCCCCCGGTATTTATAAATCAACATCTACATTATTAATACAGTCAGGTAATCTTACACTTAATGCACAGGGCGATGTAAATGCCGTTTGGATATTCCAGATAGCATCTGGATTTACCACGGTAGGCGGAGCCGGTGGAAGCGTTATCCTTGCAGGAGGTGCACAAGCAAAAAATATTTATTGACAAACCGGCAGTTCTGCCGTTATTGGAGACTATACTTCATTCCAGGGAAATATTCTTGCCTTAACATCCATCACTATGAATTCACATGCAACTGCAGTCGGACGAATGCTTGCCCGGAACGGAGCAGTTGTTATGACCAATACAAACATTATCATTAAGCCATAAAAATAAAATAATTATGAAATTGAAAAGTAATTTTAAAGAGGGACCACGCAAGGTGTGGTCCACAAATAGCCTGCTCATAAAAAGTTTTGTTTTAAGTGTTTTTATTTTGACAGGTGTTCACAGTTCGCTCCAGGCGCAATATTCAAAACCCAAATGGTGGTTTGGTGCAGCAGGCGGCGCAAATTTTAACTTCTATCGTGGAAGTACACAACAATTGAATGGAGACCTTACAATTCCAACTGCTTTTCATAATGGCAAAGGTGTTGGTATTTATGCAGCACCCCTTATAGAGTTTCATCCTGCAGGACCCGGAATAGGTTTCATGTTGCAGACAGGTTATGATAGCCGAAAAGGAAAGTTCGAACAGGTAACCACGCCCTGTAACTGCCCGGCGGATTTATCAGCGGATCTTAGCTACATAGTCATTGAACCAAGTTTACGAATACAACCATTCAAGTCCGGGTTTTATTTATATGCCGGCCCACGCATGGCTTTCACCAGAAATAAATCATTCACTTATAAACTTGGAATTAATCCTGCTTACCCTTCACAAACACCCAACCCGGAAGTGAAAGGAGATCTGAGTAATATGAACAAAACGCAGATATCTGCGCAGGTAGGAGCCGGATATGATATCCGGATGTCTTCATCAAACAGTAAGGGACAATTTGTAATGTCTCCTTTTGTTTCCTTTCAACCTTATTTTGGTCAAACCCCACGTACTGTTGAAACATGGAACATGACGACTGTGAGAACTGGAATAGCTTTTAAATTTGGTAGTGGCCGTAAACTTCCACCACCACCACCACCACCAGCACTGGTTGTAACAGACAGGGATGGAGATGGTGTTTTGGATATTAATGACAGGTGTCCTGATGTAAAAGGCCCGGCTTCATTACAGGGATGTCCTGACAAGGATGGAGACGGTATTGCAGATATTGATGATAAGTGCCCGGAAGTAGCAGGCTTACCCCGTTACCAGGGATGCCCGATTCCGGATACAGATGGCGATGGTATCAATGATGAATTGGATAAATGTCCGACTGTTCCGGGTATAGTCCGTTACTTCGGTTGCCCGATCCCGGATACTGATGGTGATGGTGTCAATGACGAAGAAGATAAGTGTATCACTGAAAAAGGACCGGCTTCTAATTATGGTTGCCCAGTTATCAGTGAAGAAATAATCAAACGTGTTAAAATAGCTGCTGAAAACATATTTTTCGAAACAGCAAAATGGACATTACTGGCAAAATCTTTTCCTAAATTAAATGATGTAGTTTCTATTTTGAAAGATAACCCTTCATTCAAAGTACAGATCGATGGCCATACTGATTATGTAGGCACAGATGAGTATAATCAAACTTTATCTGACAACAGGGCCGCATCTGTAAAAGTATTTTTAATAAGTAAAGGGATTGCTGAAAACCGCCTTTCTTCTGCAGGTTATGGTGAAAGCAGGCCGGTAGCAGATAACAAAACTTCCGCAGGCCGTACCAAGAACAGAAGAGTGGAAATGACACTGAGAAATTATTAATAGTTACTGATCAATAGAAAACCTCCGGTTTAACCGGAGGTTTTTTTATGTTAGCAAGTAAACGGTGTTTTAACGGATGACAAATTGGTCGTATTCTTAAATCCGGTTTGATATGTGGAACGCTTTTCAATTTTCTATAATTGCTAATAGGTTTCTTTGATTTCATCTTTACTCAATTTGGTATTGGTGATTTACACTTTTCAATCCATCCTATTTTGACTCGTCCAAGTAATTGGCTTTATCAATTGTAATTTTTATAGCACCTTCCAATTTCAGATATTTCATATTGCCCCGGTTGTTGATATTGTTTTTGGCAAGCATACCATTTGAAAGGACATTTAGAATAATTTTTTAAAAAATAAAGGACTTATATACACAGATTTTTATATCTTCTCAAAAATTGCAATATATTCCTGTAAACGGGGATATATAAATTCCCTATTTTCAATAATGAACTAGTATCAGGACAAACCTTACAGTTTAGTGTTGTGTTTAGGCTATTTCTGGTAAACTACATTATAGAAACCTATAATCTTATTTAGGCATTTTGTTTGTTTCATTTCCTGAAACAGTTCATTTTTAAACTTAAATCATTATTATGAAAAAGTTATTGACAGTATCCTTGGTTTATTTTTTTCTCTTTCGGTTGTCCGGGCTCAGCATGTAAATTTTGGAATAAAAGGAGGGTCTAATTCTTCCAATGTGCAGATTTCTGATGGTGCAGACTTTAATTATAAAAGTAGTATCCATTTAGGGGGCTTTGCTCATATTCATGTTACCTCCCATTTTGCAGTTCAGCCAGAATTAGTATATAGTTGCCAGGGAGGTGAAAGGGGTAACAAAAATTAAAACAGAGATATATAAACGTTTTGGTACTGGCTCAATATATGGTGAATGGTGGTTTTCGTTTGCAAACAGGCACGCAAGCAGGGTTTCTGGTCAGTGCCAAACAGAAGATAGGAGATATTGAAGTAGATGTTGACGATACATTCAACTCAGTTGATATTTCATGGGTTTTTGGGGGTGGTTATTTATTTTCATCTGGCTTTGGTATTGATGCCAGGTAAAATATTGGTCTTAATAATATTAGTGATGACAATGATTTTGAAGCTAAAAACAGGGTGTTCCAGCTAGGGATTTTTTTTAGTTTAAAAGTCATGCTAAGCAAAAATAAACCTTTTTATTTTTTACGCTATTTAATAAAGCCCTTTTAAAAGGGCTTTATTTTTTTAAGGAGTACTATTTTTTCACTTTCTCTTATTAATGCCGTAGAAGCTATTCCTATGTAGTTGTGATTATCAAAAAAGTGTTTTTTGAACCACATTATATAACTTCACTGCAAATTACCTAACAGCAATGCAGGTTTTACTTTCGCAACTACAACTCTCTGAAACAGTAAATCAATTAGCAGCACAGCTTTGCAAAAGGCATGCTAATATTAATGATGTCGTTTTTGTTGGTATTCAGCAAGGCGGTGTTGTGGTAGGCAATGAGATTGTTTCGGCAATTCACAAAATCAAACCGGGGCAGAAAGTTCTATATGGCCAGTTGGATATTACTTTTTACCGGGATGATATCCGTAAAGAGATCCTTGCCCCTGATACGATGAACATTCCATTTGCCATCGAAAATAAAACAGTGGTATTGATAGACGATGTACTATTTACCGGCCGTACTATCAAAGCAGCGTTGGATGTTTTGCTGGATTATGGGCGTCCGGCTAAAGTGGAACTCTGTGTACTGATTGACAGGAAAGAACATCGCCAGTTTCCAATCCAGGCTGATTATGTGGGAGTAACATTGGAAACAAAGAAAACTGATAAAGTGAAACTGGTAAATAAGGAAGTGGTACTAATTACACCATAATTTTTTGAATCAACCAATGAGTTTTATGGCTGAAAGATTTGCCTCTGGCAGATATTTTGTGTGTTTTTGTGTGAATTCGTGGCAAACCTTTAACTTCGACCTTTAATGCAACTATCCACTCGACACCTGCTTGGCATTAAAAATCTTACCAAAGAAGATATCTCCCTTATACTATCCACGGCAGAGCAATTCAAAGAAGTATTACAACGCCCCGTTAAG
>JANMLJ010000204.1:0-5877 GCA_031372465.1 Chitinophagaceae bacterium | reverse complement strand
TATATGGAGGACCTAAATGATAGTACCCAATTGGTACAGATAAAGATGCCTGATGGGTATTCTTTGAAGGAGAAGCAATTGGGTTTGGTCAGGGGAGTATACAGAACCGCGAAAGCTGACACGTCACAAAAAGGGTATGGCAGGTGCTATCTTATAAAAGGTGATTATTATTATTTTGCCATAGGTCATAATAAAAGTGGTGTGACAATAAAAAAAGATGATCTGCTTTACACGTTTATTAAAAAATCCAATGTTTATGATGGACAGCTATTGAAACTGGCTTCCCATTTCATTACGCTGCAAAACATTTATGAAAAATCCTTATATGATCCTATCAGTATTTATGATCAATGGGAAAAAACAGATGAAACATCCCTGATTGATTCAATGGTAGCTGACATTAAATTCACCGGTAATTATTTTCAGGCAAATAACCCTTCCATGGATGTGCTGGCGAAAGATGGCCGGTTCAAAGGAAAGAAAACTTTTTCGGTAATGATTTCTTGTCAGCCTGGCTATGTAAAAGATTTTCTGGATTATGTAATAGCCCGGCCACGATTATATGCAGGTAGAGAATGGAAAATTTCTGAAATATTTGCCACCTGGGTTTCTGAAGGCGCACCTACTATAATAAAGGAATAACTAAGTCGCTTATCCGCTAAATCGAAGCTGTCTTAAAAGTAGTTTTAACCACAAAGAACTCAAAGGATTCGCAAAGGGCCACAAAGATCAAACAATTCAATAGTAATGCTTTGTGTACTTTGCCTTTTTTATTTTGTGCACTTTGTGTTTAGTTTTTATTGCTTTTGAGACAGCCTCATTTTTTTGCATTTACTTCCTTTATCTTTAGAACTATTAAAATATTTTTGTGAAATGAGCCATTAAAGGAATTACACTAACTGATAAATGTTGATTGGCGAATTCTCCCGATAGGCCTGAGGCATCGAAGGATCGGGATGGCTAAAACCAATAAAATTAAACACATGAAAAGAATAACATCATTCCTCTTTTTATTTGCCCCACTTTCCATCTTTGCACAATTAGTATATCCCGAAACAAAAAAAGGCGATGTGAAAGATGATTACAATGGCATTAAAGTTGCCGACCCTTACCGCTGGCTGGAAGATGATAAAAGCGATGCTACCAAAGAATGGGTAAAAGCCCAGAATAAAGTAACTTTTGATTATCTCGCTACCATTCCTCAACGGGATAAGGTTAAAAAAAGACTGGAAGAACTCTGGAATTATCCAAGGTATTCGTCCCCGTTTAAAAAAGCACAATACTATTACTATTTTAAAAATGATGGATTGCAAAACCAATCGGTGATGTACCGTCAAAACGGACTAGCCGGTAAGCCCGACGAATTTTTAAATCCCAATACAATCAACAAAGAAGGTATTGCCGCATTGGCCGGCACCAGTTTTAGTAAAACAGGAAAATATTTCGCTTATTCTATAGCGGTAGCCGGCAGCGACTGGCAGGAAATATTTGTAATGGAGTCAGGTAGCAAAAAAATAATGAAGGATAAAATTGAATGGACCAAGTTCGGCGGCGTTAGCTGGAATGGTGATGATGGTTTTTATTATAGCGGTTATGATCAACCAGATGAGCAATCAAAACTCAGTCAAAAAAACGAGTTTAATAAAGTATTTTATCACAAACTGGGAACTGACCAATCAAAAGATTTATTGGTATATGAAGATAAAGATCATCCGCTTCGTTACTATGGTGCCGGACTTACAGAGGATGGCCGTTTTCTTATTCTAAGTATTTCTGAAGGAACCAGCGGAGGAGAGTTATGGTATTGGGAAAAGAAGGATCCATCACAAACAAAATTCAAATTACTGATTCCCGGTTTTTTATCGGACCCCGATGTAATAGATAATAATGGTGGAAAAATATTGATCCGTACAAATGATGGAGCTCCGAATTTCCAGGTTGTATTGGTAGATCCTAAAAACCCGGGGAAAGAAAACTGGAAAATAATTATTCCTGAAAAAGAAGAAGCTTTACAGAGCGTTGGAACCTGCGGTGGGTTTTTGTATGCCAGTTATTTAAAAGATGCTTCCAGCAAAATTTATCAATTCACCTATGATGGTAAACTGGTTCGGGAGATTAAATTACCCGGTATCGGATCTGCCAGTGGTTTTGGTGGTGAAAAAGAAGACAAGGAATTTTTCTATACTTTTTCCTCTTTCAGTACACCACCATCAATTTACCGGTATTCTATTGCTACAGGTCAGTCTACGTTGTTCCGTAAAACAGAAGTAAAAGTAAAGACAGAAGACTTTGTAACCGAGCAGGTTTTCTTTACCAGTAAAGATGGAACTAAAGTTCCTATGTTCCTTACTTACAAAAAAGGGATGGTCCGCAACGGACAAAATCCTGTGTTGCTTTATGGATACGGCGGGTTTAATATTCCTGTAACGCCCGGGTTCAGTACCAGCAATGCATTTTTTATAGAGCAGGGTGGTATTTATGTTTCTGTAACATTGCGGGGTGGCAGTGAGTATGGTGAAAAATGGCATAAAGCAGGGATGCTTGATAAAAAGCAAAATGTGTTTGATGATTTTATTGGCGCAGCCGAACATCTTATCAAAGAGAAGTATACCAACAATCAAAAGATAGCTATCCGCGGTGGAAGTAATGGTGGGTTATTGGTAGGAGCTGCGATGACGCAACGGCCCGATCTTTTTAAAGTGGCATTACCGGCGGTGGGAGTAATGGATATGTTACGCTTTCATAAATTCACTGTGGGTTGGGGATGGGCGGTTGAATATGGCAATGCAGATTCAGCAAGCCAGTTCCCTTATTTGTATAAATATTCACCTTATCATAATTTAAAACCTGGTATTAGTTATCCGGCAACATTGGTTACTACGGCTGATCATGATGACAGGGTAGTACCTGCACATTCGTTTAAGTTTGCCTCCCGTTTGCAGGAATATAATGCAGGAAATAGCCCGGTACTAATCCGTATTGAAACCAATGCAGGGCATGGTGCGGGTAAGCCTACCAGTAAGCAGATAGAGGAAACTACGGATATCTGGAGCTTTGTGATGTATAATCTTGGTATGCCTTTTAAAGAACAGGGATCAAGGGTAAATCCGAAAAAAGGATTTTAGTAATAATTCTTTTTTTAAAGAAAAGGCTGTCATAAAATATTTTTTTTTCTGGAAGAAAGTAATACCAATTGCCAAGAGTTTAAAAATTAAAAACAATGGGATAACTTTTCATTGCAGACATTAAGTCATTACTTCTATTGGCGAATTAAACAATCCTTACTAATAAAAATAATAAATTATAATTGCTGAATAGGCAATTGGTTATGCTTAAGAAAGATTGGGCTAAAGCCCATTCAGGTTCTAATATATTGCCACGGCCTTAAGGCCGTGGCAATTGAATGAAATCTCCAATCGGCTTTAGCCGAAATTCTTCTTCCTCGTTGTATTAATGAAACAATTACTTAATTGTCAGTTGGATAGTTCTAAGTTATATAGATTATACTTCTTAAATATGGCTAATTATTGAACCACAATAGACCATAGAACACATAAGAAAAACACAACTTGTCCCCCCGCCACGGCGGGGCGGTTAGAAGAACCTATGTGTCAGCCTATTGTTTCCTATGTTCTTATGTGGTAAAAGCAAAATTATTCAGTGATTTTATTGAAGTACCTATGAAGTACAAAAGGTATAATACACGAATTGTCGCCCATAAGTTTTACTTAATTCATCAATAAAATATTTACACTCCGCTGTAAAATATTAAAAGCGATTTCTGCCATCAGGTTCTCTTTATCCAGTGTGGGGTTTACTTCTGCAATTTCAAAGCAACAAACTTTGCGGTTCTGCATAAACTTACTGATAAGATCCTCCGCTTCTCTTTCCTTCAGTCCATTGCTTACCGGAGTTCCTGTTCCTTTGGAAATAGAAGAATCAAGGCTATCCACGTCAAAAGAAACATAGATATCTGTACAGTCGGCGAGGTACCGTAGTACTGCCCTTACTACATTTTCAGCTCCTTTATTCCGTACTTCTTTAGAAGTAATGACTTTCATATTATACTTCTCAATAAGGTGCCGTTCTTCTTTTTCAAAATCCCGAAGTGAAATAAATACTACATCTTCCGGCAAAACTTTTGGAGCAATCTTGCCGATATTTTTAAGGTAGTTCCAGTATTTAGTTGTTTCATCGTCTACATCATGTACCGAACATTCACTATTATCTTCATTGATAGAAATGGACATGGGCATACCATGTATATTTCCTGAAGGAGTGGTGTAAGGCGTATGCAGGTCCGCATGGGCATCAATCCAGATCACGCCAAGTTTACTTTTTGGTTTGGCCATTTTAATGCCGGCAATGGTTGCTCCCGCCGTGCTGTGGTCACCACTGATAACAACAGGGAAGAAATTATTCTTCATGGTATCGCTGACAGCTTTGCTTACTTTGTCGTAGATAGAAATAACACCTTTTATCCGTTTGGCATAAGGTGATTCAATGGGTTCATACAGTAATTTATTTTCCGATGGAATTTTTTCGGAGGGGAAATGAATAAAAAAATTACTCATGAAATCAAGGGCAGCTATTTTTATAGCATCTACGCCAAGACTTGCACCACGGGTACCGGCACCAATTTCCGAAGGCACTTCTATTAGTTTAATATTTTTCATATATACAATCGTTGATGAATCAATCAGGCTTCAACGCCTGCGAACAAATGGGGCAGCTAAGTAAGAAGTGGTGACGGGTGATTAATCAGGTATATAAAAATTAGCGGGCAGTGATTGCTCGGCAAAAGTGTAAATCCGGGTCATCTTTTTTGAATAATGTCGCATAGAAAATACTGGAACAAAGATACTTATAAGTTCCCGTGAAGTCAAGTTATGCTTTAAAGCTCAAATTGTCCTCATTCATGCATAGCCAGGATGGGTATCGAACTTTGATAAATAAGCTTTTTTGTCTTACTTTTTATAAACAGCCGTGCAAACAGACTTTGCTCTTTACGTATAATAATAATAAAGTCAATATTTTTATCTTCGGCAAATTGGTTAATAGCATCATCCACATCATGAAGCCCAAGGAAATAAAATTCGGGTTCAAATTCGCTGAACATTTCATTCAGCGCCGCTTTTTCTGCCTGGTACTCTTCTGTTAATGCTACATAGTGTTCACTGTCCACATTCAGAATATGTAATTTTGGATGAAATGCTTTTAAAATATTTTTAATGGGAACAGATGGGGTGCTGGACTTTGCATTTTTAAAATCTGAAGTGAGTAATACATTTTTTACCTCCTGATAAATAGCTTCTGCAGGAATAATCAGCACAGGACAAATTTTTTGTTCCACCATCTTCAGCGTATTGGAACCAATAAACGTCTGACCCATGGCAGATCTACCGGTGATACCCATAATAATCAGGTTTGCATGGCGATGCCGGGCAAGTTTTTCCAGTTCTTCAATGAAATCAGATCCTTCTTCTGCCAATGTTTCAATGGTAACTAGTCCTGACCTTTGCAAAAGGGCTTTCAATTGCTCCAATGCCTGTTCTGCTTCATGCGCTTCTGCTTCTTTTCCATATACATGATGAAGAATCAAATTTACACCGGCTTGACCTGCCAGAAATTGAACGGCATAGCGGGCAGCATTCAACGAAGTTTCCGAAAAATCTACTGGAATAATTACAGTTTGCATGAGTATGTTTTTAAATAGGATAAGTCAAATTCGTTTACTGCAAATGTACGAAAATTCTAACTGGCAAGGGATGATGATACAGGAAGCGGCTAATTAATAATTTGTCCGAAGGACTCCTTTGGAGAAGTGCTACGTACATTACCGAGCTATGCTATACATAAAAAGTTGTTACTATTCAA
>JANMLJ010000200.1:0-16181 GCA_031372465.1 Chitinophagaceae bacterium | reverse complement strand
TGCAATGATGCGTTCGCTTCGCTCCTCGGCAAGCTCTCGTAACCAACAAATCATAATCATGATATAGTACTACAAAATCTTCCATATCTATAGGCCTTTTTGAGCTGTTTTACGGCCAATGGAGTGCCAGTAAGGGATTTCTTTGCCAAATAGAATATTCTCAAGACCCCCTTCTTTCATCATGTCCTCAATCTCAGTTCTGGAGAACCGTTGTTCCAGGGGAGTACCAAACCTGTCTAAAGCATCATTGCGGATAATATAATAGGAAGTGCTTTCATAACCATGAAGTGGTATTTTGCTTCTCACCTTTTTAGAAACACCCAGAAACCTTAGTAGCCGGCTGAATAAAACAAAAGGCATATAAAAAAGTATAGCTAATATATCGCAAACGAATTTTTTAATTCCGGGTGAAAATTTTGACACCCCCCATCTGATCATGTCAGAAAGTTTGTATAATGTTTTAAAAAGAAATCCTCTCCCTTCAAAATCATAATAGAGATAGACAAGAAAATAACCGCCGGGTTTTATTTTTTTAATACAATCTTTCATGGCCTGTTTGGTATCCGGAATATGATGAAGTACACCAAGACTAAATCCGAAGTCGAAATAATCATCAGGAAAAGGCAGGTTAGAAATAGACCCTTTGAATAATTCTGCATTGGGGGTATCAGCCAGCAATTCATCTGCAGCAAATATGGCATCACTGGGATCTATGGCTGCAATTTTTTTAACTCTTGGTGCAATGTATTTAGTCCAGCGCCCGCTACCACAACCAAAATCAGCAGCAATGGTATTTGAATTGATCATTTGATTGGTCACAATATCAAAATAGGAGTCACCCAATCGTTGAAGGTCACGGGCACCAAATTCATGAAAGGCTTTCCATTCCTGTCCGAAAGAGTCAACCGTATTTTTATCAATATTGGAGTCATCAATCATAAAACAGGCGATTTCCCTGTTTTTGGTTTTCACAATATTAACCGGTGTTTGATTGATTTGTATTTTCTCGTTCATGCCAATTTTATAAAACGTATAAATTTATTTTAATAGGAAACAATAGAAACATCATCGCTTTATTTCCCGACAGCTGTTACCAGCTGTTCGATATTTGAAGAATTCAGTACCGGATATTGTTTGTAAAACAATACAATATTTTCAACAACATAGTCAATTTCTTCTGTTGATATCTCCGGATAAATGGGCAGGGATAATATTTGCGGTTGAAAAGAATATGCAACGGGATAATTCTCACCTTTTTCTTCCAGGTATGTATAAGCCGGCAAAACAGGTAATATAGATGGGTAGTGAATCATCGTTTCTACTCCTTTATCAGCTAGAAATGATTTTAATTCATCTCTTTGAGAAGTCCGGATTATATAAAGGTGAA
Source organism: Chitinophagaceae bacterium (assembly GCA_031372465.1). Lineage (GTDB taxonomy): Bacteria > Bacteroidota > Bacteroidia > Chitinophagales > Chitinophagaceae > JJ008. The sequence continues at coordinate 14,794 of JANMLJ010000200.1, read as the reverse complement.
AAGTATGTTTTGTACCTGGTCTTACAACCGGAGTAATTACCTGCGGACAAAGCATATTTAATTGCCGGGTGTAATAGTTTGCTTTTTCAATTCTTTTTGCGGTCCATTCAAGTATATGAGGGAGTTTAGCAGAGAGAATGGCAGCCTGCATCCCGTCTAAACGGCTATTAATACCTTCTATGAGGTGATGATGCTTTTTAAGTGCTCCATGATTCGCATACATCCTGCATTTATCCGCTAATTTGTCATCATTTGTTATAATACAGCCTGCATCACCGTAAGCTCCCAGGTTTTTACCCGGGTAAAAACTAAATGAACCCGCCACTCCAAAAGTTCCCGCTCTTTTTCCTTCAAATTCTGAAAAATGCGACTGTGCACAATCTTCAATTAAAAAAATTCCATGCTTCTCACAGATCTTTTTGATCTTTCCGATAGCACACATTTGTCCTTGCAGGTGAACGGCGATAAGCGCTTTAGTATCAGGTGTGATCTTTTCTTCAAGCTTGTTTTCATCAACACTATAATATAAATTATCTATATCAATAAATACCGGTTTGGCGCCGGTTTGAGAAATTGTTTCAGAGCTGGATATCCAGCTATTTGCCACCGTTAGCACTTCGTCTCCTTTTCCAATCCCCAGCATTTTCATCAGGATAAAAAGAGAATCGGTTCCGTTTGCTACGCTGATACAATGTTTTATTCCATACAGCGAAGAAAATTCCTGCTCAAACTTTTTCACTGTTTCGCCGCCAATATAAGAAGAGTTCTTAATTACCCCTTCTATAGCCTTGTCGATATCTCCTTTTATGGAAAGATATTGTGCATATAAGTCGACAAATTTAATTTTCATGACTATCCTTTTTTATAAATTTTTTAGCCGGGTTACCTGCATAAGTGCCAGGTGATGTAATATCCTTCGTAATTACAGCCCCTGCCCCAATTACCACATCATTACAAATAGAAACCGGTAGTATTGTTGCATTGCTTCCTATAGATACATTATTGCCGATAAGGGTAGATTTCCATAATTCTTTATTGCCGCCAGCAGGGCCTCCTGTTGAAAAAAGGTCGTTTACAAACATTACACCATGTCCAATAAAACAATTATTGCCAATGGTAACCAATTCGCAAATGAAAGTATGTGATTGTATTTTACAATTACTGCCAACCGATACATTTTTTTGTATCTCTACAAATGGTCCAATAAATGTATCATCTCCTATGGAACAACCGTACATATTAACCGGCTCTACCACTTTTACATTAGCCCCGAATTGTACATCCTTAATCCCTGCGCTGGAAATAATCACCATACTATTTTATTTTCTTTGCTTCCCGGTATATTTTATCAATAATTTCAACAGTCTTTAATGCTTCAAAAGCATTTGTATTAATTGCCACCCCCTTTGTTAATACATCTACCAGGTTTTCATACACTTTATCATGATTAGACATTGAGCCTACATAACTTCCATAGTTATTGGCCTTATTTCCTTCCGGAAGATTCTCTATGACGAAATCTTGTATCTTTTGATATTCTAATTCATTGAGGTACTGGCCACCAATCTTCACCGTTCCTTTTTCTCCAAAGATAGTCAGGGAGCCTTCCATGTTTGACTGATAACTATTCACTGTATAATTAATGGTACCGATAGCTGCATTATAAAATTCAAGAATGACAACCCCGGTATCTTCAAAATCAATCATTCCCTGGTGCGCATAATTGCCTGTAAAGCAAGCTACATTTCTAATATCCCCGATCATCCAATAAAGGAGGTCAATAAAATGACTGAACTGTGTGTATAAAGTACCTCCATCAAGGTCAGCAGTTCCTTTCCATGAATTTTGGTAATAATCTTCGTTTCTGTTCCAAAAACAACTTAGCTGAATACTATAAATCTTCCCCAATCTACCTTCATCAATAGCTTTTTTGACTGCAGCTACAGGTGGGTTAAATCTGTTTTGCTTAATGGCAAACAATCGTTTATTGGAATTTTCTGCCTGTTTGATCATTTCCCCGCAGTCATTTACAGAAATAGCCAACGGTTTTTCGCACAATACATGACATCCTGCTTTGAGTGCTTCAATGGTATGAGTTTTATGCAAACCATTTGGTGAACATATAGCCATTACATCAATATTACCAGCTTCCTTTTGTAATAATTCTTCCACGGTGGTATACCAGTTACAATGATATTGAATGCCCATTGCTTTTGCTTTTTCAGGAATAATATCACAAACAGCTTTTAGTTTGCCAATTTTTTCAATTTGAATGGCATGACGACCGGCAATTCTTCCACAACCGATAATTCCAAAATTGACTATCTCCATTTAATTTGCTTTAATTTTCTTTGATTGCTAATAGTGCAATACTACAAAACTCACAGGGTATCATACAAGTTGTAAAAGTATTCTGCCATATTTTCCATCCTGCAATTATCAGCAACAAACTGACGTGCATTTCTCATTTTATCCAATTGCGAAGCCTGATCCAACACTAACAAACCTGTAATTGAACCGGCTATTTCTTCTGCAGTAAAGTTTTTACTTATATATGCAGAAAATCCTGGTTTAGCTATCAGGTCTGTATTACCTACATCTGTTACAACAGGGATATTACCACAAGCCATCGCTTCCAGCAAACTCCTGGAAGGGTAATTGTTATACTGTTGAACAGACAGAATGATTTTAGATTTTTCCAATATACTTTGGGGATCAAAGACAAATCCAACAAATATATCAATCCCTTTATATTCCTCTTTGTCTAACAATGCCTTTAGTTCATTTTCCTGTTCTCCGAGACCCAGTAAGAAAAATTTAATACCCGGGACATTTTTTTCTTTTAGTTGCTTATAAATAAGGGGAATCGCCCTGGCAAAAGGCATTACCTGTTTATGCTGAACAAATCGCCCTAAAAATACTATCCAGTTTTCCTTGCTGGCAAAATCGGCTTTGTATTTTTCTATATTAACTACAGAGTTTGGGGTTAAATTAAAACTGTTCTTTTTAAGAAAGAACAGTTTTCTCATATTTTTAAAAATGATCGGATCAAGAAGATCTATCTTTTTTGCACTTAAAAAAGACAGGTATAAAATTGCTTTTTTTGCCATTGAGAGGTAGGAAAGCTCATATCCGGGAAATGTGTACAATGTCTTTGACTGCTTAATGGAAAAATTAACAGGGTACCAGAGTACAAAGTGCATGATGGTATTTTTCCTATAGGCAAAGAAATGTTTTCTAACAATCTTAAGGCTTGCCATTCTGCTTGCAGCGCTATCAATAAAAATAATTTTATTTTTAAAATTAACTATTTCGGAAAACTCCGTTGCTTCAACAAATTTTTTATATAATGATTCCGTTATAACCAGGTAAATTTCTCTTTTGTATTCTTTTTGAGAATAAAACCAAAAGCTAAGCATTCTTTTCTCAACTCCTGCCAGTTCAACGGATGGAATTATAATATGAACGGGTAAATTCATACCGCTGTACATCCTGTTTTAGCTACCTGTACCTGATCGGTGGAAATAATTGTTTTTATTGCTGAACACATAGTTAATTAAAAAAGATCAAAATATTTCCGGGTTGTTTTTTTAAGATCAAAATCCCGTGATCTTGGTTTGGCAAGTTCTTTATATTTATTCCGCAATACTTCGTCCGTCATCATTTTCTGCATGGCTTCGGCCAGGTAATCAACATTTCCTACCGGTGTAAGAATGCCAAATGTTGCACATTCAATTCCTTTTATAGTAAGCACAGAAGAATCGCTGTCGGGTGAAAGAATCTCTCGTGGACCGGAAGGGCAATCAGTAGAAATTACAGGCAATCCGGCCTGTAAAGCTTCAATGAGAACATTACCCAAACCTTCATAATCAGAAGTGAATACAAAGCAATCGGAACGCGCCAAGAACCAGTTCACGTCTTTTTGAAAACCTTCAAACCGAACTCTTTTCTCAATATTTAACGTGGCGCTAAGATTTTTCAATGTTTCATCCAGGTAACCAATACCAAGTATTATAAGACAGCTATTTTCCCCGGGTATTTTTGCAAATGCTTTTAATAACAAGGCCTGATTTTTTTGAGGTTCCAACCGGGCAACATTAACAAATGTAAAAGGCCGGTCTGTAACTACCGGCGGACCTGCTTCCGTAAAAATCGGGTTATAGATTACATAGCTGTTCTGAATTCCAAGTGCGGCAAGACTTTTTGCAATACCTTTTGAAATAACTGTTACTTCATCTGCATACGGATAATACTTTTTTATCAGACGAATCATATACCATCCAAACCGGATAGTTTTATAGTGTGCCAGGGTATCGGCCCTTTCACTGATAATCAGTTTACCATTCCATCCACTTTTTTTAACCCTGCAGGCTATCAGGTTACAACGGTTCAGTAATGAAAGCAGGGTTTCTATTTTGTTTTCCTCAAGATAATTCCTCAATTTTTTTGAAAGTGCTCCCATTTGCAGAATCGTCGTAAATTTTGAACTTTGAAGACCTTCCAATTCAAAAATTTTCAACCGGTCTTCTCCGGGAATATCATAGGCAATTTCGCGGCGGAGTAATACAAGGTGCATGTCAAACTTATCATACCCTTCATTTAAGAGGTAGGATACAATTCTTTCAGCACCACCACCCATCAGGTTATTTATTAAAATGGCTACTTTCTTCATGCTAGATGGAGGTAAGCTTTCTTCCTGAAATAAAATTACTGATATACAATTTATCAGCTACCGAAAGCAAAAAGAACAGGATGGAGCCAGCCACTAAAATAACTGCACCTAATTTTACTCCTCCGTCAATATAAATATTTGCAGATAAGCTAAAAGTTGATAACAAGAGTCCTCCGCCAAAAAGTACCAATAGCAATATTCCATCTTTTAAAAAATTATACCGGACAGGAACATATTTGGAAGAAAAGATACCTGCCAGTATCACCATTACAATATTGGCTACCATAAAACCTGTAGCGGTTCCAAAGCCCATATATTTTTTAACGGAGAAGAAATCAATCAGAAAAACAACTGTTAATCCTGCCAGCAACGTATATAAACCCAGGTAACTTTTACGGGAATGGATAATACCAGCTTGTGCAAAAGAATACATTCCATAAAATATGTATCCAATAACAAATAAAAGCATAAATTTTTGTCCATCTATATAATCAATACCTGCCAGTATTTGTATGATTATTTTGGCCAGTGCCATAAAACAAAGACCAATAAAACACATTACCATCAGGTAATAAGTATGAAAACGGGAAAGTATATGTGTTGCTTGAGGTTGTCCCAGTATGGATAATAAAAACGGACCAAATGCGAAATTAAAGGAAGAAACAACCATTGAAATTATTGCTGAAATCCTGAAACCCTGTGTGTAAATGGCAAAATCAGCTTCACTTATTTTTCCTGCAAGCATATACCGATCAATCGAAGCAATAAAATTATATCCGAATGACAATACCATAAATGGCAACCCATATATCAGCAACTGACCAAGGAGTTTCCTGTCAACCGAAAAAGTAAAAAGATTCCGGCAATAAAAAAAACCAGTAATGGCAACCGCAAACTGGCTGGCAACCATTGCGAGCATTACATTAAACAGGTTAACATGACCGGTTATTTTCATTAGTAGTATACCGGCAAAATAAATAACTGATTGAACTAAAATAAGCGATAAAAATAATGACCTGCGAAAAGTATATTTAAACCAGTTTTGAAAGTATTGAGCAATGATGACACCAGGAAGCCAGACAATTAACATCCACCAGGAAGAATTGTAATCGGAAGATACTTTAATGGCAGATTGTAATTGACCTGCAAAAATCCACATACCGGCAGCAAGTAATATAGCCAATCCGATTTCAAAGAAAAAACCGGTGGAGAAGATTGTTTTCCTTTCTTTTTCAGTTTTAGCATCCTTTACAAATCTGACAACTGCTGAATCCATACCAAATGTTACAATTGCCGCCAGCAATATACCTGTTGGTAATAATATATTCCAATTGGCTACTTCGCTTTTAGCCATACTTTTTACAACAATGGGCATGCTGAAAAACTGGACAAGACTATAGAGCATGTTGCCAAGACCATAATAGAGAATATCCTTTGATAATGACTTAAATGATGGGGCAATCATACTTATTAATTCGCTGTTATCAGCATTTTAATCTGATTGGCATAAACGATGGCTGCATTTTCCTGGCTATGAAACTCTTTTGCCCATTTATGAGAGGTGTTGCATAAATTTTCGACATAGGTTTTATCAAAATAAAGTTTCCCGATTTCCTCAGCTATTGTTTCAGGAGTATTAACTGAAAGAACAGGGTGCCAGGGATAAAGCTGATTCATGGCTTTTTCATCCACGTAACACATCACTGGTCTGCTACAGGCTGTTGCTTCAACAACAACCGATCCAAACCAGCCGATTCCAAATTCATCAACCACCAGATCTGCCATTGAATAGAAGGCAACCATTTCTTCTTTTGTAAATCCTTCTTCTGTTTGACCTTTAACCCATATAATGTTTCTTTCCAACTTCAATTCTTTTGCAAGAGCTTTAAACAATTCATCGTCTTTTGAATGACTTCTGTCTGGTAAAACAATACAAATATCATCTGTATTATATTTATCGATAAAGGCCCTTACCCCATGGAGGAGAATATCATTTCCTTTCCATTGTCCTGCATTATATAATGCCTGGTTTTTTTTAATCATTAACCGGCTTGGGTGAAATATTTTAAAGTTAAATTTTCCGATTTTTGCAATATTCTCCTCCGAGATTTTTTCTTTGTATGTATGATTGTATTTAAATATTTCAAGATCAATAATAATTGGGAAATACAACGTTGATATTTTAGCAGATGGAATATGCAGCTTCTGTAAAGCATGGAGAAATGGCATAAATGGCTGCGTCATGAAATAATCAATATGCTTAATGCCCCAACGTTGAAGAAGCCCCATATACCCTGCTTTTATTTTGGCTTTAAGTCCTTTATAAAAAAAATTAAATGTTACCGGAAAGGGCATTCTTGTTAAATCTGCACCTGTTGTCCAAAAGAAAAACGTAGTATTTTTTATAAAAGGAGCCAGCCAGACACCGACGTCCGATACAATGATTGCATCGTATTTCTCCGCTTTTAATTTCCTTATCATCCTTTTGTCAAATTTTTTAAAAAGAAATGTAGGATCCCATTTTGTATCACAGAACACCCACTCTCCCTGATTTTTTGCATTGGGGTCATTAAATTCTGGATTTGTGTGTATATCCGTCTTATCACTTAAATAGAGATGTGGAGTAATCTCTGTATGCCTTTTTAAAGCCATCCCAATATTATACATATTGTTACATACATTCCCTATTAAAGCAATCTTCATTGTTAACTGTGTATTTGTTCCAGTAATTGTTTGTCAGGAAAATTAACCAGTACACCAAGCCCTTGCTTCTGGTACACCACCATGCTGCCTAATGCAACCGCAGAAGCATGGCCGTTTCTTACCGCATCATCAATATGCTGTATAGTGCCTGCACCTCCGTGAGCTATAACCGGGAGATTCGTACTATCCGTAATTTTTCTGATCAGTTCCACATCCAGACCTTTCCAGGTACCTTCCCTGTCTATGGAAGTGAGTAGAATTTCCCCGGCTCCAAGGTTTTCAACTTCCTTCACCCACTCAGCAGGGTTCTTCTTATGATTAACGGTGCCGCTTACACTAAATACCTCATATTTACCCCAAAAATTCTTTTTAACATCCACTGCAATTACCACTGCCTGACTTCCATAAACTCTTGCTATTTCTGAAATCGTAGCAGGATGTGTAAATGAAGCCGAGTTAATAATAATCTTTTCAAACCCGATTTTAAATATTTTTTCCGCCTGCCAGAAATTGTTTATACCGCCTCCATAACTCAGTGGCATAAAACACTCATCGGAGATTTCCTGTAAAATTTTATAATCGGGTTCTTTTTTTTCTTTGCTGGCTGAAATATCAAGAAAACAAAGTTCATCAACTTCCAACTCATTAAATATCCTGCAGGTATTGATCGAATCTCCGATATAACCATACTTTCCAAACTGGGTTGTCTTCACCAGGCTTTCATCTTTCAGTAATAAAACAGGAATTACTCTTGTACGCAGCAAGGTGGGATCTATTTAATATTGAGTGAAAATAATTTTATCAGTACCTGCAATCATATTCTTACCAAGAAATCGTTGGTCAAGAATAATCATATACACAGCATTTTTTGGCATTTTTTTGCCTTCTTCCTCTTTCAAACGAAGTGTATTGCCGGTAATAGATTTACATCCCTGGTAGTAATTATTCAAATCCCACAGCATAGTTGCATGACCCTGCCTCCAGTTACTGGAATTGTAAATAAAAGTATTGTTCTCGATATATACATTTTGTCCACCACCGATAAATGGATAAGGAAGTTTACAAGACTCTTCATCGAGTCCGGGAAGTTGTTCTATCGTGCAATGCTCAATCTTTATTTTAAAATCACAATTTAAACGAATACCATACCCTTTGCTTTTGATAGTACAGTTTTTAATGACAACCCCCTTGTCGGGTTGACCATTTGCACTGCATCCATTTACGTCAAAGTTAAGCGTACCGATAATTGTTGAATTGGTAATACTGCTATTACCGGTTGTAATCATTACAGCCCTGTCTGTTACTGGCTCTATTTCTCTGTTTTCCTCAAAATAGCAACTGTCTAAATTTACATTAGTAGTGCGTCCTGCGCCGACACCATCAAACCCCGAAGCAATGAATTGGGTATTTTTATTTTTAACAAACCTGCAATTCCTGAAAAAAATATTTTCTATCGTGTTGAACGATTCATTTTCAATATCTACACCGGTGTTTGGCGCATGGCTTTCATATTTACCGGTTACGCCTGTTTCCGAAAAGTCGCAGTTTACAAACCGCATATTCTTACCCTGTACAATACTTAAAGCACATCGTCCATTATTTCTAAGTCTCAGGTTTTCAGCATAAAGTCCGCCACCCCTCCCTTTCCAGCATATACCGTCTGTCGACATATGATGTACATACAAATTGCGCAGCAATACATTTTCAACAGTATCCGTTATATTTTCTCCAAATAAAAAACCAATGGACGGACCTTCCACCACGTTTTTCTCGCGGGTCATCTTATCACAATTCCCATTAATTTCAATATTTTCAATCGTAATGTTCCTGCACTGTTTGAATACAAATGAAATCTGGTAATCAAAACTATATCCAAAATTTCTTTCCTTTATCTCCCATTCAGGTTTCTTATGAAAATCCCCTTTAATCGAAATAATTGAACCCTTTTCTCCTTTAATAGTAATATTGCTGAGACCTGTAAAGAAGAAATGTGATTTACCGTTCAATACTATACCTTTTTCATTCTGTCTGAACACTTCATTTATTTTGTAAGTGCCTCTCGGAAAAAAAAGGGTGCCTGATTTTATTCTATGGAGTTCGGCAATTGCTTTTTGAATAGCTGCATAGTCATTCGCTTTTCCATTTCCTTTAGCACCAAAATTTTTTACATTAATAATGGCACCCTTTTTAATTGTATTGCCAGTTTGCGCATTGCTGATAAAGGAGAGAACTATAATCGCAGTAAAAAGAGAGTATTTTTTTTCCAATTGTATTAGGAGAGTTTTGCAAAGTTTGCTAACAATTTCATACCGTATTTATGGCTTTTTTCCGGGTGAAACTGTGCCCCATAAACATTATCCTTCTGAACAATGGAATGAAAATCTGAACCATATGGTGTTGTGGTCAGTACATCCTCTTCATTATCGCATTGCACAAAATAACTATGCACAAAATAAAATCTTGGTTCCTCCGGCAAATTATCCGTCAGTGGTGAATCTTTTTTTGAAAACACATAATTCCAACCCATGTGCGGGACTTTTAATTTAGAATCCGGGGCAAATTTAAATTTAACTGTTTTAGCCGTTATCCATCCTAATCCTGGTAAAACCCCTTCTTCGCTACTATTAGTGAGCAATTGCATGCCAAGGCAAATACCCAGTGTGGGCACTTTATCTTCCAGCACTTTTTTATCTAACACTGTTCGCAAACCGCTATCGGCAATTTTTTGCATAGCTGCATCAAATGCACCTACACCCGGTAATAAAAGCTTGGTTGATTTTGCAATAATTGCAGGGTCACCCGATATTTCGCTTGGCACACCAATACGTTTAAACATATTCTGTACAGAGCCAAGATTGCCCATTCCATAATTAACAATAGTGATCATATTACTTTGGTGCGGGGAAACAATATTTCATGTAAAAACTTCGGGGAACAAGGTGTGCCTTCATCAGCAGATAAAAGAAAGGACGTAGCCTTTCAAATCTTTTTTTGTACGTAGGAAATTCCGTCCAGTAGTGAGGCGGCAATTTCATTATTCTTTCATACTCTTCATCACTAAAGCCAAGTCTTTTCTTAAAGTAGCTGAGCAGTTCCTGTTCGATATAAGGGGGATGATTATAATATTCTTCAATAGCATCCTTTCTGCTTATCTGTCCGCTACGGACAGAAGCAGATAAACTATTATTTCTGTAATCAACATGAAATTTTTGCGGACAGTAAATACTATGAAAAAATGATGTCATTCTGTTTTCGAGGTGATGGCCACCATAATATTCCCAACCAAATTCTTTCTCCAAGAAAGTTCTTGCATCTTCTTTACTGTATTTAATATACCAGAGTGGCCGTATCTTTTTGATCCGGTAAAGAGCTGTCCATTTAATAAACTTCCAGAAAGTCATGAGGGGGTAAGTCTTCATCGGCAACTTCCCGTATTTTTTATGAATGGAAGAAATGTATTTGCCGTCAAAATAGTTTTTTCCCAGAGGGCTGATGCCCTCAGCAATAAAAGAATGACCTTCAATTACATACTTAACTTTATATTTTGCCGCAGCCCGGTACATTGTTTCAGCAAGCGCCAAATCTGTTGAAGCTTCTATTTCCGGAACACCAGCTGTAAAGAAAGCTTTAAAAATATCATCGGCTTCTTTATTATTTATTACATGGGTAAATAAATCTACTTTCAGCTTTGTCAGCACTTTCCGGATATTTTCGGTAGCAATAGCGGTGTTCCAGGTATTATCGTAATGAACAGCTAAGGGGCGAAGGCCCTGCTTTAAAGCCCAATAAACCATATATGATGAATCGGTGCCACCACTCACTCCTACTACACAATCATACTGTTTTCCGTTGCCATCTTTTTTTATTCGTTCAACCAATTCATTAATTGTCTTTTCTCCTTCCGGCTTACCTGTTTGATATTCTTCGATCAAACTATCTACCATGTGGCAGTAATTACAAATGCCTTTACCATCAAAACTTATTGAGGGAATGCTTTCGTCATAAATGCAACGGGTGCAAATTTGCTTTCCATTGACTATAGCCACCGTATCTTCTTTTAGTACTGCTTTTTCCATAATTTGGAATAGTAATTAATTCAGGATTTAAGAAACCTTCCTGAATAACAGGCTTCTTCTTCATGCAGGTAACTGATCGAAAGATTATTCTGATTTACCATATCAAGGAATTCCTGTTTGCTGAAGCGTTTTGCGTTGCTGGGAGCATACCAATCGTAGTTGGTGCTTTTACTCAAATCAAACCCCCAATCTTCTTTCCAGAAGCATTTCAAAAAATTCCAGTAAATGAATCGTTGTATATCGTAAGTCCCCCCTTTGATTCCCAATAAGGGGATATCAGGGCTTTCAAAACTAATTTTTAAGTCGCTTAATCTTTTTCCAAGCTCCGTTAATTGCTCGGAGAATTTCCACATTTCTTCTTTACTGATAGTATGAGTAGCTTTCCGAAAATAATCATCCACTAATTCTCTTGGTAAAGCTTTTTTTGAATAGACATAACAGGCAAATTCACCTCCCGGAGAAGTAATATTTGATAAATGCCTGAATGTATCTTCCGGAATTTCTGTGTGCATAATTACCTGGTCGCAAACGGTGAAATCAATAACTTCATCTTTTAACCCTGTATTAGCAATATCACCGCGGAAGAAAAAAAGATTGGGATACTGTTTAAAATTTTTTGCTGCTACATTAATAGCATCTGAAATATCTACGCCAAGAACAGTTGCATGAGGTGCTAATCGGGCAAACCAGGCAGCTTTATAACCCAATCCACAGCCTGTATCAATAATTGTTTTTTTTGTGGCCAGGTACGCTGCCAGTTTATCTTCGGTTTCAAACCCATATAAAGACAAAAACCATTCGTATTGGAACTCGTATAACTTATCTATGTTCTTGTATTCGTCGGCTTCCACCCATTTATCGCTGAAAATATCCTGTGTCTGTTGTTGATTCGTTTCCGTAGTGGCATCCTGGCCACTTTGATAAATAAAATTATCTTTTACGGTAACTGGTAATCTAAATAGTTGTTGCAAATGTTCACTATTCATAGTATAACTTATACGTTTTTATTGGGCTTACCCCATCTTTGATTTTTCAATAATTATTTTCTTTCCGTCGGCTGTTTTAAGAAATGCCCCCGGATATGGAGGTGCCTGTGCCCGGATGAAATTATAAATTTTTTCTGCCGGCCAGCTCAAATCAATTTCGCCATCCTCCGGTTTCCTTTGCGGCCATAGTTCAATTGTTGATTTTTGCTGCGGAATAAACTTTATTGTTTCAATATTTTGTAATGTATTCAATAAAATTTCTTTGGAAGCCGCTGTTGCCTTTTCATATACTTCTTTGATACTGTCTTCAAAAGCAATGGGAATTATTTGTTGGGCAATAATATCACCATCATCAACACCCTCTTCTAATTTAAACAGGGAAACACCTGTTTCCTTCTCCCCATTTATAATAGCCCATACCAACGGGGCACCTCCTGCATACTTTGGCAATAGGGATGCATGAATTCCCCATGTACCATACCTGGCAAGATCCCTGATTTTTTTGGGCACCTTGTAGTACCAACCCATAACAAGAATTACATCAGGATTCAAAGCAACAAGGTCATCATAATAATCAGTAATTCGATTTCCGGGTGTAGAATCAAGTTCGTAACAAGGAATTGTATACTGATCGGCTATTTCTGCAAGGTTTGCAAAATTGTAGTTCTTAACCTTCGCTTTGCTGTAGGAAATTTTGAACTCCTGCGGCATAGTGAATATCATCTCTGGTTTTATCTGATTATTCAGCAAATGCAGGAGCAATTCCCTGCTGAACTGTGTGGCACCGAGAAAAACGATTTTCATTTTATTGACTGAACTAAAGTAATCGTGCCGGAGTACCGCCAATTTTACTGCCGGCAGGAAATGAATTTTTTACAAAACTATTTGCACCAACGACAATTCCATCTTCCAGATGGACGCCCATGGCAATTACACAGGCTGGACCTATATAGCAGTTATTTCCAATGGATGTAGTGGCATACTCATATTTCTCTTTTCCCCCGCTGATGGCCCAGGCGACAGAATCATGCGTGTATATTTGTACAGATGCAGAAATACTGCAGTTATTTCCAATAGTAAGTCCACCGGTACCATCTAAAATGGTAAAGGGGCCAATCCAGGTATTATTACCAACTTTCACATCCCCGAAAATATGGGAAGAGTCATAAACTGAAGTCCCTTTGCCGAATCCTAATAATGAAGCACGTTCCCAACGGTCAAACAGTACATCAGCAAACGGTACCGATCGTTCAAGTTCTTCCAATACGCCCGCATCAAGTTTGTTTTTCAGCTTTTGTAACAGTAAAAACAATTCCCCTAACTCAGGATCTGATTCACCTAGTATTTTTTTTCTATCCATCATACTTTCTCTCCATTCAGGAAAATACGGCACCACCATTCAAAATTCATCATACTCCAAAGTAACAAACGATGGTTTATTTTTTTATTGATGTGTTCATCAATAATATGTTCGGTAAACGAGGGATTGATAAACTCTGACGAAACCGTTTTTTTATTAAGCAGCAACTCTTTCATATATGCTGCATTCTCTCCCCTGTACCAGCTTTCATCCGGCGCACTGAAACCCTGTTTTTTCCGGTTGATGATTTGCTCCGGCATAAAATCCAACATGGCTTTTCTCAATACATTCTTACCATCATCATATTCTGTATATAATTTCTTCTTATCCCTGAATTCATTTTCGTCAATTTTTTTCATCATTTCCAGGTTGCCCAGTTTATGCTTCACCGGCACTTTCATAGCAAAATTCACCAGCTCATTATCCATAAAGGGAAATCTTTCTTCCAACCCGTGTGCCATGGAGAGTTTATCTCCAACAAGAAGTAAACCGGGCAAGAACGTTTTTATTTCAAAGTAAAGTGAGTTGTTAATATGTTCTTCAGGCCGATCGTACTTTAGTTTGTCGTTGAATAGAAATACTTTTTCAAAGATGGGTCTTATCTCATTGATGTTACCAATCTTATTATAAGCAGAAGGAGTAAATAGTTTTGCTTTGTCTTCATCTTTTACCAATCGTTGCCAGAAATCATAATACTGATTAAAGAAATCCTGTCTATCTAATGATTTAAAAATGCGGTAGTATCTCCAGGGATAACCACCGAATAATTCATCACCACCTGTACCTTGTAAACAAACTTTTACAAACTTGGAGGCCAGCCTGGATATATAATAACTAGGATAGCTCATTCCTACTCTAAGATCTTCCAGGTGATACACTAGTTTAGGCAAACTCCAGCGAAGGTCACCGGCATTCATCACCTGCTCGTAATGTTCGCTTTTGATATAGTTGGCTGTCAACTCAGCATCTCTTCTTTCATCATAGTTTGCTTCCACAC
>JANMLJ010000198.1:0-2179 GCA_031372465.1 Chitinophagaceae bacterium | reverse complement strand
GTAGAGGTTGATAATATCATCAATAACACTAATCCCATCTGGACAAAAGCCCCGGCCGATCTGAAAGACGAAGATTATTTGGATTTCTATAGAGAACTTTATCCTTTTTCTGAAGAACCTTTGTTCTGGATTCATTTGAATGTTGACTATCCTTTCAACCTGACCGGTGTTTTATACTTTCCCAAACTGAAAAATGATTTTGAAGTACAAAAAAATAAGATCAAACTTTTCAGCCGTCAGGTATTTATTACTGATGAAGTAAAAGATATTGTTCCTGAATTCCTGATGTTGCTTCATGGTGTTATTGATTCACCGGATATTCCACTCAATGTAAGCCGTTCTTTTTTACAGGCCGATAGTAATGTAAAAAAAATCAACAGTTATATCTCCCGGAAAGTAGCCGACAAACTGAGCGAGTTGTTTAAGAAAGATAGAAAAGCATACGAAGAGAAATGGAATGACATCGGCATATTTGTAAAATATGGCGCCATTTCTGATGAAAAATTTTATGAGAAAGCAAAAGAGTTTTTATTATTGGGGAACACGGCCAATGAAAAATATACGCTGGAAGAATACACGATTAAAGTAAAAGATTTTCAAACAGATAAGGAAGGGCAGCTGGTGTACCTGTACACGGTAGATCCGGAAGGCCAGGATAGTTATATACAGGCCGCTACCAAAAAAGGATATGATGTATTGCTGATGAATTCACCGATTGATCCGCACTTTATTCATAACCTGGAAATGAAGCTCGAGAAAACAGCCATGAAAAGAGTGGATGCCGATGTAGTGGACAAGCTGATTGTTACAGAAGAAGCAACAAAGCATGAATTATCGGAGGAAGAAATTACCAAACTGAAAACAATTTTTGATAAAGCTATCCACAATCCTGCGATGAAAGTGGAAATAGAAAATCAGCAGGCAGATGGAATGCCGGTTACCATTACCATGGAAGAATGGATGCGCCGGATGAAAGATATGAGTAAGATGGGCGGCGGTGGAGGAATGAATTTTTATGGCTCTATGCCGGATAATTATAAAGTGGCCATTAATGCCAATCATAAAATAATCAGCAAGATATTACAGGCAGATGATGCACAACAAACCGTTATGGCAAAACATGCGTTTGACCTGGCAATGCTGGCACAAGGATTATTAAAAGGCGCCGATCTTACAGCTTTTGTTGAACGAAGCGTGGAAGTAATTTAATGATGCTTAACCTGGCTAAGCTGAAGATCTGTTTTGATAACTAAAAATTCAGGTGGTTCTGTTGCTTTTTGTAAAAGCTCGCCGTATTTTAATTTAAGATTGCGTTTAAATTTTCCGAGGTAACCTGGCAGTTTCAGATCCAGTTCGTTGAGAGGAATCGACTCTATCAGGTTGTTTCCTAAATACATCATTAGTTTCATACTGGTGGATATTGGTTTCAATACAAAAAAAATACTTTTTTTCTTTTCCTGCAATCCAATAAATACCCTTTTTTATGGCCGTGTAATTTTACGGTGACAGTCTGCAAAAAGGACGATATAGCGCAAGTAATAAAACTTATTTAAGACTGGCTCCCTGTTCAATCCAGCATCTTATCAAATCCCTTTCTTCCGGTGTCATATTGGTCTTATTGTTCTGGGGCATTGTTTTGGTAACAACCACCCGTTGCATAATAAGGTCTTTTTTTAGGGCAATCTCCAGCGGTGTATCATACTTAACACCATTTGGCGGAGCTTTATAAATATCATCGGTAGGTTGTGATGAATGACATTGCACACAGCGTTGCTGAACGATAGCATTAATTGCTGTAAAAGATACCGTAGAACATTTAGTGGTGGATGGTTGTGGTGTGGTTACATAAGCTACCGCTAATAACACCATAACTGATGCCGGTAATATCCAAAGGCTTAATTTTCCCTGCTCCCGCAGGTTCAGCCAATGTTTGATACCGGCAGTACCAAGACTGATAGCAGACAGCACTATCCATTGATATTTGTTACCAAAAGTGCCGGGAAAATGATTGCTTATCATTACAAACAATACAGGCAACGTAAAATAGTTGTTGTGTATAGAACGGAATAAAGCGTTTTTTCCTCTTAGCGGATCGGCAGGTATTCCCTTCTTAGCAGCATTCACCATCGCTTTTTGTGAGGGGATGATAACAAAAAATACATTGGCTACCATAATACTC
>JANMLJ010000190.1:0-11525 GCA_031372465.1 Chitinophagaceae bacterium | reverse complement strand
CCATTGGCTGCCGCATGCGCAGGCTGTTCCAATTTCCATAAGTATTGTGATAAACCGGCTACTGTAGCTGAAGGATTATAAACGATCTCTGCTCCATTCAATCCCAAACACCTTGCACCATCCGGAAAGTGTCGGTCGTAACAAATGTATACGCCCACTTTTGCATATTGTGTTTGAAAAACAGGATAACCAAGATTACCAGGTTTGAAGAAAAATTTTTCCCAGAAACCAGATGTATGCGGGATATGATTTTTTCTGTACTTGCCCAGGTAGGTTCCATCAGCATCTATCACAGCAGCGGTATTATATAAAACACCGGCCTGTTCTTTTTCATATACCGGCACAATTATAACCATGTTATATTTTTTTGCATAGGCTTGCATCCGTTCTATGGTGGGGCCCGGAACAGATTCAGCACTTTCATACCAGGCTTTATCCTGCCCGGGGCAGAAGTAAGGCGTATTAAAAATTTCCTGGAAGCAAAGTATCTGCACCCCTTTTTCTCCCGCTTCCTCAATCAGCGGGATATGTTTCTGCACCATTGCTTCTTTAATTTCTGCAATGGTTCCTTCACCTTCAGTTTTTGGAAGGCTCATTTGAATTAATCCTGATTTGATGATTCTGGGCATAGTTTAAATTTTGTGTTAGTCCGAAAGACGGTAAGTCCGAAAGTCCGTAAGTCGGAAAGTCCGAAAGACAAGTCTTTGAATTTGAAAAAATATTATTAGTATCGGAGTTTTTCTTTCTGACTTCCCGTCTTTCCGACTTGCGGACTATATTTTAGTATCTACTTTATTTCTTTTTATAAATTTACCATATCCTTTATCAATAACGCAATGATTATTTTCTATAGCAATTTTCCCTCTTAATAAAACAGTTTTCACTTTCCCGGTTACTTCCCATCCTTCATACCCGCTATAATCTACATTCATATGATGTGTTTTAGCAGATAATGTATGTTTTTCATTTGGATCAAAAATTACGATATCTGCATCACTTCCAACAGCTATGGTTCCTTTTTGAGGAAACATGCCGAAAATTTTTGCCGGGTTCGTACAGGTTACTTCTACATATTTATTTAACGTGATTCTTCCTTTATTCACTCCTTCACTATATAATAATTCCATCCGGTTCTCAATGGCAGGGTGCCCGTTGGGGATTTTCGAAAAATCATCTTTACCCATCAGTTTCTGTTCCCATTTAAAAGGACAATGATCAGTTGCTACCACATTCACCAAACCCTGATTTATTCCTGCCCATAAAGTTGCCTGGTCTTTCTTTTCCCGGAGTGGCGGACTCATTACCCATTTAGCACCTTCAAAATTATTTTCGTAAAGAGATGCATCAAGGATTAAATATTGAATACAAGTTTCTACAAATACTTTCTGGTTTCTTCTGGTTGCATTACGAACAGCATTTAAAGCTCCTTCGCAGGTAAGATGAACAATATATCCCGGGCAACCTGTGTAATTGGCCATATCGGCAAAACGACCACTGGCTTCCGCTTCTGTTACTTCTGGCTGTGATAAATAATGATAAAGAGGAGAGAGTTTACCTTCTGCTCTGTGTTTGGCAATTAAAAAATCAATCATGTCGCCATTGGTAGCATGTACATTAATCAAGCCTCCATGTTTTTTCACTTCCTGCATTAATCCAATCATTTGCCGGTCATCGATCATTAACGCCCCTTTGTAGGCCATAAATGTTTTGAAAGAAGTGATGCCTTTCTGCTCAATCATTCCCTGAATTTCTTTTTTTGTATGCTCATTAAAATCGGTAACCGCCATGTGAAAACTATAATCACCTACACAATTATTATCACTTCTTCCTTTCCATTCCTCTAATGCAGCTTGTAATGAATGGCCCTGTTTTTGTAAAATAAAATCTATTACCATCGTTGTGCCGCCAAATAAGGCGGCTCTTGTTCCTGTTTCATAATTGTCAGAAGAAAATGTTCCCATAAAAGGCATGTCGAGGTGCACATGCGGGTCAATGCCTCCGGGGAAAACTAATTTGCCGGTGGCGTCAATTTCTTTCAGAGACACAAAATCTTGATTCTCTAGAGACAAATTTTTACCAATAGTTTTTATGATTTCCCCTTCAATGAGAATATCAGCTACATAATCATCTGTTGCAGTTATTACTCTTCCGTTCCGAATTAAAAGCCCCCCAACCCCCGCAAGGGAAGCCCCCCTGCCCCCCGAAAGGGGGTTCTGAGTCTCCGATAATTTTATATTCTCCTTTTTCTGTTCAGACATTTTATACTTTTTTATTTGCGAATCTATTACGTATTTTATTCTTTAGGGTTTTAAAGCCCCTCCTTCGGAGGCAACCGAGCCAGCCGAAGGTTGGGAACTTAGTTCGGGGGAGGCTAACCAATATACGAAACCGCTTACAAAAAAACCAACAAACCAGGCATAATGATATAATTCATTGATCCATCCGGGAAATGCATTACCATCTACAACTTTTATATTGAGCAGAAAGCCAGGAACATTGGGCAATATGCCAGCAAGCAATGCAATAATGGCGACCGGGTTAAATCCATGGGAGAATTTGTATCGTCCATTATGCTGGTACAATTCATCAACCGCCAATTCTTTTTTGCGAATGAAATAATAATCTACAATCATTATTCCTCCAATCGGGCCCAACAAACTTGAATAAGCAATCAACCAGGTAAAAATATAACCATTCGGATCAGCCATTAATTTCCAGGGAAAAATAAGTACACCAATAACCCCCGTGATATATCCACCCAATTTAAAATTAATTTTCGCAGGTGACAAATTGGAGAAATCATTGGCCGGACTTACAATATTGGCAGCAATATTTGTTGCCAATGTAGAAATGATGATACCGATCATTGCAAAAGTTACCATCAGTTTACTATCAAAATGACTGGCCAATTTCACCGGGTCCCATTCAGGACTGCCATAAATAATAGCGGAGGCAGAAGTAACTACTACCCCAACAAATGCAAATAGTGTCATGGAAGGAGGGAGGCCAATTGCCTGCCCTTTGATATGCGCCCGCTGACTTTTTGAATACCTGGTAAAATCGGGAATGTTTAATGACAGTGTTGCCCAGAATCCAACTACTGCTGTCAAGGCAGGAAAGAAAAACTTAAAGAAGGAAGCACTATCGGTGAATTTTGAAGGTTCCCTTAATATCGGGCCTAATCCTTTTGCAGCAATCACCGCCCAACAGAATAAGGCTATTGCAGCTATCGGTAAAAAGATTGCTTTAAAGACTAACAACTTTCTTATACTTTCCACTCCTTTGTAAATGATAAACATATTCAGCAACCAGAAAAGTCCGAAACATAACATCGGTAATGCCTGAGGGAAAAGCGAAGTCGTATTTATTTCTGCCAGCGACGGATTCCATGCTCTTATTAAATGATACAATGATTCGCCACCGATCCATGTTTGTATGCCAAACCATCCACAGGCAACAATAGCCCTTAACATCGCGGGAATATTTGCTCCTTTAGTACCAAAACTTGCCCTTGCAAAAACAGGAAAGGGTATTCCATATTTTGCTCCCGCATGGCCATTTAATAACATTGGAACTAAAACAATTGCATTACCAATAAAAATTGTAAGCACCGCCTGCCACCAGCTCATTCCATTATTTATCATCGAACTCGCCATGGTGTACGTAGGAATACAAAGACTCATACTTATCCATAAAGCAGCATAGTTCCAGGTGCCCCATGTTCGTTTGGATTGTGGAACAGGAGCAAGGTCATCGTTGATTAAAGCCCCCCTGCCCCCCGCAAGGGGGTTCTTAGACTCCGATAATTTGGTATTTTCTATAGCCATTCGGAATTATTTAGCTAAGAGTTTAAAAGAGAATAGGAGACAAAGAGAAAATTCAACATCTCCTTTTCTCTTTTCCTCCTTTCTTCTCTTAGCTTATGTATTCATCTGCAATCAATATCGCCTCACTGATAATCTTCAACCCTTCATCAATTTGTTCTTTCGTAACAATCAAAGGCGGTGCAATAAAAATATAACTCCAACGAACAAACGTATACATGCCCAGGTCTTTGATCTTCGCAGCCACTTTATTCATCACCGCCATTTCATCGGGTTTTGCATTGAAGGGAGCCATTGGTTCTTTAGTAGTTCTGTTCTTTACCAGTTCAATACATCCTAATAAACCAGTATTTCTGAAATCTCCAATACTCGGATGTTTTTGTTTTAATAATTCTACTTGCTCATTAACATATTGACCCATAGCAATACAGTTTTCGATCAACCCATCATCTTCATAAATATGTAAAGTCTCCAATGCAGCTGCACAGCTAACAGGGTGGGCAGAGTAGGTGAGGCCCAGGGCAAGTATATTGTCATCATATTTAGCTGCAATTTTTTCGCTTACCATCAAACAACCGAAAGGTAAATAACCACAAGTCAATCCTTTTGCCATAGCAATCATATCGGGAATGATACCATGATTCTCAAAACCAAACCATTTGCCTGTTCTGCCAAAACCACTCAGCACTTCATCCATAATTAATAAAATGCCATGTTTGTTACAGATTTCTTTTACTGCTTTCAAATAGCCTACCGGGTATTTTAAACAACCGGATGTACCTGATTCACCTTCTAATAAGATGGCAGCAATATTTCCCGGCCCTTCATAAGCAATCACTCTTTCAAGTCCCGCAACTGATTCTTTCAATAAATTTTCTTCTCCATATTCCCAGTGGTATAAATAAGGCAAATCGAAATGCACAAAATTGGGAGACTGTTGTGCATCCATTGGTAACTTTCTTGGGTCGCCACCTGCACTTATGGCTCCATAGGATGCACCATGATAGGATTGATAACGGGTCAGTATTTTATGACGACCTGTATATAATCTTGCCAGCTTTATTCCATTTTCAACGGATGTGGCGCCGCATAGGGTAAAGAAAGCTTTGTTCAGATCACCGGGACAAATTTCTGCCAGTTTCTTTCCTAATTCACCCCGCACTTTTGTTACACAACTTGGTGTTATATACGATACTTCCTGCATTTGTTTTACAACAGCATCAGTTATACGTTGATTGCCATGACCGATATTCACGTTCATCAATCCGGAGGAGAAATCAATATAGCGTTTACCATCGTAATCGTATAGGTACACACCTTCGGCATGTTTTACAGCGATAGGGGCGATGCCTTTTTGCTTGCTCCAGGAGAACAAAGTGTAGTCAAGATTGTCTTGAATAATGGCCTCCCTGCCCTCCGAAGGAGGGTTCTTATACTCTGATGGATTGGAGATTGTTTTTGTATTCATAAATTATTTTTTTTGATCGCAGATTTTTATGATTATTAAGATGAATAATGATTTTAATCTGCGTATATCATGAAAATCATACTCATCAGCTTGTCTTTTTTTTATTTAAACCCAATCCTTTCCCTTTCTCTCCATTTTTTCTGCGCTGCGTTTTCATCCAATAAGTTTTCCATAGCATCATAAAGTTGATTTAGTTGTATATCATGTTCGCCGATTCTTTCTTTTATTTGTTTTAGCTGTTCTAGCAAATCATTTTCCTGAACTAAAACCCTTCTTATCTCTACAAATGCCCGCATGATGGCTATGTTCATGGCAATGGCTTTATCGGAGTTGAGGATTCCGCTTAACATAGCAACACCTTGCTCGGTAAAGGCGTAAGGCAAATATCTTGTGCCACCTCGTCCCGTCTTTGAGGTCGCAATTTGCGACCTCAAAGAATCGCCTGAGTCTATAGTTTCAATTTGAAACCTTATACTGTCCCACTCTTCTACAGTAAGCTGAAACATGAAATCCAGAGGGAATCGTTTTGAATTACGTTTTACTGCTTCGCTAAGTCGTTTGGTTTCAATTTCATATAGAACAGCTAAATCCCTATCAAGCATAACTCTTTCGCCCCGAATTTCATAAATTCTGTTTTGAATGCTTTTAATAATTCTCATATTGTATTTTTTAACTTCCCGGTTTACGGCCTTATTTTTCTTAGTTACGTGGTCACAATTTGTGACGACATAACTATAATCTATTTGATTTTCAATTATTTACTAATTCATTCAAGGTCACAATTTGTGACCTTGAATGAATTCCCAACCGTTAAGGCTTCAAAATGAAACCTTAGAAGTTTTGTCATGCAGTCACAAATTGTGACCGCATATTTTACCTCTTCTAAATTGGAAATCAAACGGCGATGTCCAATTGTATTTGCTTATCTGTGTTACTACAGTATAAATGTGAATCTTCTTTCCTTTCCCCAAAAGGAAAGAAGAACAGAACAAGTTCACAACAACAGATACTATGAAAAACTGAAGCTAGCTACATAACCCACCCCATACTCTCAAAGCAAATAATTTTCCTCAATTCGCCCCTCCTCCGAAGGAGTCCTTTGGACAAGGAGGGGAAGTTTCCCAGAGAAGGACTAGTTGCATTCAACATCTCAACTACTTGGATGAATCATCAACCTAAGTTCCCTTTAGGGACAGGGTTTCTTAACTCATCCAATTCACCCCCGCTTCCGCATTCCACTTCGTAGTTGATTTTTTTAGCTTCGTCCAGAATTCAATCGAACTTTTACCAGTAATATCACCCACCCCAAATTTACTTTCATTCCAACCACCGAAGGAGAATGGCTCTCTTGGTACGGGCACACCTATATTCACCCCAATCATACCGGCACTGGCTCTGTCAATAATATAACGGGCCATACCACCATTTTGTGTAAAGACAGACGCAGCATTACCATAGGGATTTGCATTTTCGATGGCCAATGCTTCATCTACAGTATTTGTACGCATAATAGAAATTACAGGACCGAATAATTCTTCGGTAGCTACACTCATTTGAGGTGTTACAAAATCAATTACGGTTGGACCAACATAGGTGCCGTTTTCTTTTCCTTTTACTTTAGTATTGCGGCCATCCACTAAAATTTTAGCGCCATCTCTTTCTTCTTCACCAATAAATCGTTCAATACGTTCTTTGCTTTCTTTGCTGATAACAGCACCGAGATTTTCACCCGGAATAATCTTTCTTGCTTCTTCACAAATTTTATCGATAATACTATCCACATTGCCAACACCTATCATAGCAGAAGCAGCCATACATCGCTGTCCTGCACAACCACTCATGGATGCAACCACATTCTGCGCTGTCATTCCGGGAATAGCATCGGGCAATACCATCAGATGATTTTTTGCCCCGCCTAATGCTAATGCTCTTTTAAAATTTTGTGTTGCTCTTTGATAAACTATTTTAGCCACTTTGGTAGAACCAACAAAAGAAACAGCTTCAATACCGGGATGATCGCATATTGCTTCAACAATTTCTACATCACCATGAACGATATTAAAAACGCCATCAGGTAAGCCGGCTTCTTTTAATAGTTCAGCTATCTTTCCACAACAAAGCGGCACTTTCTCAGAAGGTTTCATAATCATACAATTCCCCAATGCAATGGCGTTGGGTAGCGTCCAGTTAGGAACCATTGCCGGAAAATTAAAAGGTACAATGGAGGCGACTACTCCAAGAGGCACATGTTCTGTTCTGCATTCAACGCCTCTGCTAACTTCCAGTATTTCACCGGTTACTAATTGCGGAAGGGAAGTAGCAAATTCTGTCAACTCAATACATTTTTCAATTTCAGCTACTGATTCGCTATAGATTTTTCCATTCTCTTCACTACAGAGTTCAGCCAGTTGTTTTAAATCTCTTTCCAATAAAGTTTTATAGCGGAAGAAAACCTGTACCCTTTCTTTGATGGGTGTTTTACTCCAGGTTGGAAAGGCCGCTTTTGCAGCTTTAACGGCTTTATCTAAATCGTTGGCGGTTGACATCGGCACTGTTGACAATAAATTGCCATCAATGGGGGAAATGACTTCCATTGTTTTTGTAGTGGATGGAGCTACAAATTTTCCGTTGATATAATTCTGGACAGGAGAGTATTTCATTTTGAAAATTTCTTTTAGTGATTGTTTAAATGGGGTTTGAAACACAGAGACACGGAGAAACAGGTTGTCAAAGAAGAAATTGTATTCTTTGCGCCTTGGAGTCTTAGTGCCTTTGTGTTTCAAAATGTATTACATCAATTATAAATATACTTAATTTGCCGGTTATTACAACCTAACAACTTCTATTTCAATGACCCCGGAACGACAAAACAGGCTACTATCCGTTTTAAATAAAAGACAAGGCAATATAACCATTGTACTGGAAAATGTTTTTGACCCGCATAATATTTCAGCGGTGATGCGAACCTGTGATGCAGTGGGAGTGCAGGAGATTTATGTATTAAATAGTAAGATCCCACCACATAAGAAATGGGGAGCAAAAAGTTCATCCAGTGCTGCCAAATGGCTCACCATTCATCAATATGATAATACCGAAGATTGTGTATTATCACTAAGAAAACGCTATTCAACTATTTTAACAACTCATCTCAGCAGTGATGCGGTAAGTTTATATAGCATTGATTTCACCAGAAGCATCGCGCTGGTTTTTGGCAATGAGCATGGTGGTGTAAGCGAAGAGATAAGGGCATTGGCAGATGGTAATTTCATTATTCCGCAAGTGGGTATTATTCGATCATTGAATATAAGTGTGGCCTGTGCAGTTACATTGTATGAAGCCTATCGCCAGAAAAACAATGCAGGTCAGTACAACCAACCAGGTTTGGATGACGTACAGTATAATGAGTTGTATAAAAAATGGGAGGAAAACAGAAATGAAGAAAATATTCAATAAATCAACAATCAATAAGTAATATTCAATGCGAAGAAACTTTCTGACTATATTTTCATTATTTATCAGCCATTTTATTTTTTGTCAGGAGATAAAGCGTGTTAAGGTTGCAGAAGTTGCGAAGCTAATTAAGGAAAGCAAAACGCCTTTGATTATAAATTTCTGGGCTACCTGGTGCAAACCCTGTATTGAAGAAATTCCTTATTTTCTGAATGAAGTAAATAAACATAGTGCTTCGGCAGGCTCAGCAGACAGCCTTACCATTTTATTGGTTAGTCTTGATTTTAAAGAAGCATTTCCTGCAGGTATTTCTTCTGTAGCTAAAAAAAGAAAATTTAATGCGCCCATTGTATGGCTTGACGAAACGAATGCCGATTATTTTTGCCCCAAAATAGATGAAAAATGGTCGGGAGCTATTCCGGCTACTCTTTTTATCAATAACAAAACAGGCTATAGGAATTTCATTGAAGAAAAAATCTCTCATGAAAGGCTGAAGAAAGAAATCAAGGATTTACTTAAAAAAAATGATCAGATACTAAAAAATCGTACATTTCTCTAACGATTTTCAGGCAGAAGGTTTAGACAGGCTTTGAAAATATCAGATTGGTTTTCCTTAAACCGGCTTAAATATTTTTTAAAATAAACCACTTCAACATGAAAATGAATTATTTTATCAGTTACGCGGTAACTTTCATCATCGCATTAGTCCTTTTACTTCCGGTTATTGCCCACAGCCAGGAACTTACTGAAATACAAAAAAAGGAACGATGCCAGAACAATAAGAACCGTATAGCAGAACTTGAAAAACAATTGCAAGTTTTAAATGTCGATTTATCCCAAACAATGACAAATAAAGAAATGGAGGATAAAAAAGCACAATTAGTTTTTGTACGTTCAATGAAAATACGAGGATATATAGTGGATGAGAATAAGTACGACAAGATATCAGCTCAAAACAATTTTAAAAATAGGGAGTGTTACGGTAATAATTACTATGCTAATAAAAGTATGGAATCTTCATTGCATAAATGTTTTGCTGAACTTGAGGACATACTAATCGCTAAAATTGATAAAGCTGTATCCCTTCAAAATAAAAAACCTGAGCTTTTGGCTAAAAAAAATGAAACTAATAAGCAATTAGCTTCACACCGTACAAATCTTATAGCCTTAGGTTGTGATAACCAGATAGGGCAGCTTAGCGGGGCGTGTAAGTTGGAGGCGATTTGGACGCAAGATACACCCGGGGTTGGTTCGACTACCTGGGAAATTAAAAGCGACGGTACTGCAGATGAAAGGGGAATTGGATACGCCAAAGGAAAA
This sequence comes from Chitinophagaceae bacterium, assembly GCA_031372465.1. Lineage (GTDB taxonomy): Bacteria > Bacteroidota > Bacteroidia > Chitinophagales > Chitinophagaceae > JJ008. Next base: position 1,463 of record JANMLJ010000190.1, on the reverse strand, counting down.
GCAAACATCAAGGGCAATGTACTGCACATAGATTGGAAAACTAACACCGGATATTCGGGATATTATGAATGGACATTGGGGGATGATTGCAGTAATGGTAAAGGGAGATTGGTGTTCAAGACCGGCCGCACAGATAGCTTAAGCTCGACTGTAAAGAAGAACTGATGGTACAACCGGTTTGCTTCAACCCGGAATTATTAAAGATGCCCTTAAGTAATAAGATTTGCACTGCAATGATTTGCTTGCCTTGCGAAGTGCTCAATCTGCTAATTAAAATGGAACATTTAGCGAATACAAAAAATCATAGCTATACTTTAAAAAAGTTAAGCTGTTTCCTCCACTTGCGTTTGCTTTTCTTCTTTGGCCTTTGTTAAAATATACAAGAAATAAATAGCTGCCCCAAGTGCTATCATTGCTAAAATTATTCCCATAAAACTATTATGATATATAGCTTTAGCCAGGCTAAAGCCAATTAAAACCATAAAGCAAATAATAATAATCTTGTTGATGATGGGTCTTGATAGCATAAGCTGGTTTTAGGGCGCTGAATTTATTGAGCCGGTGAATAATGAAGGCACTTATAGCCTTAGATGCATCCCCTTAGCGATTCCATAAAATGCGATAAAAAAAATCCTTCCTGTATGAAACAGGAAGGATTTCAAATTTTAGATATAAAAATATATTACTGCACCCGCTTAATTCCGCAACCTACAGACTTCGATTCCTTTATGGTAACGTCTTTACCTACTTTCATTTCATCAATAGCTGTTATGAGATGTTTGCGGCTAACAGCCCCTGCATCTGAAGGGTTATCGTCAATAGCACCATGATAAACTAATTTTCCTTCTCCATCAAACAGAAAACACTCTGGGGTACGCTTGGCACCAAATGCATCAGCCAAAACAGAGTTATTATCAACCAGGTAATTCCATTTGTAACCCTGTTGTTTAGCATACGCTTTCATGTCATTGAATGAATCATCACTGGTTCTTTGTGCCTCATTAGAGTTTAAAATAGCTATTCCAATTCCATTGCTTTGGGCATATTTACAAGCTTCGTTGGTGCGTTCCTGATTTTTGATTACATAAGGGCAGGTATTACAACTAAACATCACCAATAAACCTTTGCTTGTTTTTGCCTCTTTGAGTGATACTTCAGTTCCTGAAACGGCTTTCATTTTTGTTTCAGCACTTGGTATAGCTGAACCAATCGGTAATGGGTCACCAATTGGTTGTATCGCCATCAATGCTACAAAAGCAATTGGCAAGGCAGAAAAAAGTATTTTTTTCATGAATATTATTTTTGTAACCAAAATTCGACTTTTATTCCGGATTGTCAACACCGTCTGCAGAATTTTCTTTCCGCTCGTCTGCTATTTTTTTAAGTGAGGTGATACTTACATTTAATTCAAAACCAATTAACAGGATAAGCGAATTAATAAAAATAAGTACCATCAATATCAA
>JANMLJ010000187.1:0-3462 GCA_031372465.1 Chitinophagaceae bacterium | reverse complement strand
ACAGCAATTGGTATAGAAGCTGAAACAGTTAATCCGGCTTTTAGTGCAAGATATACAGTAGAAGCACCAAAGATGATTCCAAAGATGGCACCGGTTAAAATAGATTTAACTGTTAACTCTGCCATTTTAGTTTCAGCAGATACAAAAGGTTTAAACTTTGTTTCTTCGGACATAGCCATTTGTTTTTGTTAGTGGAAGATAAGAAAAAAAGTTATGAGCTGTTAGTTACGAGTTACGAGACTTTAATTCAAGTGTTTCTTGCTCGAAACTCAAAGCTCATTACTCGCAACTTTTCTCTAATTCACTCCTTTTTCTTTCATTACTTTATTTAGCCATTTCAACAGTATAAAAAGAAATACGGCAGCTGCTCCCAAAAGAATAAAGTTGAGCCAGAAATAATTGTCCTTATTATCATATTCATCCCATTTGCTGGCAAGGATGCCACTCAATTTATTTCCAATAGAAGTTGATAAGAACCAACCGCCCATCATTAATGAGGTAATCCGTACAGGGCTTAATTTTGAAACCAATGACAATCCCATCGGGCTCAAAAATAATTCACCGATAGTAACTACACCATAGCTACCCATCAACCACCAAACACTTACTTTTTCGGCACCATTATTTCCGACTTTCACCGCTGCAACCATTACTAAAACTGATAAAGCAGAAATTAATAAACCAAAAGCAATTTTAGTAGGTGTGCTGGGTTCTTTTCCTTTTCGGCGAAGCCATGTAAACATAGCAACGACCAATGGTGTTAACACAATTACCCAAAATGGATTGATTGATTGACTAAGACTTGGTAGCCATGCTTTTACTACTTCTCCTTCTTTCGGCAATTTTTCAGGAGGCACATTTTTAAAATAAGAAGGGTAGCCGGCTTCCTTCACTTCTTTACCATCCACTTTAATTTTACGGAATTGATTATCGAGTTTAACAACACTGTCTAATTTATACGTTGTGTTAGCCGGCTTATCTGTTTGTTTCAATGTAGCTAAAAAATTACCCATTGTTCCTGTCACTGACCGGTCTGTATAGCGACTGGCCCAGGTATTTAAGGCTGAGCCATTTTGTTTGAAGATAGCCCAGAATAAAATTACTACTGCAAAAATGGAAAGCATGGCACCCATAGCAGGTCGTTCATCTTTACTGCTTCGGATTAATAAAATTGTATAAAAAGTCAGCACAGGAATACAGGCAAAAATGAAAGCATCCGTTGAATTGGAATCGAAAATAAATCCCCCGGTTCCCTTAATAAACCAACCAATAATTCCAAAAATGATGGAAGGGACTATCACCAATGCCAGGATTTTCCACAATGGCATATCACCCGGCTGCAGTGGTTTTCTTACATCATATTCTTTATAATGTTTAGTACCAATAATAAAAGTGATGACGCCGATAAACATCCCTACACCGGCCGCGGCAAAAGCTGCACCCCAGCCGATTGTTGTATATAAAGCTGCGCCAAAAAAATTACAAATGAAGGCACCAATATTAATACCCATATAAAAGATATTATATCCTTCATCTTTCTGTTGCATGTGTTGCGGGGTGGAATATACATTGCCCAGCAATGTAGAAATATTTGGTTTAAAGAAACCATTGCCAATAATGACCAATGCCATGGAAATATAAAGCATCTTTTCACTGTGAATACCCATGGTGCAATAGCCTACACCCATTAATAGCCCTCCCATGATTATGGAACGCCGATAACCGAGGTAACGGTCGGCAATGAGTCCGCCGAGAAATGGAGTGAAGAATACCAGCGCAATGAAAGTACCATACAAACTGGCTGAATCTTTTTCATTCATGTTGAATCCATCTACCGAGTCTTTCAGGTAAAGTGTGAAGATGCCAATCATCAGGTAATAACCAAATCGTTCCCACATTTCAGAAAAGAAAAGAAAGGGTAATGCCTTAGGATGTTTTTTCCACATAATCATCAAATTTAAGCAGTCAAGATAATGAAAATGGAGGTAGAGAAAATAAAAAAGGTGACCGATGGCCACCTTTGTATAAGCGATTAATTTAATTATTCTGCAGAGCCTGTTTTGTCTTTTACGATCTTATCCAATGATTTTACACGGGAGAAAATCAACAATCCACCCAATATAGCCGCAATCGCTATAATGCCAAAGAATATCCTTTTGTCATGCATACTATCCCAGGAGCTAGCCATTACACCGGCAACTTTTCCGCCAAGGGATGTAGAAATGAACCACCCTCCCATCATCAGGGCTGTTAACCGTTGCGGAGCTAACTTAGATACAAAAGATAAACCAATAGGGCTTAAGCAAATCTCACTAACGGTGAAAATGCCATATGTAAGGAATAGCCACATCGAGCCGGTCTTATGTGTGTAGATACTTGGTACAGACATGACAGCGAACACCATCACCAATGCACTCAAACCAGAAATGACAAGTGCCCAGGCGAATTTACTGGCGGTACTTATTGGCTTTCTACGTCGGGCTCTCCATGCAAAAAATAAAATGAGTAATGGTGTAAAAGCAACTATAAAAAATGGGTTAATAGATTGGAATAATTCAGTGTTGCCTACTTTGGCTATACCATTGGATGGCCATTTGTCCTTAGGCATGTTGGCAAAATAAGGATCAGGTCCCATTGTTTTTATAGCATGGCCTGAATCATCCGTTACTACCCGCATATAATTATCCAGGCTATCTACTTGCTGCGGCTTGGTCTCCAGGTTTTGCAAAGTGTACACAGCATCAGCAGGGGCTTCCATGAATTGTGGAATGGAACGATCGGTATGTGATTCTGCCCAAATAGTTAAACCAGTAGAGTTTTGGTTATAAATTGTCCAGAAAATAATTGATACTGCAAACACAAATAATAACGCTCCAATACCTTTTTTGTCGTCCCCTTTTTCTTTTCTCCAGAGATTGACATAGAAATAAATAACCGGGACACAAGCAAGTATGAAAGCATCAGACGAATCGCTGCCGAAAATATTACCTGGAATTATCCAACCAAGTGCAGCAAATACGATCATCGGTGCGAATACAGAACCTAATATTTTTGAAGTAGGCATATCACCGGCTTGCATTGGCCGTTTTACGTCATGGGCTTTTATATGCTTTAAATTGAAAGCCAATGCGATTAACCCTATTATTAAACCAATACCAGCGGCAGAAAATGCAGCCTGCCAACCCGCAATTCCTTCCCATTTATTCCGAAGTATGGCTGCTATGAAATTGCAGAAGAACGCACCAATATTAATACCCATGTAAAAGATATTATACGCATTATCTTTTAATGGTCTTAAATCTTCTCTGTTATACATATTACCTAACAGGGTAGAAATATTAGGTTTGAAAAAACCATTTCCGATAATGATCAACCCCATAGATATGTAGGCGGTGTACTCACCTGGTAAGGCGATGGTGAGATATCCCGCCGCCATTAATGTTCCTCCAATGAAAATAGATT
>JANMLJ010000149.1:0-14271 GCA_031372465.1 Chitinophagaceae bacterium | reverse complement strand
CTTTTGTATTAATTAAGAAAAGACTCAACAAGCAACAAACAATCCTCAATACACAAGCACTTCGTCGCTGAAACGTTCAGCTGTATATTGTTTGTTGAGTGTTGATATATTGTCCATGGGACTCCTTTGGAGAGTCTTTTTTTGAAATAAAAGTATCCAGCATCCAGTATCCAGCATTCCTCCTACGCTATGGCTACGGAGGATAAACCAGTATCCAGCATCCAGTATCCAGCATCCAGTATCCAGCATCCAGCATCCAGCATCCAGTATCCAGCATCCAGTATCCAGCATCCAGTATCCAGCATCAAGCTTTAGTTCATCAATTTCTTTGCTTCAAAATTCAACGCCTGTGCTACCAGCTCATGCAATGCACCCGTTGGTTGCGACATTAGCAATTCCAATATTTTTTTATTCAGATCAGCAGCCGATGCCTCTGGTGGCAATGAACCTGATACCTGGTTAACTAACATAATATTCTGTTCTTTCAGGTTACGGACAGCATCCCAGCTTACGGGGCTTACATATAATTGCTGGGTGCTGTTGTATTCAAATTCATGTTTAATGTTTTCTGTCAGAATGATTTTCATTTCATAGGCAGAAATACCAGGCTGATTAAGACGACTGATAAGATTGGGTAATGCAATTCTTTCTGTTAACAGCACCAGCCTCTCATAAGCTTGTAACTGCATCGGCATACTCTCAAACTTAATTCCGGCAGCAGCTTGTACAATTTTTGGTGGTTTTCGAAGTAAAACATAAAGTGAAATAATAAGGGCTAAGCCCGATAAAACGATACTGACAATGGTTAGGTCCATGGATGATGATTTAGTAGAATGTAGCAAAAATAGGTTGAATGTGGAAAGATTCAGGCGCAAACTTATCAAAATGCCAGTTGTTAAAATTCCTTTCCTCGAAAAGTAAGTAGTCGTTTGTTTCTGAAAGAATATTTATTTTTGCAGTATGGAAACAACCATGACAATGCCGGTTACTTTAACAGCAGGAGCTATTATTGCCATCAGCAACCTGATGGCAGCTGATGGGTTTGATACTACCCAAAAATTAAGAGTGGGCGTGAAGGGTGGTGGCTGCTCAGGTATGACCTATGTTCTTGGTTTTGATCATCCGAAAGAAAATGACAAGCATTTTGAAATTGAAGGTATTGCCTGCATTATGGACAAAGCAAATGAGATGTATTTATTTGGCATGCAGGTAGACTGGCAGGATGGCCTGAACAACCGGGGATTTACTTTTAAAAATCCTAATGCAAGCACCACTTGCGGCTGCGGAACCAGTTTTGCTGTATAATATCGCTGGCGATTTAATAGTTAAATGAGTATTGAATATTGATTGATGAGTAGTTGGCCTTAAAATATTCAAAATGCAATGTTCAACAAACAATATTCAAATAGAGAAAGCCTCCAATTCGGAGGCTTTCTCTATTTTCTAAAATTTTTTTTTCTAATTAAATATTGGTTGATTTCGTCATACCAGGTTTTACTTTTTCAATCACCGCTTTTTTACCCAAAGGTCTTTTGCCACCCAGATCAACCAGGATCGGTGCAGCAACAAATATAGATGAGTATGTACCGGTAATAACACCAATTAACATAGCAAAGGCAAAGCCTCTTGTTACTTCACCACCTACCAGGAATAAGATAAGTATGGTTAAGAACACGGTCAATGATGTCATAATTGTACGGCTCAATGTCTCATTGATGGCGCGGTTGATAACTTCTCCTCTAGGTGCATTTGGCATCAGGCCGCTATCTTCACGAATACGGTCAAACACAATTACTGTATCGTTCATCGAGAAACCTATTACCGTCAATATGGCCGCAATAAAATGCTGATCAATTTCCAACGGGAAAGGAACAATCGTTCTGGCGAAAGAGAAAACGATCAAGGTAACGAATACGTCATGCAACAATGCAACGATAGTACCCAGTGAATATCTCCAGTCGCGGAAACGGATGAAAATATAAAAGAAGATAATTATCATGGCAAAGAGAGTGGCTTTTATAGCTCCTCTTTTCAGGTCATCAGAAATAGTAGGTAATACTTTATCTGATTTCTGTTTATACTCTTTATCAAATTTTTCGAAACTGGTTCCGGCTGGTAAATAGTTCTTTAAACCAGTTATCAGTTTGCTTTCTACTAATGAATCAGCGGCTCTGCTGGTATTATTAATTTCATACGAAGTAGTAATGTCTAACGTTGCATTATCACCAATCGTTTTAATAACCGGATTTTCGCCATTAAAAGCGGCCCGGAGATCAGCCCTTACTTTTTCAATATCATCTACGGGTTTTTCAAAACCTACTCTGAAACTACGACCACCTTTAAATTCAACACCCTCATCGAATCCATTAAAATATGAAGCAATACCCAATGCCAATACAATCATAGAAATGATGTAGGCATATTTACGGTATTCAATGAATTTAAATTTCGCATGTTTAAATACACGACGGGATACACCGGTAAAATATTCCAGGTGTTTCTTTTTGTTGGTAAACCATTCTGTGATCCAGCGGCTCACCAGGATACCACAGAATAATGATAAGAGGATACCAATAATTTGTGTGGTGGCAAATCCTTTAACCGGACCTAATCCAAATGTGAACAATATAAGTGATGTAAGCAACACCGTGATGTGTGCATCCAATACAGGTGGCAATGATCGTTTATAACCTTCATTTATAGAAGGAATGTACCCCTTACCTTTTGATAGCTCTTCTTTGATACGTTCATAAATGATAACGTTGGTATCCACTGCCATACCAATGGTTAATACCAGACCGGCAATACCTGGTGCAGTTAAGGACGCACCAAAACCGGCCAATACACCTACTGTAAATAATAAGTTCAGTATTAAGGCGATGTTAGCCACCCATCCGCTGGTATTATAATATACCAACATCAGTAAGAAAATAACAACAAAAGAGATGATAAATGCTTTGGCACCGCCTTCAATCGCTTTTTTACCTAATGAAGGACCAACCTGTTGTTCCTGAACAATTTTAGCAGGGGCAGGTAGTTTACCAATTTTTAATATCCTGGCAAGGTCAGCAGCATCCTGTTGTGTATAGTTTCCGGAAATGGAAGATGTTCCATCAGGAATAGCACTGATAACATTAGGTGCGGAGTGTACAATATTATCCAATACAATAGCAATGGGTTTGCCAATATTTTCTTCGGTCATTTTTTTCCAGCCATTGGCACCGGCTTTATTCATCTCCATTCTAATTTCTACTTTGCCATACTGGTCAAAATCCTGGCGGGCATCCGTTACGGCATCACCTTCAATCTTAGCAGTAGCACGTCCATAAGTTTTAAGCGCATATAATGGAACCCTTGATAAGGATTTTCCGTTTTTATCTTTTGGTGCAATGCCATAAGCAAAAACAGCATCACCGGGAAAATTACTTCTGTACTCTTCCAGGAACCGCCTGACTTCTGTCGTATCTTTAATAGCAATAGATCCAACAGCAGCAGGGTAGGTTACTTTTCCGTCTTTATCCTGGTAAGGTTGATAACCGGAAGCATCTAAGTATTTATCAAAAGTGTTTCCGGTAGTGGCTGTTTCAGGTTTTATTTTTCCGGCAGTATCTGTTTCTGTTTTTCCTAATTTATCAGAAAGTGTTCCAGCCTTTTTAGCAGTATCAACTTTTGTAACAGGATTTCCGGATGAATCAACTTTGCTAACTGTATCTTTTTTGGCGGTGGTATCTTTTACTCCACCATATTTAATATTAAATGCTTCAATTGTTTTTTGCCATCCACCTGCATAACCGGCGTCTGCCAATGTATATACTTCCCAGAATTGGAGGTTAGCAGTACTTTGTAAATAGTTTCTAACTCTTTCTTTATCCTTTACGCCGGGCAATTCAACATTGATAATTGCTTTGGAAGGATTTTTTGTAATATTAGGTTGTGCTACACCAAACTGATCGATACGATTAGTCAATCTGTCGAAGGTAGTTTCAAAAGCAGTTTCCGATTCTTTACGGATATATGATTCAACTTCGTTGTCGCTTGATTTAACATTGATCTTATCGGCACTTGCACTGGTGAATAAAGATGCCAACGGTCTTGTTGGTTCCAGCTTACGGTATTCTTCAATAAATAAGGTTATAAAATTTGCATCACTGTTGGCCTTTCTCGTATCTGCATTTTTTATGGCCGATAAAAAGTTCGGGTCTTTGGTATTATTAGCCAGTGATTTCAATAATCCAGACATTTCAACTTCCAGCGTTACGTTCATACCACCTTGCAGATCCAGGCCAAGATTTAATTCTTCACCTTTTGCTTTCTGGTAACTAACGGCTCCGTTAAAACCATAGGTAACAGTTACATCTTTGGTGCTATCCAATAATCGCTTTAATCTTTCCTGGTAAGTTCTGTCCAATGATTCCTGGTAAATAGCCTGTGAGTCTTTATTACCCGGGTATTTTTCAGCCGCAGTTTTGAAATTTTTTGTAACATAACTCCTGGCACTGGATTCCATCTTCTTCTCATGGTTTCTTACAAAAAAAGTAAAAGACAGTTGATAAAGGGAATAAACAATCAGGAGGATAGTAAAAAAGCGAACCAAACCTTTCAGTTGCATACAATGATCGTTTTACATTATTATTGCCTTACACTTTCCATGCTAATGATAGCTATCGAATATGACAGGCATTTGGGATTTTTTAAAGAGGTGCAAAGATAGGGGTTTCAGCCATAATTTTACGGGTCATTTCCAGCCCTTTTTTGGCTCCAAAAAGGAGCTTTTTTCGCCTGAATTTCAGTGGTTTAGCTATAAAATAGGCAGGGATTGAGGAAAGAGGAAAATTATTAAGCCAACGGCATTTTCGCAGCTGGCTACTACATTGGATTATCTGGTTATACCAATGTGATTTTTAAAATATGCCAATATTTCAACAATCTTACAGTGGTAAATGCCGATGGTATCAAACAAATAGTCATAGGAGGCGTAGCCGAAATTGGACTATATTGTTTGTCCAAGCAGTATTATTTGTTTTTTCATCAAAAACCAATATCGATGCAATTACAAACCTATTTCATTTCATTCTTCAATTTTTCCTGGTAATTTAAATCAATGAAAATAATTAATACTATAAAAGCTTTCTTCTTTTATTTTACTATTGTAATAAGTATAGCCGGATGTATAAATTCAAAGCAGGTGGAAAAAACAACTACTAATTCTTTATTGGTGAATCAAATAAACTCAACACAGCCGCCCGGAAATTTAACAGATACTTTCCTGTTGAATCTGATGAAAAAAAATCCTGCTCTTTTTAATGGGGTTCTTGCTAAAAGAGAGGAAATGCGGATCCAGGTAATCTATACACAGATTGACCGGGCTAAAAAGGAAAAGGACAATTTGAAATTAACTAACCATACTATTAATCTTAATGCGGGTAATTATTTCTATCCGGCTTCTACGGTTAAACTTCCTATTGCGATACTGGCATTACAAAAATTAAATGAATTACATATCCGGGGATTAGACAAAAATACTACCATGATCACCGGTGAAGATGGTAATGGTCAAACCGAAGTTGTCAATGATCCTTCTGCCGCAGATGGCAGGCCATCCATCGCTCAGTACATCAAAAAAATATTATTGGTAAGTGATAATGATGCATTCAACAGGTTGTATGAATTTTTGGGTCAGGAGTATATCAATACAACCCTGCATCAAATGGGTTATCCTGATGTACAGATTATACACCGCCTGGATATTTCATTAACAGAAGAACAAAACCGGCATACCAATCCTGTTTCATTTTTTGACAACAGCGGAAAAATTATATATCTCAAACCTGCTGAAAAAAGCAAGCTGATCTATTCCACCAGAGATACAAAATTGGGTAAAGGTTTTTTACGGGGAGGAAAGCTGATAAATGAACCATTTGATTTTTCAAAGAAAAACCTGTTGCCCCTGCATGACCTGCATAGCATAGTAAGAAGTATTATTTTCCCGGATGCAGTTCCGAAAAGGCAGCAGTTCAATCTTACCCCGGAAGATTATGCATTGCTGCGCCGGTATATGTCTATGATGCCGGATGAATCAAAAAATCCGGTTTATACCAGCCCCGATTACTGGGATACTTATGTAAAGTTTTTATATTATGGAGCTGAGCCTGCTAAGGCGGTGCCAACTATCCGGATCTTTAATAAACCGGGTGATGCGTATGGTTTTTTAATTGATGCCGCCTACATCGTAGATTTTAAAAATAATATTGAATTTATGCTAAGCGCAATTATTTATTGCAACAGTGACGGTATTTTCAATGATGACAAATATGATTATGATTCTATTGGCCTACCCTTTATGAAGAATCTGGGTCGGGTTATTTATGAATATGAATTAAAACGACAACGAAAGTATCTCCCGGATCTTTCAACTTTTCAATTCAGGTACACTGATTAGCAAATAATTCTTATACTACCTGTCACAGCGCAAACTAAAAAGTATAAAAATTATGACTATCAGGATTACAAAACCTATAGTCTTTTGGTACCACATTAGCATATAGAAACAAAGTTTTTCACATCGAATTCTATGTGTATACTCCTATTGTGGGCTATGTTTCGTAGCCTGCCCTGACTACGGAAGGGTGGTTCCGGTTTAAGGTTGTTTAAGCTGATAGTCACTATAAAAATTATTAAATAAGTTTTAAGACGAGTAGTATCTTCGCTCCTTTACTTTTGCGACTGCTTGCTCCTTATTTATTATTAACTATCAAGATGTATAAACCAACCGACATGCAGTTATCATCCTTTCTGGAAAGATTCAATGAACCCGAAACATTAAAAATGGCCAAGTTAGGCCGTGAATTAAGGGCACAAGGTATAGATATCATAGATCTAAGTTTGGGAGAGCCCGATTTCGATACACCTGTACATATTAAAGAAGCAGCTATCAAAGCTATTCATGATAACTGGAGCCACTATACACCGGTAGCTGGTTTTCTAGATTTACGCGAAGCCATCTGCACCAAATTAAAAAGAGATAATAACCTGGATTATAAGCCGGAGAACATTGTTTCATCAACCGGTGCCAAGCAAAGCCTCGCTAATGTTATGCTTGCACTGGTAGATGAAGGGGAAGAAGTAATTATTCCAACTCCTTACTGGGTTACGTATAGCGAGCTGGTAAAAATTGCCCGGGGCAAAGTAGTAGAAATTCACACCACTACCGAACAGGGATTTAAAATAACGCCGCAACAATTAGAAGCAGCCATTACATCAAAAACAAAATTATTTTTATTTTCATCGCCCTGCAATCCCAGCGGAGCCGTGTATAGTAAAGAAGAATTAGCGGCGTTGGCGGAAGTATTTAAAAAATATCCTGGTATTTATATAATGTCAGATGAAATTTATGAGTATATCAATTTTGCAGGAAGTCACCATAGCATTGCACAATTTGAAGAAATAAAAGACCGGGTGATCATCGTAAATGGATTGAGCAAGGGATTTGCGATGACAGGTTGGAGACTTGGTTATATAGCTGCGGATTCAGCAGTGGCTAAAGCATGTGAAAAAGTGCAGGGACAATTTACCAGTGGCCCTAATTCCATTGCTCAAAAAGCAGCGGTGACTGCATTGACAACCGATCTTCATCCGAGTATGGAAATGACAAAAGAATTTGCCCGACGCAGGGCAAGGGTTTTGGAAATAGTTAAAGATATTCCGGGTGTTATTTGCAGTGAACCGGATGGGGCTTTTTATATTTTTCCTGATGTTAGTTATTATTATGGAAAGAAAGATGGAGAATCAGTAATTGCTAATGCAGCAGATTTATCAATGTACCTGTTAAATACAGCACACGTTTCATCCGTCATGGGGGATGCTTTTGGTGAACCAAAATGTGTCCGGTTTTCGTTTGCCAATAGTATGGAAAAAATAGAAGAGGGGTGGAAGAGAATTAAAGTAGCACTGGAGAAGCTGAAGTAATTATACAGCCAGGCTCAACTCCCTGAATTTTTTATCTAATTCAATAATTTGAGGGATCACCAGGTGGTGGTCATTATTGGTGATAGTAAAGTTGCAAAGCTTCATTTTCATTTCTTCATCAATCTGCCGGCTTATTCTTTTCATTATTTCTTCTACAGGCATTTTATCCCTTTTTATTACACGTTGAATCCGGATATGTTGCGGGGCGTATACGCCAATTACATAGTCGAGTTCCTCCGCTGCTCCGCTTTCAAACAATAAGGCGGCTTCTTTAATGACATAGAGTGATGTTTGTTGTTTCATCCATTCATTGGCATCACTGATCGTAATTGGATGAATGAGAGAGTTAAGCAAGGCTAATTTTTCTTTATCATTAAAAACGATGCCAGCAAGGTATTTTCTGTCAAGTTCTCCGTTTTTATACGCATCTGTTCCAAACTGTTGGATAATAGATCCCTTTAACATTGCATCGTTATTCATCAACTGTTTGGCTTTGTCATCAGCATAATAAACAGGTATACCCAAGGTTTCAAATACTTTGGCTACTGTAGTTTTTCCGCTGCCAATTCCACCGGTAAGTCCAATTTTAAGCATAAGGACATTATTACAAAGAGAACAAAAATACAAATTCCAGCTCCCTGCACTAAAAAAATGCATGGACCTGGAATTTATTTCCGATGATTATTGGTATCCTGTCTATTATAATAATTTTATTTTTTATCAGCGATAGCTGGTTTATTTAAGGCAGCTGTCCAGTCCATGCTGATCGCACTTTTTTCAATCTTCAGATAACTTCCGGGGCTTACTTCAATACTCAGGGTTCCATCTTCATTTACTTTATTAATAGTACCATGTATACCGGCAATAGTTACAATTTTATCTCCTTTACCCATATTTTCAATAAACAATTTTTGGGTTTTAGCTTTTTTAGCCTGTGGCCGGATAAAAAACATCCAGAACACCAGTATCATCATACCCAGGAAAATAAACTGGATGCTTCCACCCATTCCGCCAGAACTTGCTTTTCCATCCGCACCGGCGGGTGGGGTACATGCTGAAAAAAGTACCAGGACTAAACTGGTGGTGATATACGTGAAAGTTGATTTCATTTTTACTGTTTTAATGTTGAGAGAATGATAAATTTATTGTTGCGTTTTATTTTTCTAAAAATGCTCTGAAAGTAAGCGTATCTCTGCCATAAGGTTTAGCATTAGCTTTTACATATACCTGTTTCCTGGTTTCATCATGTCCGCTGCCATTATATTTGGCCTTAATAACGCCCTCTTCACCCGGTGCAAAAGGTTTTTCTGGTTTTTCCGGAACGGTGCAGCCGCATTGTGCCGTAACATTTTCAATCACCAGGTTTTTGGTGCCTGTATTTTTAAAGCGGAAAGATATTTCAATTTCCTTTCCTTCTTTTTGTTTACCCAGGTCGAGGTAAGTAGAATCAAGCCATTGAATACTGGTAAAGTTGGCTGTATCCGGAGTTGTCTCATCATTTTGTAATAAGCTATTCTGTTTTGTTACATCATTGGGGGTTGCTTTTTTATCACTGCTTTTGCAGGCCATTAAAAAAATGACAGCGAAGATGAATGCAATTACCTGTTTCATTTTATCCAGAATTTTAATAATTGTGTTTGCCTTTTTTAGGGGTGGGGTGCAAATGTAGAGAAAAGCTTTGAGTCTTTAAAATGAGTATGCCATAATCAGGATAGTCAAAAGGACTTACTATAACTTTTTATATTCTACTTTCTGCATTTTGCCCAGCAGCACCAATTCTTTATGAATATTATCAAGGATGCCATTTACAAATTGGCCACTTTGAAGGGTACTATAATCTTTTCCCAGGTCAATATATTCATTGATGGTTACTTTGGGTGGTATTGTTTCAAAATAAAGAAATTCTGCCACGCCCATTTTCATCAAAAGCATATCCAGTAAGGCAATTCTTTCAGGGTCCCAGTTTTTTAGTTTGGGGGTAATCAGGCTTTGTAAGTGCTCACTTTTATCCAGTACTGTTTGCAATAGGTTTTTGGCAAATTGTTCTTTTTCCAGGCTCATAAATTGCCTGAAGTTATAGCTGCCGGGCTTTTGCATATAACCCATCAGTAATTGCACTATCATTTCGCCATCATCATCCCAGTTAGAAAAGTTATCTTCTATGTGCGAAATAAACACTTCATTGGCCAGCATCAGGTCATTAAGGATAAATTCAATAATTTTTTTCTCTTCCTGCTTTTCACGGCCTGGTTGTGCGGTATAGGTTTTATATTCCGGAGTTTCAGCTAATTGGAGATAAATTTTCCGGAGTATGTCTTTATCAACAGTTAATTCAGGTTTTAGTAATTTAAACTGTTCTATCAGTAACGGGTCGTCGAGCATCTTCCACAATACTTCGTTTCCGGCAATTTTGGTATTGACATTAAGGTCTTTGGTAGTGGGTAAATGTTTGGATGCTTTTTGATGTGCATCTGCTTCAGCATAACGGCTTACTTCTGTTAAGAACCAGGTGAGGTAAATGAATAAAGTACGGCTTTGGTCAAAATGTTCTTTTAGTATTTTCTGCGGCTCGCCTGTACCCAGGCTGCTAAGTGCAGAATTTAAATCTGGTTCCATGGTAGATACAGTATAAAGAGTCTGCATCACTTTTACCCGGATATTTCTTCTACTTATCATTGTAATAAGAACTTTGAGTGGCGAAGATAACTGAATTATAAAAAAATTTGGTATTAATTAATCGTACACAAAAATTAATAGTTAGTACAAACTGTTTCAAATTTTGATATTCTCTATTTTCAGTTACAGGAATTTTATTTTCAATAGTTTTTGTCATCAAATTGTATTTTTTAGAAAAAGCCTGACAGCATTTGCATCAATGATATTACAAAAATGAAAAATTGGCATTTTGGCTGTTAAAAACTTCAAAACTTTCATCAGACCTGCCCTTTTTTCATATTATAGGTTACTGGCATGGTATTTCCTGTACCTTTGCCGCCCGCCTTAGCAAAAGCTTAGGTGGTCAGGTTTCTTTCACAGGATTTATTAATTCAAAACAAAAAATCAATACAACTATGGCTAAAAAAGTCAATGTTACCCCGCTTCATGACAGGGTAATTGTAAAAGCGGCAGCTGCCGAAGAAAAAACAGCTGGTGGTATCATTATCCCCGATACTGCTAAAGAAAAACCACAACGTGGTGTTGTAATCGCTGCAGGTCCCGGTAAAAAAGATGAACCGGTAACTGTAAAAGCGGGTAATACCGTTTTGTATGGTAAGTATGCAGGAACTGAAATCCAGATTGAAGGGGAAGAATACCTCATCATGCGGGAGTCAGATATTCTGGCGATAGTATAAACCCCCATCCCCTAAAGGGGTGTATTAAAAGTTCTTATTAGTTTAAAATCTATTTACGAAAATAAAAGCCTGTAGCCTCGCAGGTTTCTAATCCCCCTTTAGGGGATAGGGGCATTAAATACAATGGCAAAACAACTCTTCTTCGACATTGAAGCGAGAAATAAAATGAAAAAAGGCGTAGACATTTTGTCGAATGCCGTTAAAGTAACCCTTGGTCCAAAAGGCCGTAATGTGGTTATAGAAAGAAAATTCGGTGCACCAACTATTACTAAAGATGGTGTAACCGTAGCTAAAGAAATCGAACTGGAAGATCCTATTGAAAATATGGGAGCACAGATGGTAAAAGAAGTAGCCTCCAAAACTGCAGATATTGCAGGTGATGGTACTACTACTGCTACTGTTTTAGCACAGTCGATCATCAGTGAAGGATTGAAAATGGTAGCTGCCGGTTCTAACCCGATGGATATTAAAAGGGGAATTGAAAAAGCAGTAAGCCTGGTGGTTGAACACCTGAAAGGCCAGAGTCAGACTGTTGGTAACGACAGTAAAAAAATTCAGCAGGTAGCAACCATTTCTGCCAACAACGACGAAACGATCGGTAAATTAATTGCGGAAGCTTTCGCTAAAGTTGGTAAAGAAGGTGTTATTACTGTTGAAGAAGCAAAAGGTACAGACACTACAGTAGATGTAGTAGAAGGTATGCAATTTGACCGTGGTTATATTTCTCCTTATTTCGTTACTAACAGCGAAAAAATGGAAGTAGAATTGCAGAATCCTTATATCCTGATATATGACAAGAAGATTTCTGCGATGAAAGACATTCTTCATATCCTGGAGAAAGTTGCTCAAAGCGGTCGTCCATTAGTAATCATTGCAGAAGACCTGGAAGGTGAAGCATTGGCTACATTAGTGGTGAATAAATTACGTGGTACTATTAAAGTAGCAGCCGTAAAAGCACCGGGCTTTGGCGATAGAAGAAAAGAAATGCTTACGGATATTGCTATTCTGACAGCTGGTACTGTTATCAGCGAAGAATTAGGTCATAAATTAGAAGGTGCAGATCTGACTTCATTAGGCCAGGCATCTTCAGTAACGATTGATAAAGACAACACAACAATCGTTGGTGGAAAAGGTAAAAAAGCTGATATCACAGCCCGTGTAAATCAGATTAAAGCACAGGTAGAAAATACTACTTCTGATTACGATAAAGAAAAATTACAGGAGCGCCTGGCTAAATTAGCCGGTGGTGTTGCTGTATTATATATCGGTGCGGCTACTGAAATGGAAATGAAAGAAAAGAAGGATCGTGTTGACGATGCATTACATGCAACAAGGGCTGCTGTGGAAGAAGGTATTGTACCGGGTGGTGGTATTGCCTATATCCGTGCAATCGAAAGTCTTGATGCAAAAGTTCGCGGACAACTGGAAGATGAGCAGGTAGGTATGGTAATCGTACGCCGTGCGCTGGAAGAACCATTGCGCCAGATTGTTGCCAATGCAGGTATCGAAGGTTCTATTGTGGTACAAAAAGTAAAAGAAGGGAAAGCTGATTATGGTTTTAATGCCAGGACAGAAGTGTATGAGAACCTGTTGAAAGCTGGTGTAATTGACCCGACTAAAGTTACCCGTATTGCATTGGAAAATGCAGCTTCAATCGCAGGAATGTTATTGACCACTGAATGTGTGGTTGCAGACAAACCAAAGAAAGAAGAGCCACATGCACATGGTGCACCTGATATGGGCGGCATGGGTGGTTATTAATACAAAAAGTTCCTCCAGGAGGCAACGAATAAAAAGAGAATCCCGTTTCTGCAAAGAGGCGGGATTTTTCTTTATTACGTGTTCAAAAATTGCGATCGTCGGCAAAATAATTATCCTTATTTTAGTTGCCATTTTTCGAGTCAATGTCATATTAAATTTGAAACAAAATGAGCTGTTGACTCAACTTATTATCTAAAATGTTTTTATGCATAAATTTTACAAGCTTCTTTTTACAGTGCTGGCTATTTTATCAATTTCATTTTCAATTTCGGCGCAAAATAATTTTTTTACGGATGCGGGGCAAAACAGAACGGTTTCAACAAATGGTGAAAGAATTATAGTTCCTCAGAAATTCAGGACTTCTGGTTTGGATATTCAGGCAATGAAAAATTTTCTGTGGACCCTGCCTGATGAACAAAATTTTATTTATAGCCGGAGCCAGGCCCCCATTATTTCCCTTCCAATGCCCGATGGTAGCATTGCCAGGTTTCATGTTTGGGAAAGCAGTATCCAGGAACCAGAGCTTGCTGCTAAATTTCCGGAGATGAAAACATTTGCCGGACAGGGTATTGACGACCTAACTGCTACCATCCGGTTTGATTATAATCCTTATTTTGGTTTTAGTGCACAAGTACTTTCTATAAAAGGAACTTTTTATATTGATCGATATGCGCCATTTCATGTTTTACCCAGCGTTCATTTTTTAGAAAATCTTCTTTGCAAGTATTATGTAAGTGAATGGTTCGCCCAATTACCATGGCAACTTTGTTGGTTTTTAATTTCCTTGCCGCCAGCATCGCAAGAAAAGAATGTTCTTTAATGTGTAGTTCGTTTAACATAAAAAAAGTGCATTGTAAAGATGCACTGTATTTATAACAAGTCGTTTTTATAATCTGTTAATTATTGGGAGCACCGCAGTTGATCCATGCAATCAATGCAGCTTTATCGCTCACTGATAAACTGCTGCCTTGTGGCATAATGCCAGCTTCAACCTGACCTTTGATGATATTCTTTTTTGCAGCTATCAATGCATAACTGGTTAAAGGCCCGCCGGCATTGGTACTGCCGCTGCCATGGCATCCGCCTGAATATGCACAATTGGTTTGAACGATCACTGAAACAGTAGCAGAAAAACTGGTTGCACAGGGTGTAGGATCAGGTTCGGGCTGCTCTTTTTTACAAGCATTTAAAA
>JANMLJ010000148.1:0-1546 GCA_031372465.1 Chitinophagaceae bacterium | reverse complement strand
ATTACCTGCTCGTTTTACCTCCATAAAAAAGACTACTCCAACATCAGGTAAACAGTCTGTTAATTCAACAGTAAATAAATATGAAGGAATGGTTTGGATTACCGGCGGAACGTTTAGTATGGGGGCTGATAATGAGCAGGGCCGAAGCGATGAATACCCAAAGCATAATGTAAAAGTGAATAGCTTTTATATGGATGCAACGGAAGTTACTAACGAACAGTTTGCTGCATTTGTAAAAGCAACCGGCTATATCACTACCGCAGAAAAAAACGTGAAATGGGAAGATCTGAAAAAGCAATTGCCGGCCAATACGCCAAAGCCAGATGCTGAAACATTAAAAGCGGCCTCCCTGGTTTTTGTGCCAACTGAAGGGGTGGTGAATTTACAAGATTACAGTCAGTGGTGGCAATGGACTCACGGGGCCAATTGGAAGCATCCGAAAGGTCCGGGTAGCGATATTACCGGCAAAGAAAAATTGCCGGTTGTACATATTAGTTGGGATGATGCCAATGCCTATTGCAAATGGGCGGGCAAGCGCCTGCCTACAGAAGCTGAATGGGAATATGCTGCAAGAGGTGGAGCAAAAAATAACATATACTCATGGGGAAATACAAATGTTGATTTGGGTGATGCTAAGTGTAATTACTGGCAGGGAAATTTTCCGAATAAAAATGAAAATAAAGATGGTTTTTTTGGAGCAGCACCGGTAAAAGCTTTTGCTCCGAATGGGTATGGATTATTTGATATGGCCGGTAATGTGTGGGAATGGTGTGAAGATTTATATAACAATACTTATTACGAACAATTAAGCAAAGCTGGCATTGTTATTAATCCAAAAGGCCCTGCAAAAAGCTACGACCCGGATGAACCGATGGTTCCAAAAAGAGTGATCAGGGGCGGTTCTTTCTTATGCAATGAATCGTATTGCAGCGGTTACCGGGTGGCAGCCAGAATGAAAACTTCAACTGATTCCGGCATGGAGCATCTGGGTTTCAGGTGTGTGGCAGATAAACAATAATGATTTAACGGGCAAATGGTTTAAATAATAATATGCACGGGTTCATCAAAAAGGTTAGTTGTATCGGGTTGATTTTTTTACTGGCAGGTAAGCAATTGCAGGCAGTGGATAAGATGACAAATAATTTTTCGAAAGACGTAGTAATGCAACTTGTTGTTTCAACTGATTCAGCGGCTCTTGAAAATGAATACATACGGGTAATGCAAAGAATGGCAGTCTGTACATCTTCGCATACGCCCAATTATGGTACAAGAGTCATTGTGGCACTTGGCCCGTGTAAAATAAAAAGTAGCCGGGGTTTGGTTAAATTAAAGCGGGGAAATATTGCGGTGTTCAGGGAAGAAGAATCGTACAATTCTCCGGAGGGAGATTTTTTTGAAGTGGCATTTAAAAAAAAGTATCCGCCGCTCCCGGACTGCGCTAACCGAACCATCAGCCGGCTGAACCGCTCACCCTTGCCGAGTCGCAGGACGGTGAGGTGGTCGGTATCGAGGAGAATCACTCGGTCTCCTCCGACCGCCCTTCTCG
>JANMLJ010000123.1:0-2976 GCA_031372465.1 Chitinophagaceae bacterium | reverse complement strand
TTCAATACCCTATCCTGCATTACTTTAGAAGCTCTCATTTCTCCTTTTCTTACAATCATGTGAACTTTTGTACATAGCTTTGAAAGATACAAGGCTTCTTCTGCCGCAGTATCACCTGCACCTACAATAGCTACCTCTTTTCCTTTGAAGAAAAAGCCATCACATACTGCACAGGCACTTACTCCGTACCCATTCAGCCGTTGTTCACTTTCAATGCCAAGCCATTTTGCAGAAGCTCCTGTAGAAATAATAACAGCATCTGCTTCTATCCACTTTTCTTCATCTACTTCTATCTTGAAAGGCTGCGTTGAAAAGTCTACTTTGGTTGCTAACCCATAGCGAATATCAGTACCCATACGGGCGGCTTGTTTTTCAAAATGTACCATCATATCCGGCCCTTGTATGCCATCCGGATATCCGGGATAATTTTCTACTTCGGTAGTAATGGTTAATTGACCACCTGGTTGTATTCCCTGGTAGAGAACCGGGTTTAATCCTGCCCTTGCTGCATAAATGGCAGCTGTATAACCAGCAGGGCCTGAACCTATGATCAAACAATGTATTTTTTCTGAAGTCTCCATTTTAATATCAATTTATTCCCAAACTAATGATCTTGTCGTGGGGCAGACAAATTTATGTGTCGGTAAAATTAACGGTAAATCTGCAATCAGACGGGTCAGTTATACGACCAAGTTAATAATCTGTACAAAATTCAACTACCCATTGACAGTATCTATTTAGGAATGATGATAGTTCGGTATTGTGCGGCATATCCTCCAAAATATCCCAAACCGCCTCCCTTTATATTGCTAACTACTTTTGTAGGTGATGAAAATGGGTTACCTACACTTGAGTAAGAATATTCCATAGTGCGCCAAAAATCAAATGTGGCTTTATCAATATTACAGACTTTCAATGTTACGGTATCCCCTTTATTAAAAAAGGCATACCCATCCGGATGGCTTTCATTTCTATCTACCCCTCTTTCTACCTGTACTTCATAACTACTCCCATCTATAACCTGGTCGTCATAAACAGAATTCAGGCCCGGGTAAAATGGATCCCTGTTTTGTTTTGTATAATAACGAACATAATCGCCAAAGCCCGGTTGATCGTAAGCCCTTATCATGACTGCTACTTTTTCAGGAGGATTTCCTGCAGGTGCAGGTTTCCAGAATAAGGAATCGATCCGACGTGTAAGTTTTGGAATAGTAGTAATGGCGGTATATTCTTTTCCAGCTGAGACTATCCGCAGTGAATATTGTTTATTTAACTGGCCAAGAAATGCGGTTGCTGGGCTTGCAGGATCATTGGAATAATAATAATAATTAATACCCGGGCTTATTGGTATTGAATACTCTTTTAGTTTGTGAGTTACCGTGCCATTAGAAACAAATACTTCTGCATTTCTAACAAAACTATTAGCTAAAGCAGCAAAGTCTATCGTAGAAAAATAAGCCTGGCTAGTGGAAAGAAAAATAAGCGGCGCCTGCCCATTTTCAATAGTAGCTTCTACTACCAGCTTAGGTGTTACTTCATCAAGTTTAAAGTCCACACCTTTTTCACAAGATGAAAAAAGGATGGAAAGAATTAAAATTGCCACTAATTTATTTCGCATAATCATTGCAAATCTAACATGTCAAAATAAAAAAAGTTCATAAAAAAACTCCGGCCAACAAACTGACCGGAGTTTCTTAAAATAATTCATTATTTGAACCATTTTCTGCCCTTCATTTAAAAATGGCAAGATATTGTTAACCAAGGTAAGCTTTCAACGCACTGCTGTACCTGGCTTTTTGTAAACGTTTGATAGCTCTTTCCTTTATTTGGCGGATACGTTCCTTTGTCAGGTCATATTTTTGCCCGATCTGTTCAATAGTCACACCATTTTCACCATCCAGACCAAAATAAGCATTTACAATTTCTGCTTCACGGGGAGATAATGATTTCAATACCCTGCGAATTTCATTTCTCAATGAATCCTTCATTACATCATCATCGGTATCATCGCCACCTTGCAGTAAATCACCCATGGCTACATCTTCAGCTTCATGTACAGGAGCATCAAGGGATGTATGACGTGTATTGCTTTGGAAAATGTTATTGATCTCCGTTTCACTCATCTCCAGCAATTCTGCTAACTCTTCTGTTGAAGGCTCTCTTTCATGTTCCTGTTCAAAAGCCATATAAGCTTTGTTCGCCTTATTATAAGTTCCAATTTTGTTTTGAGGTAAACGGACTAATCTGCCCTGTTCAGCCAATGCCTGAAGTATTGATTGGCGAATCCACCAAACAGCATAAGAAATGAATTTGAAACCTTTGGTTTCATCAAAGCGTTGAGCCGCTTTGATCAAGCCGAGATTACCTTCATTTATTAAGTCGCTTAATGAAAGTCCCTGGTGCTGGTATTGCTTGGCAACAGACACAACGAAACGAAGATTTGCCTGAACAAGTTTATCCAGAGCCCTTTGAGAATCAACCGGGTTTCGATTAAACATTTTGATACGCTGGGCAAGAGTAGTCTCCTCTTCTGGCGTAATCATTGAGATTTTAGAAATTTCCTGTAAATATTTTTCAACTGCTTGAGAATCCCGATTAGTAATCTGGGTAGCAATTTTGAGCTGCCGCATAACTTAAGAATTTAAATATCAACGAATAATAGACAGTCTTAGTTTGCAGATTAATGCAAATGGATAGTTAATTGCAGAGTATGTATTTTACCGTCCCAGACCGAATACAAAAATACCTAATAAAGCCCGTATCTCATAACGTTTTGGCTTGAAAAATTACTAACAGACGCTGAATAAACAAGTAGAGTGAAATTGATAACCCACCAAATGCCTTACTGGCAAGGGTTTCAAACACATCAATCGCCAAAAAATATTTTTGAAACTTTCAGTATAATTAAGTAACAGCGGTTGATGTTTTCGAAATTTTTGCTTTTCGTGCCAGGATAATCCAAATTGCAACGCCTGT
>JANMLJ010000121.1:0-1539 GCA_031372465.1 Chitinophagaceae bacterium | reverse complement strand
GTCTGTCGTTGAAGAAGTAAGAGATGAACGATATGGAAAAAGAAGTTAAAATCATTATTGCTGACACCAATTGGTGGATTAGTCTGCTAATAAAGAATTTCAATAATCAATTTGCCATAACCCTAATGATAACTTTCTACTGGCATTGGCCAAAGATTCTTTGGCCGATTTTCTGATTACCGGAGATAAAGATTTGCTTGTTCTTGGACTTTTTGAAAATACTATTATTTGCACATTAACTGATTTTATTGACAAATACCTAATCAAATGAAATACATCATTTCAATCTTATTCGTTTTATCTTTTATTTTTTCCACAGCACAGCAATTATCGATTATCCCACAACCGAAATCGTTAAAACTGCCAGCTACAGCAGGGAACTTTAGTGTTAATGCTGCTACACAAATAGTATTGGAAGGAAGCAACATGACCAATGCCGTTAATTTTTTCAATAATTACTTGCAGCGCTTTTATTCGCTTAAATTAAAAGTAGTCAAGACTTCAACCAGTAAAAATGTTATCCGCCTGAATTTTGAAAGATTGGATAATGAAATACCAGGGGCATATACTATGAAGGTGGATGAAAAAGGAGTTTATATCGCCGGTGATAATGAGGATGGTGTGTTCTATGGTATTCAAACATTGATACAACTGTTACCAGTACTTGATCCTGGAACAAATTTGAGATTGACAAAACTGGATATTCCTTACGTATCCATCGAAGATGCTCCCCGTTTTGCTTACCGTGGTCTTCATCTTGATGTTGGCCGTCATTTTATGCCGGTTGATTTCATCAAAAAATATATCGACTACCTCGCTTTGCACAAAATGAATTATTTCCATTGGCACCTGACAGAAGACCAGGGATGGCGGATAGAAATTAAAAAATATCCAAAGCTTACTTCCGTTGGAGGATGGAGAAACGGAACAATTATTGGCCGCTTCCCCGGCACCGGTAATGATGGGAAAAAATACGGAGGTTTCTACACACAACAGCAGATAAAAGAAATTGTAAAGTATGCAAGCGACCGTTACATCACGGTGGTTCCTGAAATAGAATTGCCCGGACACTCCTCGGCTGCAATTGCAGCATATCCTGAACTTAGTTGTTTTCCCAAAGAACCATCCATAAAATATTTTCCCAAACAATGTGTATGGAGTGGAGACAGTACCCACAAGCAGGTACAACAAACATGGGGGGTGTTTGATGATGTTTTTTGTGCCGGGCAGGAAAAAACATTTACTTTTTTACAGGATGTACTGGATGAAGTATTGGCACTGTTTCCTTCTAAATATATTCATGTTGGCGGAGATGAGTGCCCGAAAGAAAACTGGAAACGATGCCCTTCCTGCCAGCAAAGAATGAAAGATAATAAGCTGAAAGATGAACATGAATTGCAGAGTTATTTTATTCAGCGGATGGAAAAATACATCAACGGCAAAGGGAAAAAAATTATTGGCTGGGATGAAATATTAGAAGGAGGCCTTGCTCCTAACGCTACGGTAATGAGCTGGCGTGGCATACAGGGCGGTATTGAT
>JANMLJ010000099.1:0-37777 GCA_031372465.1 Chitinophagaceae bacterium | reverse complement strand
GTTGGTGAATCTTTATTTAATGACGGCATTGGCGTAGTAATTTTTATTGGGTTACTTGAGACACTTCATTCAGGAAGTTCCGAGATAAATTATTCTCATTTTGGTTTACTCTTTCTACAAGAGGCAGTAGGAGGAATTATTTTTGGCCTTGTAGTTGGTTTTGCACTTCATAAACTTTTAAAATCTATTGATCATTATGAAACAGAAGTTTTACTAACAATTGCTTTTGTAATGATTGGTTATAGTCTTTGTTTGTTTTTACATCTTTCTGGTGCTTTAGCAATGGTGGTTATGGGCTTATTAGTTGGCAACTATAAGCAAAACACAGCTATGAGTGACAAGACACAAGGGTATGTTCATAAATTTTGGGAACTTATAGATATAATCTTAAACGCCGTTTTGTTTATCATTATCGCCTTGGTTTTGGTTGTCATTAATTTTAAGCTCAACTATTTTCTTTTAGGGCTAGCTTCCATTTTTGTTGTGTTGTTATCAAGAACTCTAGTTGTTTATCTTCCAAAACTTTTGTTTCCAAAAGCAATAGACCTGAATAAGAAAGAATCGAAAATTATTGTGTGGGGTGGACTTCGTGGCGGCCTTTCCATTGCCTTAGTGCTATCGTTGCCTGATAGTGAAACAAAAAATATCCTGCTAATAGCAACATATACTTGTGTCTTGTTCAGTATTTTGGTTCAGGGCTTGACAATTGGAAAATTAGCAAAGAAAACAACTGCGGTGTAAACTGTACCTTTATCATCTAATTTACAATTCCTTGGCTACTATAAAGAGGTTTTATCAGATAGTAATAAATTATTTACGAACTAAATTAAGCAGGGTACAGTTTATAATGGTAATTGCTACCTTAACTGGCTTTGCTTCCGGCTTGTTAGCCGTATTGCTTAAAACACTGGTGCATTATCTGCAACACTGGATTGAAGAAATTCCTGAAACCCGGTTTGCCTATTTACTCTTTCCTGCCATTGGATTATTGATTACGGTATTTATTATCCGTCATTTTTTTGGAGGTCACATTGAAAAAGGAATTGCGATGGTATTAAAAGCCATTGCCAGAAAATCTTCTTTTATACCGCTTAACAATACTTACCTGCATGTTGTCACCAGTTCACTTACTGTTGGTTTAGGCGGATCAGTTGGGTTGGAAGCTCCAATTGTGGCTACAGGTTCCGCAGTAGGCTCCAACTTATCCCGGATCAGCGATTTGAATTACCAGGAACGAACATTAATTATTGCCTGCGGTGCAGCGGCAGGTATTTCTGCTGTATTCAATGCACCCATTGCCGGGGTGATTTTTGCTGTTGAAGTATTACTGACTGAAACAGTGGTTAGTTATTTTATTCCCTTGATAATTTCATCTGTAGTAGGTGTGCTTTGTTCTAAGATAATATTGGAAGAATCTTCCTTGTTCAATTTTGTATTGAGGCAATCGTTTAATTATAAGAATGTACCCTACTATATATTATTAGGGGTACTGGCAGGCTTTGTTTCTCTTTATTATGCCCAATTGTTCAAGAAAACTGAAAAAATGATTCATGGGTGGAAAATGAATGGCTATATTAAAGCTTTAACTGGCGGCCTTTTACTGCTGAGTATCTATTTTATCTTTCCCCCTTTGTTTGGCGAAGGGTATAACAGTGTGAAACTGGTTGCTAATGGTGCATTTAGTACGTTTACGGATAACACATATTTATTTTCAGCACTAAGCGACAATTGGGCCATAATTGCCTTTACAGGTTTGATTGTGTTAATCAAACCCATTGCAGCAGGCATCACCATTGGCAGCGGGGGCAATGGTGGAAACTTTGCGCCTTCTTTGTTTGTTGGTTCTTACTTTGGCTTCTTTTTCTCCAAATTATTAAACAGTTTGCCATGGATTAAAATACCGGAAAGTAATTTTAGCCTCGTTGGTATGGCAGGTGTATTGAGCGGTGTAATGTATTGCCCGCTGTCGGCCATCTTTTTAATTGCAGAAATTACCAATGGCTACGAATTATTTATACCGCTGATGATTGTTTCTTCTATTTCTTTTTTCATTGTAAAATCCTATGAACCGTTTTCAATGGAAACAAAGAAGCTGGCAATGGAAGGACAGATATTCACTCACAAAAAGGAAAGGAATATTCTTACTTCTATAAGTCTTGAAGATATGCTCCAAGACAAATATGAAAGTATTAGTATTGATAAGAAGTTAAAAGACCTTGTTGAGATAATTAAAAGAAGTGAAAAAAATATCTTTGCAGTGGGGGATGCAAGGGCAAGATTCGCAGGCATCATTGAATTGAATGATATTAAGCAAAAGCTATTTCAACCAGACCAGTTTGAAAAGATAAGTATAAGGTCAATAATGAAAAAGCCTGCCGCTATTTTGCAGCAGGACGAGGATATGCACACAGTAATGGAAAAGTTTGATATTACACAAAGCTGGTATTTGCCTGTGCTGGACAACGAAAGAAAATTCATTGGCTTTATTTCTAAAACAAAGCTCTTTAATAAATACAGAGAGATACTTTCTTCACAAGGTGACTTGTATGAAGTAAGTTAAAGTTGGCTTAGAGAAAATTAAAAATAACTGTTATGCTGACAACAACTGCAAAATGGATAATAATTGTATTTGGACTATTCTTTATAGGCGTTGGCCTGATTATGCTTTTTGCACCTCAAAAAGCAAGACAGATTTTAAGAAAAGCAGGAAGCACCAATTTTATAAACTATGCCGAAATCACAATAAGAATGATTCCGGCAACGGCACTAATTTTATATTCGGATTTCTCCAAATACCCGGAGGCATTTAAAATCTTTGGATGGTTTATGCTTGTCACATCATTCATACTTTATTTTGTTCCTCGGCAAATCCATCATACTTTTTCATTAAAGTGTGCTGACATATTAAAGCCTTTGTACTTTCAACTAATTTCTCCATTTGCATTAGTGTTTGGTGCTGCTCTCATTTATTGTGTAATATAAAAATTAATATTGAGCTTATCAAATCATACATCTTCGAAGCAATTATGATTGATGAACAATTAAACAAAAAACAAAATGGCATACAACAAAAAGTTAGCCGATAGAATAAGAGAAATCATTTTTCTTACTCATAAAAACTAGAAGAAAAAAGAATGTTTGGCGGCCTTTGTTTTATGGTGAGCGATAAGATGTGTGTGGGTGTGGAGCAGGAACGATTTATGGTTCGTCTTGACCCGGCCAAATATGATGAAGTAATGGAAAAGGAAGATTGTAAGCCCACGGATTTTACCGGGAAAGTAATGAAGGGTTTTGTGTTTGTTGATGCAGATGTATTGAATACAAAAAAGAAATTAGAATACTGGATTAAGCTGGCGCTGGAGTATAATAAAATAGCAAAGGCATCAAAAAAGAAGAAGTAGGTTGATTTATTAATAATCAAAATCAAAAAAAATGACAAACGCAATCAACTGGTTTGAAATCCCTGAAAAAACTTTGACAGGGCAAAAGCATTTTATGCAACATTATTTGGTGCAGACGTTCAGGAAATGCCACACCCTTCTTTCAGGTATGGTATGCTTCCCTGCGATATGCAAAACGGTGGTGTTGGCGGTGGAATTGTACAGGGCGAAGGATTTGAACCATCCATGAATGGCGCATTAGTTTATCTGAATGGTGGTGATGATTTAAGCGTTCCGCTTTCTAAGGTTGAGGCAACAGGTGGAAAAATCTTAATGCCAAAAACACCAATTGGCCCAAATGGTTTTATGGCCTATTTCACCGACACTGAGGGAAACAAAGTAGCGCTTCATTCAATGAAATAAAATGAGGGGATGCACCAGTTTGATATCATCTTTTCATTCTATTTGATATATGTTTTAAAAGAGTTTACAAAATGCTGCAAATTTTTTGCCATGCTAGAATGGGTGATTTACAAGCAAATTATGAATGACGGATTTCGATTAATTTCCAGATTTCTTATGGCAAAAGATGAAAAAAGTACTATGTGATTTGTGAAATCTCAGTCGTATGACTATCAATCCATCAAAATATAAAGTCATTTACAGTATTGACTCGAACATTATTTTCTGAGATAGCTGTATTTAATTTTTTTGATACTGATTTTCTTACTTAATTTCATGCCAAGTTCTTTGGTACATGTTGCTGGTGAGTTCGACTGGTGAGTTGATGAACTTTCGGCTTTTTAATTATTTGATTTTAAGTCATTTATACAGGTTGGGTGGAATCCTGTCTTCCCGACGAAAAATTATACGAAACTCGCTCTAGTAGCGGGTTTCGTTGTTTTAAAATATTTTGTGTAGCAGAAAGTGTAACAGTTTTTTAAATGATTTTCCCTGAGTTTCGCCCTCCTACCTTATTTAGATTCAACCAAAACACTTAATATGGCTAGCACTGCACTTCTACAGGAAATCGACAGTATATTGCTTCGATTAAAAATATCCCCGCTACGAGGAACTATTGGTTAATACGAACCCAGTCAGGTGAATATTATGAGAGTTTTCGTACTCATAATTTTGTAGCGATAGAGCATGAAAAAATCAGCTTAGCGGATATAGGAAGTGTGCGGTGGAAATATCTGTCGTTTCTGATCTCAATACAGTTAATAAAGTTTGCCTTTTTCAGATATTCATAATAAAAGGTCTTGAGTAATGAGAGCAAAATTTCCTTTCCTTCCTCATCCTGAAATGAGTATTTCAATATCTGGTTAGCCCGGAAAAAATCAAAAAATTCAGGCTTGTCTAAATGTTTTAAACATTTGCTCTCATATATTACATTGTTTTGTCGTGGAGCATCATGCAAGAGGTAGTTGAATATGAAATAGGAGTCAGCATTTATCCTTATAGCACGGAAATCTGTATCAATCATTAAATCTTCTTCAGACAACGATTTTTTCCCAAATGATTTGAAGTATTTGCGAATGCCCTGCTTAAATTTTGTCAATGATCCAATCACAGCAATATCATTCTTCCTTCTTTTAATTTCTGCCTGATGGTAATTATTGAATTCGCTACTTTTTTCCTGCCTTTCAAATTCCCCAACTACAACATCATCACAAAGCTTGTAAAAGTCGATGTCCGTTTTATCCTTTTGTTTATACCGCATCCCAATCCAGAAGTTGCGGGGAGATTGCGGAGAATATTCACCTAATTCATACTCAAATAAAATATAATCGTAGAGTTCGGGGGTTATTAATCCGCCGATTTCCCAATCGTTGTCCTCCTGCAGATCTTTAAACAGGTGCCTAACAACAAGACCATGGGTGCCTGTTTTGTCAAGGAAGCGGTCAATGTCATTCATTTCATCCCGTAGATACCGCTTACCAACTTGCTTGACAAAGTCAGCTATGGAAATAATCACAGAAGGGTCTGTCTTATAAACCTCAGCATAAATGTCAAAGAGTCGCCGCAGGAAGGTTTCTTTCTGAGCTCCTCTATAATCACGAGTTACTATACAGGCTAGATCTTCTGTTGTGTAATTTTTGAGCGATGGGTACTTAAAATACTCACCGCCTGCAGTTGTACCTGTGAAGATTGGATGCAGTTCATTGTCGGTGATTTGGAAATTTTGTAAGTCAATTTCTAATTGGCAATGTCGTATTAGTTCGGGTTTATCTTTTGCAGCTTCGCTTGCAGCGAAATCCTTAAATAGTTTTACGATTTCATTGTCCGCCGACACTTCAATCTCTGAATCCGGCTTGTCAATTTGGTAATATATTTCTTGTATGGCTTGCATTGGTGTGTTATCTGTTAAGGTACAGTTCGATATTGGTGGAAGTAGGAAGAAATTGCGAAAAAAAGTATGTTCTGCAGGATAGGCATATCTTTGTTTTCTTATGGGACAACATCGAAAAGCGGGAAGAAAACACCCTGCAGCCATGAGTAAATAATTCACTAACCTTAAATTTAATTGTATGCCGAAAAAGAACGCCGAACCCAGGAAGAATAAGCCAACAAAAAAGAAAAGTTCAGCACAAAAGAAAGCAGATCCAAAGAAAAAAGCACGCTAAGATTAAAACGCAGAGAGCCCGGCTAATAGCCGGGCTCCTTATATAAAGCAACGCACAGATAGTGGTGAAAATCGCAAATGCGGAACAACGAACCGAACCTTATTGAATAGTCATCATAAGAGAGATACATTGAGAGTGATCTGAAAGAAAATAGTCAAATTGCTTATGATGAGTTTGTGAAAAGTCATAGTTAAACAGTGGATTTTATTTTGTTACACTATATTTTTCTTCTTATTTTTATGCCAAGTTCTCCGACTATTATAGCTGGTGAATTTCGTGGTGAATGAATAGTAAACCGGCTTTGTAATTAATTGATTCAAACGTCATTATTATTAGTTGGGGGTTGTCTTCCCGACGAAACAAGAATTGGCAGTATTGGTGTTGCTTTTGTCATTTTTATCATCTGATTAAATCCCAGACATGCGTGTAATTAATTTAATGAAAGCATTAAACAAGTCGGTTCGAAATGACTCGATTTTAGTGTTCTAAGTTACTCCTGCAAGTGGCTTATTCCTTTATGCTAATGATTTTTAGAAATTTTATATGAGTTTCCTAAAGTTTTCTTTGTTGGTGTTTTGCCCGGCTGCTAGGCCATCACACAACACTCAACAATGGCGTGTTATTTTTTTTGGAATACCAACAGAGGCAAATAATAATTAGTCTTATGTATTCTTTCGCAGCCTTTTCTTTGAATTCTTTGTGTGAAATGTATTTGGCTGTTTAATATATTATATTGACATTATTGTTCCTTAAAAAGATTATTTTTATCTGTATCTTTTCTAATTAAAAAAACTTACCATGTCATCAAACTCCTCACGTCGTGTATTCCTCTATCAAAGCTCTTTGGCATCTTTGGGTGTATTGGTTGCCGGAAAATCTACTCTGGCGGGTAATCTTTTCCAATCAAAACCCAACTCTCTCATCAAAGGTGTACAGATCGGGGTAACCACTTATTCGTTCAGAAGTATGCCGGGGCATCCTGATAAATTATTGCAGTATTGTATAGACAGCAATATCAACGCAGTTGAATTAAAAGGTGACGAAGTGGAAGACTACCTGGGTAAACCTGTTAATCCGGTTAAAACACCGCCTCGAATAGCAGGGCAGCCTAAGCAGGAGTTGAGTGCAGATGCCAAGGCGCAACTCAAAATATATCAGCAACAGGTGGCTGCCTGGAGAGAATCTATTTCAATGGATAAGTTTGCAGAGATTCGCCAAAAATTTAATGCAGCTGGTATATTTATCTTTGCTTACAAGCCAAACGCATTAGCTCCGGAAAATACTGATGGCGAAGTTGAATATGCATTAAAAGCAGCAAAAGCTTTAGGGGCTACTTCGGTTAGCGTTGAACTACCTGCAGATTCAGCACAAACAAAAAGATTGGGAGATCTTGCTGCAAAAAACAAAACGTATATCGGTTACCATGCTCACCTGCAGGCATCTGAAATTGCCTGGGATACGGCTTTGGCGCAATCACCTTACAATACGATAAACCTTGATTGTGGTCATTATATCGCTGCAGGAAATACCAGGGAAAGCTTGCTGTCTTTCATAGAATCCAAACATAAGTTAATCTCCAGCATGCACCTGAAAGACCGTAAGAGCAAAGCAAACGGCGGTGCGAATAAGCCATGGGGTGAAGGAGACACACCTATAAAGGAGATTCTAATCCTGCTGAAAAAAAAGAAATATAAAATACCCGCTACTATCGAATTGGAATACGATATTCCTAAAGGTTCTGATGCAGTAAAAGAAACAAAGCGGTGCAGGGATTATGCCCAGATATTGCTGGAAGGATAATAGAGGGGCCAGGATTGATGCCATCATCATTATTTAACAGATCAATTGCCAGAAAAGCAGCTGCAAAGGGATTATTCATCCTTGCCAATGATTGGATAGATTGGAGAAAATAAAAAAGCCAGGAATAAAAATTATATTTACCGTTTGGTATAACAGAAACTTTGACCTGAATAAAGTATAACTGCCCCTCCAATGAATCAGAGTAGCTAATCCTGTCTTCCCCCAATATATTAATACTGAATGACTCATCTCAGGGTCATTTTTTATGGAATACTACATCTAACTATTAAAGAGTTGTAAAGACAATAAGTATTTTATCGGAATTGCATCAGATGAAATGGTAAAGTTGCAATTTCATAATTACCGGCGTATGATTTATGACAGGTTATACTCAATACCAGCATTTATATCCCAAGGTTTTTAAATAACTGCTGATAATCCGGATTGCCGGGGGCCAATTGTTTTAATTGTATACCCGTTTGTCTGGCTTTTAAAATATCATTGATTTGAATATATACCAATGTAAGAATATAAAGCATTTCCGGATCAGCAGGATTTATCAGAAGACCCTTCTGTAATATTATTTCTGCTTCTGTGAATTTTTTACGTTCATTCAATAACAAGCCGTAATTATAATATACTCTTGGGTTCCTGGTTTTTAATTCCACCGCTTTGTTAAAAGATTTTTCTGCAGCAGCTTTGTCGTTTATTTCATTATAGAGTAATGCCTGGTTATAAAAGATGCGGTCATTTTTCGGGTCAATTTTTGCAGCAATTAATAATGCTTCTAATGCCTTATCGTTTTTACCCTGTAAATTATAGGTAGTAGATAAATTGAGCCGTGCATAATTCATCAGGCTATCTTTTTTCAGGCCACGTAAATAAAATTTTTCAGCATTGTAATAATCCTTGATTTTGAGGTAATGGTCGGCAATCATTACGTTGCCCATGGAAAAATCAGCCTGGTAAGCTAAGTAGTTTTGTAGTTCGCTCCGGGCTGATGAAAAAGCTTTGTGATAATCATCGGGTATTTGTTTTTCCGGAATTGTAATAAAAAGATCGGCTGCGGAGATTCTTACTGCCCTCACTTTATCTGATAGCAAAGGTGCAACTGCATTCAGCCAGCTCTCGGGTTGAAAATCAGCTAAACTTCTAACCGCCCTGTACCTTATTTGTGCATCATTACTTGCCAGACCCATTATCAATGTTTTTAAACTGTTTTGGGTAGGAATACTTCCCAGGTAAGTCAGCGCCGTTGCTTTAATAATATCGGGTACACTGGTGTCACCAAAAAGTTTTAGCAAGTGTGCTTCACTATTTTCATCCAGCATACTGCCGGGAATGAGGTCTTCCGAAAAATGATATTTCCTTATAGGGCCATACCATTTTGTTATTGCATCAGCTGCCCATTTTTCTGGCTTATCTTTATGACAATTATTGCAGGCATTAGGAGTTCCGTATTTTACAGAAAGATCTGGCCTTGGTACACGAAGGCTATGGTCATAGCGGAGATCATTCCCCATATAAAGTTTGCCCGGCATGTGACAATTTTTACAGGTAGCTCCTTCACTTGTAATCGGGTGGAAAGTATGTGAAGGATCATCATATGTTTTTGCATGACATTGCAAACAGGTCTGGTTCACCGGAAGAACGAGGTTGCCTGTATGAGGATTATGACAGCTGCTGCACTTTACACCACGCCTGAACATTTTGCTTTGTAAAAACGATGTGTAGATATAATCTTCATCTTTCTGCTGCCCGTCGGGATGAAAAAATTCTTTTTCCGCTATCTCGGGAATATAATTATCCAGCATTTCTTCGCTTTCAATTAAAGAAGCACTGATATCGCCTTTGCGTGAATGACAAGGGGCGCAGGTATTTATTTGTGCTAACTGCCCTGTGTTTTTTCCGAGTTTCAAATATGAACCAGTAATTTTAGTCCCTGTTTTATACGCAGTACCATTTACATATTCAATATGCAATTTGCCTGCACCATGACAACTTTCGCAACTTACATTAATACTACTGTAAGAAGTATTATAAGTATCAGTTTCAATAGTATAATTTTTTTGGAGGTTGGTAGAATGACAAGAAGCACACATGGTATTCCAGTTTTGTGCGTTACCTGTCCAGTGCAACCAATCATGAGATGGTATTTTTTGCCCCGGGTACTGATGGAACCATTTTTTCTGTTTTACATCCCAGCTAACCCTTGGCACTTGCATTTTACCTCCCGGGAATTCAACAAGGTATTGCTGTAAAGGAGTAAAGCCGAAAATAAACTTTACTTCATAATCATAGTTCTTTCCGTCTTCACCCTGTGTATTAATAATAAATTTGCCATCTTTTTTAAAAAAATTACTGGTTACTCCATCGCCTGTAAAAGTAGCGTTATTGAAATTGCCCGATACGGTTGAATCGTTTGCCGGCTGCATGGCCATAAAGTGGTGAGATTGTTTCCATTCATGATCCTGATCAGCGTGGCAACTCTTGCAGGTCTGGTCGCCGGTAAATTCATTGTTGCCTGTTTGCAGTAATGCTTTTTTTTTGTCTTGAGGTGTACATCTTTCTGAAATTGTTATCCCGAAAAAAATAAAAAGCGCAATGGAAATCATTACAAAGGCCTTTGATTTTATAAACATATGCTACCGGCTGATTATTCACCTAAGATAGAGTAAATATTTTTGACGGAACTAAGAGATAATTTAATCTGAAATATGCTATAACTTTACTTTTAGTACTTTCAGACATTGATAGTAAACACGACAGTACGATAGTCGAGTTGACTTTTGAAGTGTCTATTTTTATTTTGTGATCCATTTATTTCCCTCATGCATATTGTAGTTACAGGCGGCGCTGGTTTTATTGGAAGTAATCTTATCCGCACATTATTTAAAAGAGATCCTGCAGTCAGCATCACCTGCATCGATTGCTTTGATCCTTTTTACTCAGCCGATTTATTGCAATTAAATATCAGGGATCTAAAAACTAATCCCGGATTTCATTTCTTATATATTGATATTGCTGCTACCACAACCCCTGAATTATGCGAGTTAATACCCGGGGAAGTGGATGTAATAATAAATATGGCGGCAAAAGCTGGTGTAAGACCAAGTATTGATAATCCTTTGGCCTATTTGCAGACAAATATTATTGGTTTGCAGCAAATGCTTGATTTTGCCAAAGAGAAGATGATTAAACAATTTGTTTTTGCATCCAGCAGTAGTGTTTATGGTATTAACGATCATTATCCCTGGAAAGAAAATGAACAACTATTACCGGTTAGCCCATACGCTATGACAAAATTGTCTGGAGAAATGCTTGGCCATGTTTATAGTAAACTTTTTGGTATCCGATTTATTGCATTGCGTTTATTTACCGTATATGGCCCTTCACAAAGACCAGATCTTGCCATTCACAAGTTTATTAAAGCCATGCTGAAAAGTGAGCCCATTACCATGTATGGTGATGGCAGTACCAGCCGCGATTATACGTATGTAGATGATATAGTCAATGGTATTATATCCGCGATGCACTATGATCAATCAAACTTTGAAATAATAAACCTTGGTAATAATTATACTGTTTCATTAAAGGAACTTATTAAAATATTGGAGGAAATTACCGGGAGAAAGGCACTTGTTGAACAATATCCCGATCAACCCGGTGATGTTTTGAAAACTTTTGCAGATATTTCAAAAGCAAAAGAATTGCTCGGCTACGATCCACAAACGGACTTTAAAACGGGAGTCAAAAATTTTTATGAATGGTTTTTGGAAAATAAAGAATTGCTGTTGCAATAATTACTTCGATATTTCTTCCGATTGAACTACTTCTTTATTTGCCTGGTACACTTTTCTTACGGTATATGTCTTCTTATTCTGCGATTCAAAGTAAGTCCTCGTATTTATATCTGCAATGATGCCGATAGTGATAAACTGTATTCCACCGAGCAATAGGATCAATCCCAATATTAATAATGGTTTTCCCCATATATCATGCCCCGTTATTTTTAAAATGAGCAGGTATATATTTATTGCTGCGCCAATACCAAAACTGATAAAACCAATGGGGCCAAACAGATGCATTGGTTTTTGCATATACTTCCGCATAAAAACCATTAGTATAAGATCACTCATTACTTTAAAGGTCCGGTTGATACCATATTTACTTTTTCCATGAATCCGGGGTTTATGGTTTACATCTACCTGAGTTATTTTTGCTCCCTGCATTTTTGCCAGCACCGGAATAAAGCGATGTAATTCTCCATATAATCCCAATTCTTCCGCAATTTCTCTTTTGAATATTTTTAATGTA
This sequence comes from Chitinophagaceae bacterium, assembly GCA_031372465.1. GTDB lineage: Bacteria > Bacteroidota > Bacteroidia > Chitinophagales > Chitinophagaceae > JJ008. The sequence goes on along the minus strand of JANMLJ010000099.1, from coordinate 25,653 downwards.
CAACCATAATCGCGGATATAAACACCAGTCATCCTTCTGATCAATGAATTGGCAATTTTGCTGGGTATTTTTCTAAGGAGAAAACCATCTTTCCTGTTTTTACGGTTACCAGCTACCACATCCCAATCTTCCTCTTTTAATAATTGAAGCATAGAAGGAATATCGGAAGGGTCATTTTGCAAGTCGCCATCAAGCAGCGCCACATATTTACCGGTAGAATAATCAATGCCAGCCGTCATGGCTGTACTTTGTCCATAGTTTTTTCTTAATTCAACAAGGATTGTTCTGTTATCAGTATGTTCGAGTATCTGTTGTTTGGTTTTGTCTGTTGAACCATCATCCACCAATACCACTTCGTAATCAATACTACTTAGCGCTGAACGTACTGCTTCCAGCAGTGGTTTGATATTTTCCTGCTCATCCATTACTGTTATGACAACTGAAAGCTCCGGCATGATTGTAGAATGTTCCGTTAAAGGTAAGAAAGAGGGAGAAGATGATAACGGAAAGATGAAAGATGATAGTTTTTAAAGCAGATGATAGTTTTTAAATTAGATGATAGTGGAAAGATGAAAGATGATAGTTTCTTAAAGTGCTAAAAGTAATATAGGCTATTCCTCTGATTTAAAGAATAGTTGGGGTGTATGTAAATCTTTTCCTCTAAAGCACTATCATCTATCCACTATCATCTATCCACTGTCATCCACTATCATCTATCCACTATCATCTATCCACTGTCATCCACTATCATCCACTATCAGTTTTCCGTTAAACAACTCCCGCCAGCTCCAAACTTCTTTTTTTCAATTTCCTGGTTTCAACTTCTTCTATGATTGGATTGGTTAAAAGTACCAGTGATGTTCCATTTTCTTTCCACCAGTTATTTTCTTTTAATTCCGAAAAGGAGATTACCCCGGCTAAATATTTTCTATCTTCCTGTGCATGCCATTCTTCTATCCATTCAAACCGTTCACGGGGAATCAATGACAAGTCATCAAAACTTACAAACACGCGGAGAAAAATATCATTGCTCAGCTGATGTGGTTGATGCTGGTAGAGTTTTTTATATTCATATTTATAATCATAGCGTAATGCAGCAATATCACTTAGTACGGCTGAAGCGGTAGGTAAACTACCTGCACCTTTGCCATAAAAAAATTGCTTATCGGCAAAACCACTTTCTATTACCACACCGTTATATTCATTCTTTACAAAGGCGAGGTGGTCATCGTGGTTTACAAATTGCGGTAATACAAAAGCAGCCACTTTCCCGTTTTTAAGTTTTTGTGCCTGTGCAACGAGTTTGATTTCCTGGTTTTTTGCTTTGGCAACCTGGGCATCAAGCATATGTATATTTTGTATGCCATTAAAAAGAATAGCATCGGGCCTTTCAATAATGCCGTATGCATGTGTTAACAGTAATGTCCATTTGTTGACCGCATCAAATCCTTCCACATCTAATGTTGGATTACTTTCAGCAAAACCTGCCTGCTGTGCCAGCAACAATGCCTCATTAAAAGCAAGTCCTTCATCAAACATTTTAGTCAGTATGAAATTTGTTGAACCATTTACAATAGCTTTAATGGAATGCAGCAGATCATTATCATAATACTCTTCCAGGTTACGGATAACCGGTATGGAAGCACAGGCAGCAGCTTCATATAAGAATGATTTGCCGGTTTGCTGTTGCAGTTCCAGTAAGGCAGGTAAATTTTCGGCTATCATTTTTTTACTGGCACTTACTACATCTTTTCCATTTCTCAATGCAGACGAAACAATTTTAAATGCTGCTGCTGCATCATCAATTACTTCTACTATAACATTAATATCCTGGTCGTTTAATAATTCATTTTTATCTGTCGTAAACAATGAAGCTGGTGCATTTCTTTTTTTTTCTAAATTTCTGATACATACTTTTTTGATGGAGGCTTTCAATGATGGTGTTTGTTGTAATACTTTATACAAGCCTTCGCCGACCACTCCAAAACCAAAAAGCCCGATCGTTAATTGTTTATGCGTTCCCATATGTTTGTTTATTCTATTGAAATTTTTTTAAATGATTCAGTAAAATCCCTGATTGCCGTTGTAATCTGATCAAACTCCAGGAGAAAACCATCATGTCCATAAACGGATTCAATGGATTGATAAGTTGCGCCAGAAATATTTTCAGCCAGAAATTGTTGTTCGGAAGGAGGAAATAATAAATCGCTGCTGATACTGATCACCAATGTTTTTGCTTTTATTTGCTGCAATGCGGCAATACTTCCTTCCCTGTTTCTTCCGATATTATGTGCATCCATACTTTTGGTCAGAAAATAATAACTGAAAGCATTGAACCGTTTCGCCAGTTTTTCACCCTGGTAACGTTGGTATGATTCACTTTTAAAATCAGTAATTTTTTCATTGGTAGTTTCCGTTTGACTTAACTGGTAGGTTTGATAGTTGCGATAGGAGAGAAGCGCAACACTTCTGGCAGCCTTCATGCCGTTTAACCCGGCTTGCGGATTCGATTGTTTCCAGGTATTGTCGGCTTCTATTGCCAGTCGCTGTGATGAATTAAAACCAATACCCCAGGGAGAATGAAACGCATTAGTGGCTAAAGGAATAATTGTTTCAAACAGATAGGGTTCTTCAACAGCCCATTCGAGTAATTGCTGACCACCCATAGAACCTCCAATACCAATTTTTATTTTTGTAATACCCAGATAAGTTCTTAGCAATTGATAAGAACGAATCATATCCTTTAAAGTGAAGAAGGCGAAATTATGATAGTAAGGCTCGCCGGATAATAAATCTGTATCCAGCGGACCGATACTTCCATAACAACTTCCCGGCATGTTGACACAAATAATAAATGATGAAGCCGGATCAAATAATTTTCCTTCACCCACCAGCCCGGGCCACCATTCAGCTGCATCACTGTTGGCAGTGAGGGCATGAAAAATCCAGATAACGTTATCTTTTGTTTCATTTAGCTCACCATAAGTGGTATAAGCCAGTTGAAACTGCGGCAACGTTTTTCCTGATTCCAGTTCAAAGGTGTTTTTATAAAAAAATATTTCTGTCATATATCTTTACCCCACTAATTCTTTTGAAAACACTTTTTCAAAAGCCTGTTCAAAGTCTGCCTTGATATCATCAATATGTTCAATACCCACACTGATACGTACCTGGTTTGGCTGCACGCCTGAAGTCACTTGTTCTTCTGCACTTAATTGTTCATGCGTAGTAGAAGCAGGATGGATAGCTAATGATTTTGCATCACCCACATTAGCCAGGTGACTTACTAGTTTCAATGAATCAATAAACTTGCTGGCATTTTCTTTGCTGCCTTTTACGCCAAAGTTGAGCACACCACCAAATCCATTGAGAAGATATTTTTTGGCTAAATCATGATAAGGACTGCTTTTTAATCCAGGATATTGTACAAATTCTACGGAAGGATGTTGTTCCAGCCAATGAGCCAGTGCCAATGCATTTTCAACATGTCGTTGTACGCGGAGGCTTAATGTTTCTATTCCCTGCAACAATAAAAATGAATTGAAAGGACTTTGCGAAGCACCAAAATCTCTGAGGCCTTCTACTCTTGCCCGGATAGCAAAAGCGATATTGGGTAAACCCAGGGGATTGCCTTCACCAAATACGTCCCAGAACTTTAGCCCATGATACCCTTCACTTGGTTCGGTGAATGCGGGGAATTTTCCGTTACCCCAATTATAATTGCCACCGTCTACAATCACACCACCAATTGAAGTGCCGTGACCGCCAATCCATTTAGTAGCAGATTCTACTACAACATTTGCTCCATGTTCTAATGGCTTGAATAAATAACCACCAGCTCCGAAAGTATTATCAACAATTAAGGGTAAATCATATTCTTTAGCCAGTGATGCAAATTTTTCAAAATCGGGAATGTTCAAACGGGGATTACCAATTGTTTCTAAGTATAATGCTTTGGTGTTTTTATCAATATGTTTTACAAAACTTTCTGCATCATCGCCATCGGCAAAACGAACTTCAATGCCGAGGCGTTTGAAGGCAACTTTAAACTGATTGTAGGTGCCCCCATAGAGATAAGTAGTAGTAATAAAATTATCGCCGGACTGTAGAATATTATTTAATGCCAGGAACTGTGCGGCTTGACCTGAACCGGTAGCCAAAGCGGCAACACCACCTTCCAGGGCAGCAATTCGTTGCTCAAAAACGTCGGTAGTGGGATTCATTATCCGTGTGTAAATATTCCCGAATTCTTTCAGGCCAAATAAATTAGCAGCATGCGCCGCATTATTAAATCCGTACGAAGTAGTTTGATAAATAGGAACAGCTCTTGATTTGGTGGTAGGATCAATTTGCTGACCTGCATGCAATTGTAATGTTTCAAAATGAAGATTGTTACTCATAAAAAAATGGTTTTAATATTTAAAAAATGTTGATTGAATAAGGAAAAAAATAAAAGAAATTGGGCAGACTGTATGGTGCAGATATATATAGCCTTACGGCATATAACAACAAAAACAGCAACAACAACAGGTTGCCGGGAAGAAAGTTTTTGTATAGAAGTTGTTATTCTGCATAATTACTCTATAAAAGTAATAGACTTTATTGATTGTTCCAAAATTTAATTTCTTTTTCATCTTTAATTAAATGTTAATGAATTGATTTATAATAAGTGTTTGTATTATGAAACACCATTTTTCATTACTTACCAGTGAAAGGGAACAGGAGAAGATGTAGTTTTTTCAGAACTTTTAGAACAGGACTATAGTTAAAAAAAAAGCTCACCCGGTAAATCAGATGAGCTTGAATATATTGAATAAAATATTTCGGAGCAATTAATCTGACTTATCTGTCCGCCGCGGCGGATGGAATTGGCACCATTTTCCTGCTAATTGCTGGACTGGTTGTCAAGGCTTCATAGGGCCATTACCCTCTGCCTTTCTTGATAAGTATGTGTAAGAACTAGTGTAAAGGTATGGGTGGTAGCTTTATATTTCCAAATCAAAACAATAAAATGTATACAAACAACTGTTTGGTTAAATGCTGAAAGTGCTGCCAATAAAGGGTTTCAGACAGGAAAATTTTTTTCTAACCAATTCTTTTGTGAATGCGCAGGTTGCTCAAAAACTATTTTTTTCTCCATTTTATTTTGTGCAGCAAGTATGGCTTTGTTGATCATTGTATGTTGTATTATCTCATCTTCACGCACTCCCAATCGCTGCATTAACTGAACTATTTTATTGCCACCAAATCGTATAAAAAATGGCTCATCAAGGGATGAATAAACCTGAACCTTTGTCAGCTGTAGCTTATGGTATAACGTTTCTTCTTTACTTCTTACCGGGTAATGTTCAGCAAAGACAATTGTTTTACCTGAATTTTGTTGCCCCCCTGCCTCTCTGGATGTAAGCAGTGTAATTCGTTCTTTTGTTTGACCGGAAAAGTATGCTTCAGCCTGACGGAGACTTTCCTCAAACCAGAAAACAATGATAATATTTGAATCGCTTTTCCAGTGCGCCAACAGCGCTTTCAGTTTAGCTGTTTCCGTTATTGTAACTTTATCGATAATTTTTACAGCAGGCTCTTTCTTTTTAAACAGGTTAAACATTTATCAAATATAGTATTACAACATGAGCTATGAAAGTCGTTATAAAAGCAAACTAACTAAATTTTGCCGAGAGATCCTTCCAGAATCGATGATGCTTTTGTGCACAGTTAATAAATTCTCTTTCGTCTGCATTCCCTTTAACTTTTATAAGTTGTACCAACTTTTGTTTTTCAATCTTGCTCCAATTAATTGGCGAAAGAGTTGCTTGTATCAGCAAACTCCATTGTTGCAGTGCTTTCTTTTCATTATTACTCCAACCACGTATGGTCTTTATGCTTAACTCTTTTTTTGTTTTTCTTTCACAGGCAATGAGAGCCAGTGTTCTGTTACCTTCAAAATATTTATTGATAAAGGATGTAATAGCCATGCTTACGGAAGCTGCATCAAATACAGGTACTGCATTTGACGAAAGTTGTAGTACCATATTTGAAGCAGTAAATTCTTTCAACCTGATTATGGAAGTACGATATCTCGGATCTACTTTTCTTTTTTTCAATTCTTCCATAGCCATTTTTTGTAACTGGTCATTGTCCGGACGAAAACCATGTTTATAGTAAAACCAGAAAGCACCGGATTGCAGGGCCTCTTTATTATTTTTACCAAACTGGTAGGGCTTTACTACAAATCGCTTTACACCAAAATACTGGTAGTATACCCTTAGCAATTGTGAAAAGATAAAAGCCGATTCACCACCACGGAATGGTGCAAGGATATTGATTCCAATCTGGCAACGTTCCCCAAAGATCCATCCGCCTCCATAAGCAACAGGAATGCCATTTTTGAAAACAAGGTAACCGATATATGATTCAATAGAAAGCTGTTGTTCTTTATGCATACTGTATAATCCAATGCTATAGCCTTTTTCCAGCTTAAACAACTCCATTGCTTCAGCTGATGCAAAAGAAAATGGATCAGTTTCCCTGTAAATTAATACAAGTGTAGCTTTTGCTATATCAACCAGCTGCAGTTTTTGTTCAGCAGATAAACGGGCAGGTAAAGGCAAATTTATTTTTACTATTTTTTTAAAATCCGGAGCCCGGTTTAGCTTATGATGATAAAATATATTTTCTGTTGATATTCCTGTAAAACTTCTGTTGAAATTGATAACGTCGGTTTTCCAGGTAATAAAAACATTCAGTTGATTGAATATAAATTCTTTTTCCGGATTCGATAAAGAAGAGCTTTCGAAGAGATTTGTTATCCATTCAATTGCACTACTGTTTGTTGCTTTCAATTTATTGATTCGTTGTAAAAAAGAAAGTTCTCCGGAGGAAATATTTTCATATTCTACAGCAGGCATCAATAAACGAAAAAATAGCCTTACTGTTTCGGGTGTTGCTTCGCTGCTATGTAGTTTTACCAAATTGCCAAACTTTTCAACCAGCCAGCGGGTAATTGCATAACTAAATCGGCCGGTGATCTCTGTACCAGCCAGTCCCGATCCGCTCAGTTTTACTTCCAGCGATTTATTAATTGGGACTATTTTTTTTATAGCATCAGCTAAACGGGTAATTGCTTTTTTTGCCAGCACGGCTATTTCTTTGTTTTCCGGCCAGCAAAGTATTGTGAGCAAAGTATCATGGTAAATCAGTATATCTGCTGCTTTCCATTTATCAAATTCCGGGGTCCATTTCAGCAGTTTTATTTTAGCAGAGCGGAATGGTTCACCAAATTGAAGGCAAATAGTATGAAGTTGGTTGATAGTTGCTGCCGGCGAAAGTTGTTGCGAATTCACAAGGTTAAATAAACTTAAACCGATAGGAAATTGGTATGACAATAACTGCTCTGTTGCCTGATTTCCGTCAGTCCTCTCTATTTTCCGGCTTTGAATATGAGTAGATATGAAAGTGGAATTGGTGAATTCATAATCCGATAGCTATCGGATGTCACTAATGAAAGACCACCCTGAAATATATTTTTAGCGTTGAGAACAGAAGAAAAAGAGGTCTCGCAGAGACCCTCCGCGTAAACTTAGCGGTCTCTCGTTCTCAGCGGTGAAAAAATATAGCGACATCCGATAGCTATCGGATTTTAAATGCACCCAACTGGAAACCATCGCAGTAAAAAGATGAGCGAATCAGTATCTTCGCCTTCCTTTATGACTATGGCAACAAAGAAGAAAAACGGAAAAAGTACAGAGGAAAAGGTCAATCACGATTTTATTGAGGTTTTTGGCGCAAGAGTACATAACCTTAAAAATATAGATATTGCTATTCCCAAAAATCAACTCGTAGTAATTACCGGAATAAGTGGTAGTGGAAAATCTTCCTTGGCATTTGATACCATTTATGCGGAGGGTCAACGAAGATATATGGAAACTTTTGGTGCTTATGCCCGGCAGTTTATTGGTGATATGGAAAGACCCGATGTAGATAAGATCACTGGTCTTTCACCGGTAATTTCAATAGAACAAAAAACGACTAATAAAAATCCCCGCTCAACGGTGGGTACTGTTACAGAAATTTATGATTTTCTCCGTTTGTTGTTTGCAAGAATCGGTGAAGCTTATTCCTATAACACCGGTAAAAGAATGGTGAAATGGAGTGAAGAAGAAATTGTAGGGAATATTTTTAAAAAATATGCCGGTAAAAAGATAGCTCTATTAGCGCCATTGGTTCGTGGCCGCAAAGGTCATTACCGCGAATTATTTGAAGAAGTAAGAAAGAAGGGATATTTAAAAGTGAGAATTGATGGGGAAATAAAAGACCTTACACCCAAGATGCAGGTGGACAGGTATGTGATTCATGATATTGAACTGGTGGTGGATAGATTGCAGGTAACGGAAGAATTAAAACCAAGATTAAGCCAGAGTGTACAACAAACATTGAAAATAGGGAAGGATCTGATGTTTGTGGCCCCCCAACCCCCCGAAAGGGGAGCCTCCCCAAGCCCCTCCGCAGGAGGGGTTTTAGAAACTTCAAAGAAAAAAATGGCTTTAGCTTTTACGGAGGCCGAGAACCCCCCTGCGGGGGGCAGGGGGGCCATGTATTCCAAATTATTAATGTGCGAAGAAACCGGTATCAGTTATGAAGAGCCTTCGCCCAATGCCTTTTCGTTTAATTCTCCCTATGGTGCCTGTCCCGTATGTAAAGGATTGGGAAATGTTTATACAATTGATATGGACGAAGTATTGGCTGATACATCCAAAAGTGTAAAGGAAGGAGGCATTGCTCCATTAGGTGAAGAAAGAAATGCCAGTGTGTTTCAGCAGGTGGCCGTATTTGCAACGAAGTATAAAATTAAATTAGATAAACCGGTAAAAGATCTTTCCAGGGAACAGCTAGATCTGCTGCTGTATGGTGATAAAAACATAAGCCCTTCATTGGAAGTTAATACGGATGATGAATCAGTTCCTCATGAATACACCGGTAGCTATGAAGGTATCATTCCTATGCTGAAGAGATGGTTTTCTTCTTCCAATAGTACAGAAGCATTGCGGGAATGGGTGCAGCAATTCATGACCTTGAAGAGTTGCGCATCCTGCAAAGGGGCAAGATTGAGAAAGGAAAGCCTTTGGTTTAAAGTAAATGGAAGAAATATTGCTGAACTCAGCAGTATGAATCTTGATAATTTAGCTGCCTGGTTTGATGGTATTGAACTGATGCTGGATAACAAACAAAAGACCATTGCAAAAGATGTATTGAAAGAAATAAGAGAGCGATTGCAATTCCTTTTAGATGTTGGACTTACGTACCTTACTTTATACCGGCCTTCCAGGTCATTGAGTGGAGGCGAATCTCAGCGAATAAGATTGGCCACACAAATTGGCTCACAACTACAGGGCATCACGTATATTTTAGATGAGCCATCCATTGGTTTGCATCAGCGGGATAATCAACGGCTGATTGGTGCATTAAAAAATCTCCGGGATATTGGCAACAGTATAATAGTTGTCGAGCATGACAAAGACATAATGCTTGCAGCGGATTATTTAATTGATATTGGTCCAAAGGCTGGCTATCATGGTGGCAGAATTGTAGCACAGGGAGAACCCACTGAATTATTGAAATTGGATACATTGACGTCAGGATATCTTAATGGTCACCATAAAATTGCCATACCGGCAGAAAGAAGAAGAGGCACTGATAAATTTCTTGAACTCAGAGGAGCAAAAGGAAATAACCTGCAAAATGTGGAAGCAAAATTCCCATTGGGAAAATTCATTTGTGTTACAGGAGTTAGTGGCAGTGGTAAATCAACATTCATAAATGAAACATTGTATCCTATTCTTTCCAAACATGCCTATGGTTCCAAAATGACACCGTTGGAATATAAATCAGTAATAGGACTGGAGCATATAGATAAAGTAATTGAAATTGACCAATCACCGATTGGGCGTACACCAAGAAGTAATCCTGCAACGTACTGTGGCTTTTTTACAGAAATAAGAACGTTGTTTGCTTCCATTCCTGAAGCAAAGATCCGCGGATATACAGCGGGTCGTTTTTCTTTCAATGTAAAAAGCGGCCGCTGTGAAGTATGTGAAGGCGGTGGAATGCGGGTGATTGAAATGAATTTTCTTCCGGATGTGTATGTACATTGTGAAAAGTGTAATGGGAAACGGTACAACCGGGAAACGCTGGAGATTCGTTATAAAGGAAAATCAATTGCCGATGTGCTGGAGATGACGGTAGAAGAAGCGGTAGAGTTTTTTCAAAATGTTCCTTTTATATACAGAAAAATAAAAGTGCTGGAAGAAGTGGGTTTGGGTTATATCACGTTGGGTCAATCTGCCGTTACGCTGAGTGGGGGAGAGGCGCAGCGGGTAAAACTATCTACAGAACTTTCCAAAAGAGATACCGGTAAAACATTTTATATACTTGATGAGCCAACTACCGGTTTGCATTTTGAAGATATTCAGCATTTGCTGGATGTATTGAATAAGCTGGTTGACCGGGGAAATACTGTTTTAGTGATTGAGCATAATATGGATGTGATAAAAGTGGCCGATCATATTATTGACCTTGGTCCTGAAGGTGGCGATGGTGGAGGAAGAATTTTATTTGAAGGAACTCCGGAAGAGCTGATAAAAAATAAAGAAAGTTATACGGCGCAATTTTTAAAACCTGAACTTGTCTGACGGTCTCCGTCTGACAAGTTCAGGTTTTATACAGTTTACCCTTTTTTTTCTAGGGCTTGCCCGTTTTTTGGGTTCACCGTCTGACAATTTCCTACTTTTATGTTTACCTTCTCACTAATTCTTAAAATAGAAAAATATGGAATTCGACAATATCAGTGGCCTGCCCGAATGGGAGGATGATGATTTTCTGGATGATGATAAAGAAGGCGAAGAATGGAAACCCAACCCAACCAGAGATGCCTGTAAAGCAATGTATGAACAATGGAAGCAGGTAATGACGGTGCTTACAGGCGTATTAGAAACAATGAATACTGATACAGGAGAAAATGGTTTTCCTGCATCCTATTGGGAAGACCATAAAGGAATGCTGCTTGGGGATGGTTTTCAGGTGGCAGTAAAAATACAAAGTTCAGAGACGGGGCTTTATATGATACGTATGGAGAATGCTTCCATCATCCGTAAGAATGCACAGTATATCAAGTCAGCAATGCTTACCATGATAGCCGAAAAGGCAATAGAAGAAGCACATGGCCGTGTGATCAGGGAAGAGATAGATAGATTCAGGATGTTGTTCCGTCACTGGGTTAGTACTTTTGAGCGGGATGAGTTTGAAGATGAATGGGGATTGTTCTGAGGGATACAATTGGTGAAACTCAATACACCTGGTGACCTTCAAAGTTCAACCGCCAAAAGCTCCGTCCCTAATTGATGAAAAGCCAGTTCAATTTTTTTTGTTTGTGCAGCCCTGGGTTTTTTCAGGCCGGATGAATAGTGTTGTATTTGTTTTTGGTTGATGCCTGTCATTCTTTCTAATGCTGCATTGGTAAAAATCTTTTTATAGTAGTTCAACAGGCTGATGGTATCAAAACGATAAATAAGTTCATAATTCCCTTTAAGGATTGCCGGAATATTAGCAGGGTTATTATACTTTTTCAAAAGTTTTATTGCTTCAATAATGGACTGCTTGGCTTCTTCGGGTGTTTCTCCGCCACCATATATACCAACTGCATTTTCAGCGTATGAACTATAGTGATCTTTACTTTTTTCAATTACAATTTTTATCTGTTTCATTCCATTAAGTTTTATAGTAGCTTTACTTTAATCCCATCTCCCTTATTATTTTTTTTCTCAACCCTTCTCCAATTTCTTTAGCCCCATGAAACGGTATGGGAATGGGTTGTCCATTTTTTTCATAGATGTAATGACTTCTTTTTGTTCGAATGTGCCGCCAACCATTCTTTTTTATGGTCCTGTGAAATTCGCTGTATTTCATTAGCACTAAGTTTTGCCGGGCTTATTAAAGGTAGTAATATTTCTACTATTTTTTATCAATAAAATTATTATTTAGAATTTAATTCAAGCCTATTCTTCAAGCCAGTGTAAATAGGGGCAATTGCAGAAATTCAGCACACTGTACTTAATTTAGCCCAGGCGTTCTGCAAAGATGGAGTTTGAAAAAAGGTGAGAGTACTTCTGGAAGTATTTTTTTTCACCAAGATTGCTTTAATAAAAAAACCCTTCGGTTAAGAAGGGCCTTTTTTATAATCAATACTTTTTTTTATTTTACTTTATCATCAATACTCTTTGGCACTTTAATTATCCCTAAAAGAAGTAATAAGCCGATTGCGCCTGCTGCTAAACCTATAAACAGTCCAAACCCAGGTGAAGCTTTTACCATACCACCATATCCACTTCCAACGGAAAGGATTCTGATAAGATAAATAACGGCACCACCAGCAATTCCACCAAACCCACCAAGAGCCAACTTTTTACCCATAGCATCAAAATCTTTTGATTTGTCGCCCATGAAACAAGCAGCAGCTACAAGACCAACTCCAATTAAAGCAAGTAAACCCCAGCTATTAAAGCCATTTTTAGAAACCCCACCAAAGCCACCGGCGGATACTGTAAACCATGGTAGTATTAACGATATTAATGCTACTCCGGCTAAGATTAAAGAATACAGTTTTGATTTGTGAAAGCCTAAATTGTCCATAAAATTTTGGTTGATTTGGTTGTACCTACTCGTATGGCTTTTCGGTATTCGCCCCCGGTTTTAGAAGGTTCAGGTCTTCCTGTTTGTTTATTTACAAGCTAATATAAGACAGTTTTCGGTAAACAAAACCGGAAGGGGTAATTATTTTTGAACGGGGTAATAACAGAATAAGGGGGGATAAATAGGCTTTTAAAAGTCATTTAAACCCGAGGGTAAAGGCAGGTGGTAATCAGAAAAATCATCGTAGGGTCCTCAATTAAGTGGTTTTTCACCCCGGATATTAGATTTTAGCCAATACCCCTGCCTTTTTCGGGTTTCTTAGTTATGACAATTAAAAGAGCTCGGTGTTGGGGAGGTTAATTAGTTTATTGGTTGATTAGTTTATTAGTTAATTGGTGGGTTTCCGAATAATTTAAAAAAACTTTTCTGTTTTCGCGCCACCTAATAAACCTCCCGATAGCTATCGGTATAACTAATTAACCTCCCGATAGCTATCGGGATAACTTTTTGACCAATAAACCCGAAAGCAGGGCAGAGAGTGTTTAATAAAATGTATACTAATAGAGGGTACCAATAGAGAACGGATCAGGTTAATCTTTGTATCGCATTACTTTTCAGCAATGTAATAACAACCAGGGTATCAGATTCTATTAAGCTCTCCGCCGCTTTCATTTCGGGACGACGTTAAATAACAGTTGCTATTATCTTATATCAAAATTTCCGGCAGCCGTTTCTTCATCTCCTGAAAAAACATGAAACATATACGTTCCTCTCGACAGTCCGGAAATTTTATCATGTTCCTTTGGTTTCATTTTATAATGATGTATCAACGTACCTTCTACATCAAAGACAAAGAAATCAATTTCTTTGCCATCATTTTCTTTGGCTACTACATGCATCTCTCTTTTAATAACATCCGGGTAAATTTTTACGGAACTGTTGTTAAGAGAGGTAAACGCTTTTGTTTTTACTTTACTTTTTTTAGCTGGCTTATCTTCTCCTGGATTAGTAATACCAGGCAGATTATTTTTGGACGATTTACCGGTTGCAAAAACAGGTTGTGCAATCATTAAACCAGTAGCCATGCCAAGCACTAAATAAATTTTAAAACGTTGTTTTGTAAATTTCAGTTTCATAGTGGGTAGGGATTTTGGGGTTTGTGATATGATTTAATAAAATACGGGACATTTTAGTTGTTTGCCTCTTGCATCAAACGCACCGATTCTCCAGCCTAATTTTAGTATGCTGGAAAAATAAGCATCGTCATTTTTAGGGTCACCTCTTTCGGCAAACTCTTCATAAGGCCTTGTGGCAGGAAATGAATAAAATCCACGATAATATAAACGCCGGGCTATTATGGCATTTTCTGCTGATAAATTATGATCAAAATAAATCGGGTCGATATAATAATTATTACTTACATCGTCTACATAATCAGTAGTTAGTTTGCGGTGAAGGATCTCAAAACCTATGCATACACTTTCGGTCAGGTAATATTTGATACCAAAACCGCCCAATATATTTTTTTGTGTTAGTTTATATGGTTTACTATCAGGATATGCCGCAAATCCCTGGCCTTCTAATCTCAATGGATGCGTTTTAACCCAGGTGCCGTCTATGTCTTGTGCTTCCGGATTAAAATTGAATACACCAACCCCGGCTAGAAAATAGGGTCTTAATTTCCCTTTCAGTCCGTCATACTTTTCCATAAAGACGGTAGGGTAAATTTCAATCGCTGCATATGCTTCCTTAATTTTTGTTTTGAAGCTCAGGTTTCTTTCTCTGCGGTCCATTTCGGCACCTCCTTTACTCGGCGCTTCTGCATCACTGCCTTCCAGGTAGCCCAGGTTTCCTGCAATACGTAACCCTACAAATTCTGTGGGAAAATAATTGAAGTAAAAGCCTTTGGAGAGTTTAGTTAGTGGCAAATTAATATCTTTTACAAAAGTTCTTCCTATCCCTGCATTTCCTCCAAGATCGCCCACAAAAAACATAGGCCCCATCCCTATACCCAATTCGAGTTTTCGATTGGCTGTAGTAATGGATTGTGATCTTGCCTGATAGGATGAAAAAGCAAAGAGTAAAATAAGTACGGACAGCCGCACGCTGGGATGATTCGTTGTCATTGGATTAGGATTACTGGTTTCTCTAAGATTGGATTTCAGGTACTAAAGTAGAAAAAGAAAAAAGCAATAGAAGAATGTTTTGCCGTTTATTTTTATTTTTTCCGGCAATAAAAGGTCATCTACGTGGGAATTCTACGAAGGGGGAAGCACAATTATACGAGATTCAGTTTAAATGGAATACTCCAGCACCATTTCTATATGTTCTATATTGTCTTCAAGATAAATTGCACTTGTTTGATGAAAACCGAAGGAGGAATAAAAATTTTGCAAATAAAGCTGTGCGCCTATTTTTATAGGGAGAGTGCCATATAATATATATACTTCTTCTATCGATCTTTTCATTAATTCCCTGCCAATGCCGCTTCTCCTGGCAGATGGTGAATTAACCACCCGGCCTATAGATGGTTCTATATAAGCAACTCCCGGAGGTAATAATCGCGTATAGGCAACCAGTTTATTTTCCAACCAACCCATAAAATGAAAAGAAGGTTGATCTTTATTATCTGCATCCTGGTATACGCATTGCTGTTCTACTGCAAACACTTCATTCCGCAATTGCATAATGGCGTACAATTCATGTGGTGACAAATCGTCAAATTTTTTTAAAACCCAGTTTACCTGATTATTCATATTTTACTGTGCTTTTGCTATTACAATTTTTTTTCAGCGTATCATTGGTTCTTTTGAAAGAAATAAAAGAAATCAACACCTGAGCTTACCTGCCTGCTGGTAATGGAACTACCGGCAGACTTTCATTACCACTTTCATTTATTGCCTGCACAGCAAAAAAATAATTGTCTTTAGAATAAGGCAGGTCCATTTTTAATGCAGTAGTAAAAAATTTTTTTTGCCAGAAAGCGCTGGTTGTTTCCCGCATTAAAATATTATAGCCTTTTACATTGCCTGTTTTAGGTGCATTCCACAACAGATTGGTGTAGTTGGTGAGTTTCTTTGTATCCACTTTTACTTCTTGCGGCATTGGCGGTGCTTTAGCCAGGTTTGCCAGGTTGCTGAGATTCATCCCGGTATTTTTTCGCAGGTATTCAAAATCTATAAATTCCGGGAGATCGCCATATTGAATATCATTTTCTATTCGCACATCCTGGTGCTGGTGATAGTAATTCTCATTCATTTCTGTAATACGGACAGCAGCAAAACCTTTTTGTACAAAAGGAGTATGATCACCCCCACGAAGAAAACGATCATTGCGATAGACCATGACAATTTCCAGGTTGTCTATATACCTTTCGCCTACTTCTTTTATATACCGGGCCAACTGTCTTGCTTTGCCATCATTTTCCAGACCAAGGCTACGGATAGTTAACGCGGCTCTTCCGGTATCCTGAACGGAAAAGCTTTCACTGAACACTCTTATTTTAGTATTGTTAATGATATTGGTTTCATTGCTATTATTACTGCCCATGATATCATTATTCAGTATCGCCTCGATATTCCAGTTTTGTTTTTTGGCTTTTTCAGCCATAAAATTGGCACCGAGTAATCCTTGTTCTTCACCACTCATAGCCACAAATAGGATAGTAGCAGGAAAAGAATATTTGCTCATTATTCTTGCAGATTCCATCACCGCAGCTACACCACTCGCATCATCATTGGCACCGGGAGCATCACCATTTCTATCCATTACATTGCTCCGCATATTATCCAGGTGTCCACTGATAATAAAGATGCGGTGATCAGCTGTATCAGTCCCCTTTAAAGTAGCTACTACATTTCCTAATAATAAAGTTGTATCAATTCTTCTGCCGTCTTTTTGCAAAGTAGTAGTATCAATGAGTGCAGAAAGTCTGCCGCCGGATTGCCTGGCAAATTCATTGAATTTGAACAATACCCAACTTCTGGCAGCACCAATACCTCTTTTTGGAGCTGACTGTGTGCTTAGTGTATTGCGGGTGCCAAAGCCGACCATCTGGGAGATATAAGACGATAGTGAATCTTTAGAAACTTCACTTACCATTTTTTCTATCTGTGGATCCCGGTGGATGGTTGTTTGTGCCTGTAAGTCAGAAGAAACTAATATAAAAACAACGTAATAAAGCAGCTTTTTCATTAAAGAATTTTTAGAACGATAAATTTAGTGAATCAATGCCATTGAAAGTAAAATCAGTAATTTTAGTTAAACTGATTACAATGCCTTACAAAGACCTTAGCACGATTCATCAGCTGGTAAGTGATTTATTTTGCTGGCCTACCAGTTTAGACGAATGGAAGCAATATGAATTAAGCGAAGAGCAGGTTGAGTTTTTCAGGATCAATGGATATTTAAGCGGGATAAAGATGCTGGATGATTACCAGGTAGAACGTATAAGAAATGAGCTGACTGAAATTGCCGATCCGCAACATCCCGGTCATCACTTGTTTTATGAATTTCATTCCAATGAATCAACAGATCCCTCCACCATTCTTTTTCATGCATTAGGTGCCTGGCGGATCACAGAAGGCTTGCATGATGTGTTATGGAATCCCCGCTTCCTGGTTGCGGCAAGCCAGTTGCTGGGAAATGTACCGGTACGTTTCTGGCACGACCAGATTTTCTGGAAACCACCAAAGCAAGGTGGAGTGGTTGCCTGGCACCAGGATTATTCATACTGGACAAGAACAACACCTATTGCACATCTTACCTGCTGGTGTGGACTGGATGATGCAACTAAAGAAAATGGATGTTTGCAATATATACCCGGTAGTCATCGATGGGGATTATTACCAAAACCAGTTATCGCCGGCGAATTACAGGGAATCAACGTTTTTTTAACGGAAGAGCAACAAGAACAATTTGCCCATCCACAGTTTGCACCGGTAAAAGCTGGTGAAGCAATCTTTCATCATTCATTAACCCTGCATGGCTCTGGCGCTAATACATCTTCAAAACCTAGAAGAGCTTTTGTAATTAATGTTATTGCCGATGATGTTATTTCAGATTCAAATGAGCCATTACTGGATGGGGTGCCGGTTGTTCCGAAAGGAAATAAAATGGAAGGACAATTTTTTCCGCTGTTGTATAATAAGAAATAAGAAACAGAAAAATAAGGAAGGAGGAAGTAAACAGCCACTGAGATTCAGATTTTGGAATTATTAATAGTCATACTTCTCTTTCCACAAACTCTTCAAAAACTTTCTCAATTCTTCTTCTCTTGCATTTTTACCGGGGTCATAGAATTTTTTCCCGGCTATTTCTTCTGGTAAATATTCCTGCAGTGAAAAATTGTTTTCATAACTATGAGAATATTCATAATTTTTTCCGTAATCCAGGTTCTTCATCAGTTTGGTTGGTGCATTACGTATATGTAAAGGAACAGGTAAGTCGCCATATTTTTTAACAGCTGATAAGGCTTCTCCAATGGCCACTACGGCAGCATTGCTCTTGGGGGATGCCGCCAGGTAAGTTACACATTGGGATAAGATTATATTTGCTTCCGGGTAGCCAATTTTGTTGACTGCATCAAATGATGCGTTTGCGAGCACCAACGCAGTTGGATTGGCATTGCCGATATCTTCACTGGCCAATATCACTAATCTTCTGGCGATAAATTTTACATCTTCACCACCTTCAATCATTCTTGCCAACCAATAGACGGCCGCATTCGGATCGCTGCCTCTTATTGATTTGATAAAAGCAGAGATGATATCATAGTGCTGTTCACCACTTTTATCATACAGTGCAATTCTTTTTTGTGCAATATCCATTACCAGCTTATCGGTAATGACAACATCGTCGCCAGACGCATCGCAAACGATTTCCAGCAAGTTCAGCAACTTACGTCCATCCCCACCCGAAATATTCAACAGTGCTTCAGTTTCATCCAGGGCAATATTTTTCTTTTTTAAGAATTCATCTTTTGCAATAGCAATTTTCAACAGCTTAACCAGGTCTGTTTCCGCTAAAGGTTTTAACACATACACCTGGCAGCGGCTTAACAAGGCACTATTGACTTCGAAGGAAGGATTTTCGGTAGTGGCACCAATTAAAGTAATGATTCCTTTTTCTACGGCTCCCAATAATGCATCCTGCTGACCTTTATTAAAACGATGAATCTCATCAATAAATAATATAGTTCCCGTACTTCCCTGATTTTTTTTTGCCTGTTCAATTACTTCTCTTACTTCTTTTACCCCGGCACTGATAGCACTGAGCTGGAAAAAAGGAATTTGTAAAGTATGCGCTATAATGTTGGCAATCGTTGTTTTGCCGGTACCGGGTGGTCCCCAAAATAACAGGGATGGGATCTTTCCATATTCAATAGCCCTTCGTAAAATACTTCCATGTCCCACCAGGTGTTCTTGTCCCAGCAATTCATCTAATGATTGAGGGCGGATACGCTCTGCCAGTGGTACTGTCGGGTTCATTTAGTGAAAGTAATAAAAGAGGCGGTCTTAAAAGTTAAATATTGCCGGTAAGACGGATTTACCCACCGAAGCATTAGCGTAGGAGGGAAGTCGGGAAGAAAATAGTAGTTGAATTTCAAAACTTACCGTCTTATCGCCTTACCGGCATTTATTTTTGAGTTTACTTTTGGGACAGCCTCTTAATAATTTTTCAGAAATAGTTTAATTAACAGTTGAAGTCAGGAATTGCACAATCTTATCAAATGAATCGGTAAGAGGTGCGCCTGTCCATCCATGTTTTTCTGTTGGGTATAAAAAATATTGGTGTACAACACCCAATGACTGGAGTTTGTTTTTTAAGGCAATGGATTGTGATGGTGAGACCAATGGATCTGCTCCTCCCTGAAAAATTATTGTAGGCGGACTTTGTGCACTAACAAACGTAATCGGACTGGATTGTTGGTATAAAGTGAGATTAGTTGTTGGGGTAGCACCAATAACTGCCACCAGTGCTGATGGCGGTGCTAAGGTAGAAGCCGGATTATTATACATATCAACCAGGTCTTTTGGTCCAAAGAAATCAATTACTGCTTTTACTTTTACGGGTGAAGTATACTTATAAGCTTGTAATAAAGCAAGGTGACTTCCGGCACTGGCACCCAGTAAAATAAATTTATTGGAAATCTGGTACTCTATTCTTTTTCCATAAATAAATTCGATGGCAGCTTTTACATCATTTTCCTGTGTCGGAAAATAATTGGATGTGCCGGTGGCTAAACGGTAATTAATATTGAAGATTGCATATCCGGGAAGGCGGCGTTTCAAGGTATCTACATATTCCGTAAAATCGGATTTATCTCCAAGACCCCAGCCTCCGCCATGAATCATCACTATTATTTTTGTATTGACAGTACCGCGACCGGTAGGCAAAAAAATATCCATTTTTTGTGAGGGACTGGTTCCATATTCTACATTCAATGTAGTTTTTTCTGCTAATACAGGAAGCGTAGGGTCACTATCTTTCTGGCAGGAAAATAGTAATACTGAAAAACTAAGAAGTACTAACCAGCCTTTCATCCAACGAAGTTTTATGAAAGTTACATAAAAATTTTCTTTGTTGCTAATTACTTACTTGCTATCGTAGTTTTACGATTTTTTCCATATCTATCAAGATGGCTGGTTGTTGCAGATGAAATAAATTCAATGCAAGCAGGGAGAGGTATGTATGTAAATTTGAATAAAATATTGAAGATGTGAGAAATGATTTTCCGGTTCCACTTTTTTATTGCGTGCTATTATTTTCGTCGAGTACGAATTTGTTGAGTTTGTTTTTTCCGGATCCGGTTATTTTGTTTTGCCTGTAAAAATGCGCAGCCCTGACTATATCCACATACTGCAGCACTGTTTTTCCCGGGTTACAATTACTAAAAATATTTTTTTCGATAACGGAATGCTGGGTTCCGGTTAAGTTGATCAGCGCTGCATCCTGGCTGGTGTTGCAATTATTTATTTTGTTAGAAGTAAAAAAAAGCAAAGGTCCCATGGTACTTTCGTCATTGCCACTA
Source organism: Chitinophagaceae bacterium (assembly GCA_031372465.1). GTDB lineage: Bacteria > Bacteroidota > Bacteroidia > Chitinophagales > Chitinophagaceae > JJ008. The sequence continues at coordinate 4,940 of JANMLJ010000099.1, read as the reverse complement.
CGCAGCATTGTCAGCACCTGGCCGTTGTAATTATTTATAGTATTGTTGGTGATTTTTAATTTCTCTACATTGTAGTATCCTTTTTTATCATCCTCTGAATTGAAACTAAACAAAATGCCGTTGCCATTATTGAACGTACAATTGTTGACGATAATACTGTCTGAGACGGAAGATTTTGCTGCTGTAAGAAAATTGCCCTTCAGGTTTTCAAAATGGCAATTGGTTATCAAAAAATTGCTATGATTGCTGCTGCCGGATGTATCAGTTGTTAAAAAAGTGGAGATAGCGGCGGCACCAAGATCAAGTCGGATATTTCTTAGTGACAGGGTATTGCCTGCTTTTAATTGAAAAATAAAGCCATTATTGGCTGTAGATGTGGAGAATGTAATGCTTGTTTTTTGTAAACTGGTTATCACCAGATCGGAGGAAATGGTAAGTGGTGAATTAAAATGATATACTTTCCCGGTCAGGTTTATACTAAGTTCATTGCCGGTGTTCTTTGATAATTGTTGAATAATCGCTTCAGTTGATGCACAATCAACATTTACGGTTTTCTTTTTTTGTACTACCTCTTTATTTATTTTCCATTTTGCTCCACAATTGGAATAAGCCGTTTCTTCAATTTGTAAAATTCGCTTTACATCTGTAAAGCCGGGTACAGAAGATAAAGTTGTACCCAGTCTTGTAAGGCTGGCAGTTTGTATCGAGTCGCTTATACTAACTTTTCCACGCTTACTTCCATCAGGGATGGAAATAGTACCGGCTTTTTGCGACGTCAGTAACGTTTTGCTATAACCGTTAATAAGTTTTTGAGTGACATTATTACTTACCAGGTTTCCGGTAAAATGTATTCCAATCATATCGTCAGCAGTACGGTAAATAAGATGATCTTTTGAATTTAAAAAAATATTATTCAGGAACTGCACATTATCAGGGACCTGGCTTCTTTCGGTATCACTGCCTTCACAAAAGCCAATGGAACTGCATTCAAAAAAACTATTATTGGCCACCACGGCATCGCTGACCGCTACATATCGGTTTGCAGGAGAATTTGGAACGCCATTCATGATAGATAAAGGTGAGCGAAAGTCCTCCCCGCGGCATTTATAGAAAAGATTATTGACCACCCACTGTCCTTTATTTATTATGCGGATACCGCCAGTACCTTTTTTATTATTACCGATGAAAATATTGTTTTGTGCCGTATTAAAATTGCCATGGCGAAACACAACAGCTCCCTGGCATTCTTTAAAAAGATTATTGCGAATTATATTCCGGCAGGATTTTATGGAGATAATTTCCGTTTCTCCATCACAATGTTCAAAAAAATTGTCAACGATTTGCGTGTTGGAATTGAATTCGCAATGTTCGGATACACCCACCCTGATCATTTCACCACCATTGGAAGCCAGGGGCAACCGAAAGCCAAAATAGTTATGATCAATCGAATGAAAATTTTCCCGGCTTCTGGCATCTTCCAATATCACGGCCATCAGAACACCTATATTTTTTTTATTGAAGAAGCTGCAATGATCGACCCGGTTGTTTTTTCCATAAAAAGCTACCCAGTAGTTCTCCTCTAACCTCCGGGGATTATTAAAATCATTAATAACGGTATTGGTTACCCGGCAATTAGTTGCTATTTGATCTTTATCAATGGAGAATTTTATTATAGCGTCTTTCCCTGCATAACCATTGCTAAAATTCATTCCATCAATAATGATATAATTGCCGCCCAGTAATAATTTTGATTTCCCGGTTATTACTACTTTGCCAGGTGTTTGTGCTTTAAAAGTGATGGGCTGTTCTTTGGTGCCGTTACAGTTTAATGACAGTGTTCCATTATTCCATTCGCCATTTTGTAAAACAATGATATCTCCTGGCAGCGCCTTAATGTTGGCAATAGCAAGTTCTTCCCAATTTTTTACAATGATGGTATTGCTTATTCCCGTTACGGCAATAAGTAAAAAGCATTTTATCAATAGCAGGCGCAGCATAATTTAGTATTTAGATTTACCGTTCTTCAGGACTGTTTTTTGGGAAGATTCCCGGATAAACAATTTAGGTTGCAGAATTTGATCTACGCCACTCAGGTCTCCCTGGTGGTGCATCGTTTCTATAAATAGTTTGGCAGCAGCTTTTCCCAATTCAAACGACGACATATCTACACTGGATATCTGGGGTGAAACCAGGCTTACTACGGGTTCATTATTAAAACCTACCAATCCAATATCTCCCGGCATTTTCAGCCCCTTTTTTTTAATGGCCAGCATAGCACCTATGGCCATCCTGTCACTGATCGTAAAAATGGCATCGGGCCTTTTTTTCATCGCCAATAATTCCAGTGTAGCAAAAAATGCATAGTCCTGGTTAAAATCACAATGAATGATAAGGGCATCATCTTTTTTGATCTTGTATTTTTTCAGTGCATTTAAATAGCCATCCATACGGCTGTTACTGATACCTAAATTTTTTGGTCCTGCCAAAATCGCAATTCGTTTATAGCCCTGTTCAATTAAATGTTCTGTAGCAATAAAACCACCATTCTCATTATCCAGTCGTACACTGGGTGCTATAAGATCCGGTGTCACCCGGTCAAATACCACCATGGGAATATTTCTTTCCTGTATTTTTTTAAAATGGTCGAATGATTTTGTTTCACTGGAGACGGAAATAATAAATCCATCTACTAAACTGTCCAGCAGCCGCCTGGTATTGACTATTTCCCTTCCAAAAGATTCATTACTCTGGCAAACCATCACGGTATAGCCGGCTTCTAAGGCCACTTCATCAATTCCCCTGACCATCATCGATAAAACATAATCCAGGTTGGGAACAATGACACCGATGGTATGTGTTTGTTTTTGGCGGAGGCTTAGTGCCAGCCGGTTTGGTTGATAATTTAGTTCCTCCGATAATACCATCACTGCTTTTTTTGTCTCAGGATTTACATCTGCTGCATTACGCATAGCTCTTGATACCGTGGAAATAGAAATATTCAGTTTCTTGGCAATGTCTTTTATGGTGGCAGGCTTATCCATCAGCAAAGGGGCTTTGTTGACTAAAAGTAGTGGATAAATAGTTACGAGAATGCCGGCAGCGTTACCGGTAACGTTCTCGGTCTGTTATTTATAATAAGTATTCAATAATTACATCTTTTTATTAATAATTATCTAAATAATAACCCTAAAATTTAAATTTATTTCGCTTGTCAAAAAAGGGCTGCCGGTTTTTTCCGGTTAATATTGACAACGGAAGCTTGCCAGACCAGTAATAATTGCCCTTTATTGACTTACTGCTATTCTTAGTTCAGACAGGATTCTTCCATTTATTAATTATTCGATCATATTAAAATATTTTTTATGACAGGAAAAGTTGCAATCGTTACAGGTGGTGCACGGGATATAGGCAGGCAGGTATCATTAAAATTAGCGGCTGCCGGTGCTAAAGTTTGTGTCAATTATTTTAGTGATAAATCATTAGCAGATGAAACGATCCAACTGATTAAAGAGGCAGGTGGAGAAGGCATTGCTGTATACGGAGACATGACAAAAGCAGCTGATGTAAAAAATGTAGTGAGTACCTGTGTTGCCGCTTTTGGAAATACGATCCATGTGTTGGTTAATGTAGCCGGTGGTTTAATGGGCCGTAAAGTATTAGCAGATATCGATGAAGAATTTTGGGATGCCGTAATGAATGTGAACCTGAAATCTGTTTACCTGGTTACAAAAGAAGTTGCCCCTCATATGACGGAAGGTGGGGCCATTGTAAATTTTGCCTCACAGGCTGCCCGTGATGGTGGCGGATTTGGTGCCATTGCTTATTCAACGGCCAAGGGTGGTGTGCTGACTTTAACAAGAGGATTGGCAAAAGAATTAGGTCCAAAAGGTATAAGGGTCAATTGTGTTTCTCCCGGAATGATCAATACAACATTCCATAACACATTTACAAAAGCAGAAGTAAGAACAAATGTAGCTGCGGCTACTCCTCTAAGAAGAGAAGGTAAAGCAGAAGAAGTAGGAGATCTTGTTTTATACCTGGCCAGTGATGCTTCTTCCTTTATTAACGGGTCAAGTGTAGAAATAAATGGAGGAACTTATTTCGTTTAAAAAGATTTTGACGACCATGATGCTGCGATTGCCATTTTGTATTGCCTTATTAATAAACACGGTGCTTGCTACTGCACAGCAACATCCGGTTACTTTTTTTACAAAGGCAGAAGCTGCTGAAGTTAAAAAGAACCTTGGCGTATTTCCGGTTCTTACCCAATCCTATAATGACATAAAAAAGGAAGTGGATCAGTACCTGGGTAAAGATGTGGATGTGCCTTTTCCAAAAGACCCGGCCGGAGGTTACACACATGATAAACATAAGGCTAATTATACCCTGATGTTCAACAGTGGTGTTTTATATACTATTACAGGCGACATAAAATATGCAACCCTGGTTAAGGACATGTTGCTGAAGTATGCCGTATTGAATCCTACTTTAAAAAATCATCCCCAGGCTACCAGTACCTCTCCGGGCCATATTTTCTGGCAGGCATTAAATGATGCTAACTGGATGGTATATGCGGGAATGGCCTATGACCTTATCTATACATCACTCTCTTTGGCGGATAGAAAAAAAATTGAAGAGGGTGCTTTTAAACCGGAAGTGGATTTTTTTACAAAAGACTTAAAAGAATGGTTTAGCCGGATACATAATCATAATGTTTGGGCTTCTGCAGGTGTAGGCATAATTGGAATTGCCAGCAATAACCAGGATTATATTGATATAGCTTTAAAAGGCACAGAAAAGGATGGCAAGACTGGTTTTATTGCACAGATGGATCAACTTTTTTCTCCGGATGGATATTATACCGAAGGGCCTTATTATGTGCGCTATGCTATTTTACCTTATATGTTATTTGCGAATGCTTTAAATAATACCAACCCCGG
>JANMLJ010000077.1:0-5307 GCA_031372465.1 Chitinophagaceae bacterium | reverse complement strand
TGGATATGTATGAATAAAAATTGCCAATAATCAACCTTCATTCTTTACGTTTTTAAAGACAGTTAATAAAAAATTTGTCGATATGTACCCATATAAATTTCTATTTAACAAGCAATTTAATACTTTATCTGCTCCTGTAGATATGGATACAGGTAGTTTCAAGCCGTAATGAAATGGCTTTGTAAAAATCTTCCTATATTCAACCCCTACAGGGTTGTTCCTAAATTCATTCATAGCCACCGGTAAAACCAGTGGTTATTCACATCAAAGCCCTTCGGGCTTTTCCAGCACCTCTCCAAGGGAGTCCTTCGGACAAATTTTTTATTAACTGTCTTTAAAAACGTAAAGAATGAAGGTTGATTATTGGCAATTTTTATTCATACATATCCAATTGCAAAATACCTCCGCCCAGTAATAGCTGATGACTGATTGATTTTACAGGTATCATCTTTCCATTAAAAGATACTTTGTAAATACGTGCTGCCTCCCCGCTCTTTTTTATTTTATTTGTTTTTATTAAAAGAGTTTTATTGCCCGGCAACAGGAGAGAAGCATTTTCTATCAATGGATAACCAAATATATATTCGCCGCTTGCAGGATTCATTGGATACATGCCTAAGCAGGTCCAGATATACCAGGCGCTCATCTGCCCGCAATCATCATTGCCCGCCAATCCATCAGGACCTGTTTTGTACATACTATCAGCTACTACTTTTATCCATTTGGCTGCTTTTTCAGGATGTCCCAAAGCAGTGTACATATAAATGATATGATGGCTTGGCTCATTTCCATGGGCATATTGACCAATCAATCCGGTTACATCTCCGGATACATTTTCGCCATGCAATTCAGAAGGTGCGGTAAATAGCTGATCTAACTTTGCAATTAAATTATTTTTGCTGCCATATAGTTTTGCTAACCCCACTATATCATGCGGTACAAAAAAACTATGTTGCCAGGCGGTGCCTTCAATATATTGTCCATCAAAACCATGTTCACTTAATAACGGATCAAAGGGTTCAATAAACTTACCGGTACTGTTTTTAGCTCTCATAAATCCGGTTGTTGCATCAAAGAGTTGCTGGTAACTCATCGATCGTTTCATGAAGAGGTTATAATCAGCTGTCTTTCCCAGTTTTTTTGCAACCTGCGCTATACACCAATCATCAAAAGCATATTCCAGTGTAATGGTTACACTCCAGCCATGTTTATCCTGCGGCAAATAACCATATTTAATATAGTCGGTAGTGCCGCGTACGTTTTGATAAGCACTTTTTAACATGGCTTCATACGCTTTTGAATAATCAAAACCTTTGATGCCTTTCAACATGGCATCAGCAATAATGGGTACACTGTGATAACCTGTCATGGTATTAGCTTCCCAGGTGCTGATATCCCATACAGGTAGCAGACCATTGTCTTCATACAACTGCAGCATACTATTGATCAGATCGGGTAGTCTTTCCCGCTGTGTGATCGTAAAGAGGGGATTGAGTGCACGAAAAACATCCCATTGACTGAATATGGTATATTTATTTTTACCTTTTGTAAAGATCAGTTGTTTTTTATCATGTGTCTGATAGCTTCCGTCGGCATCACTTTGAATCAGGGGGGCTAAGCAGGTTCTGTAAAGTGATGTATAAAATTTTATAGCCAGTTCTTTGTTGTTGGTATTTATTTTTATTTTTTGTAATTCTTTTTCCCACTGTTGATCGGCCAATTGAATGATAGTATCAAAACGCTGAGTTGTAGATTTTTTTAATTCAATTAATGCTTTATCCGTACTTACCGTGCTTAAGGAAACTTTTATCAATAGTGCGTTGGCGGTGGAAAACTGTAAAGCTGCTTTTACCAATTTGCCTTCAGCTTTATTGCCGGTTCTTATAGAATCATCAATAAATAAATATTTTTTGATTGGTGTTGAAAACTTTGCAGCAAAATATACCCGCTGACCTTTGGCCCATCCGGTACTATAACGGTAACCAACAAGAGTATATTCGTCAACCAGTTGCAACATACCAGCCGAGCTTTCATCCCAGTTGATCCGGAAACCCATATCAAAACGCAGCCACCCTTCTTTGCCGGGAAATGTATAACGGTGAAAACCGGTTCTTTCAGTAGCTGTTAATTCGCACCTGATTTTATTATCCAATTGAACTGAATAATAACCGGGTTTTGCAGATTCATTGGAATGCGAAAAAGGTAATTTTATTTTTTCGTTACGTATTTCATTGGTATCTGCTAAAGGTAATACAGAAATATCACACCAATCACCAATACCGGTTCCGCTTAAATGAGTATGACTAAAGCCAGCAATCGTATTGCTTTTATAATGATAACCACTGCACCAATCCCAGCCTTCAACACCATTATCCGGGCTTAGTTGAACCATACCAAATGGTACAACAGCACCGGGATAAACATGCCCATGTCCGCCTGTTCCTAAAAAGGGGTCAACGAATTTTGTAAGTTGCTGACCATACAAGCTGCTTAAACATAAAAACAGTAGCTGGAAAAGGATACTTCTTTTCATTGATTTATAATTTATATATCCTATGTACGAATATAATGATGGTTTTGGTGAGGCCCACCAACTATTCAGGGAATAAATGGGTATTGTCCCTGGAACCAACTGGTTTTATCTTTAATGCCTTCATAAAAGAAAAATACTTCCCCTTTAAAGCCGTTGGTTCTGTTGGCCTGAATCATCTGCGTTAGAAGTACATCCGGCTGGATGGTGGATCCCGATTTTAATAAAACCCCCGGATAAAAGGTAACAGCCGTATTGCGATAATACGATTTTTGTTGTACTAACGTTGATGTATATGCTGAAATATCATACCGGTAACATTGTGGTATTACGGCATCTATATACGAACTGTCTACCCACAACGGCCAATCCTGCAGGTATTCTGTCAATCCGAAAGGATAGGGGCTGGGCGACATGGTGAACCTGATTGCCGGTTTAATGGCTTTTACTTCGTTGCGCAAGCGTTTTAAAAAGGCATTTAACTTTTTTGATCTCCAGCTTATCCAGCCTGCATCGGCAGCATTGGCAGGTGGTAAAGCACCTCCGTTTTCTGCCTGGTAGAGTGCAATGGTATAGGGATCATATCCACCTGTTGAGGGCATGGCGGGCAAGCGGTCATCTCCCTGCACCCCATCAACATCATATTTAGTGGTAACTTCTTTAAACAGGTCAATCATAAACTGCTGTACTTCCGGATGAATTCCATTTAACCAATCGAAGCCATTTTTTACAACAAGAAGTCCGTTAAAATCTTTGGCAGCCCAGTTGGGCTTTGCGGCAACAATGGGACCCCCGCTGGCGGAATAGGAAGAGGAAAAACCATATTCAAACCAGGCATGTACTTTTAATCCGGCAGTATGTGCCTCTTCAATACATTCCTGTAAGGGATCCCTACCGGCAAACCGTTCCAGAATAGGTTTGCCAATTAAATTATTCATCACGGTGCTGGGATAAGTAGTCCGTGCATTGTTATATACCACCACAAAAATATTATTGATACCGGCAGCTTTACAGGTAGTTACCATTTGCTGAATATTGACACGGCTATCCAATGCTGTACTGGCAGTAGTAGTTAGCCATACCCCCCGTAATGCATTGGGATCCCAGACCGGAGTAGGAGGGGTAACTACACCACCACCACCCCCGCTACCTGTAGATGTTTTTTTTGAACAGGAAATGATTAGCGATAAAAAAAAAGAAATCACTAATATGTAACGAATTTGTTTAAAGCATACCGGGGGCGACAATAACATAAATAATAAAATTTACTTTAAACCATAAACTTAATAAAATATATTATAAATTGCAAAAACATTTATCCCCAAAATAATGCGCCATGAAACTTCAATTAATTGACCTGCTCATTATAGGGCTTTATATTTTCCTTAGTGTATTTATTGGATTCTGGATAAGCAGAAGAAAATCCAAAGGGATGAAGGATTATTTCATTGGGGATAATAGTATGAAATGGTACTGGCTGGGACTTAGTAACAGTAGTGGTATGTTTGATGTGAATGCAGTTTCCTGGAGAGTAGCCTTATTAATTATGTATGGTATTCAAAGTGTCTGGATTCCCTGGGTTTGGCCTGTCTGGAACCAGGTATTTGTAATGATCTTTTTATCGGCCTGGTTACGAAGAAGCGGTGCAATGACAGGAGCCGAATGGATGCGGATACGTTTTGGAGATAATACCGGCGGAAAGCTCAGTCATATCATTGTAGTGGTATTTGCAGTTACCGAGGTAATTATTTCCATTGGTGTTTTCTTTACCGGTATCGGTGGGTTAGCAGCGGAATTATTACCGGATATTTCAATACATGCAGGTGCATCAACGCTGATCAACAGTGCCAGTATGTATGCGATTATTATTTGTTTGCTTACCACCTTGTATTCTGTCAAAGGGGGTATTTACAGTGTTGTAGCAACTGAAGTGATGCAGTTTATCATTATGACCATTTGCTGTTTTATTGTTTTATACCTGGGTATGTCGGCAGTTGATAATACCGCAATCGAAAAATTTATTCCTGAAGGATGGCTGGATTTCTGGCCCAAAAAAGAAATTTCTTATAACTGGCCCACACCTTATTCCCTTATTGAGAATGAGTCCATACAAAATGGTTTTAAAATGATTACAGGTATGCTGGGGCTTATGATTGGTAAAGGAATTTTAGCCAGTATTGCAGGCCCGGTTCCCGGCTTTGATATGCAGCGTTCATTAAGTTCTCAAACACCTAAGGATGCAGCCAAGATGAGCGGGTTTACTATTTTAGTACTTTTTATTCCTTTGTACTTAATGGTTGGTGGATTTTCTTTAATGGCGATCAAAGAAATACCCAATTCAATCGGGGGTTTACAGAAAGTGGAACAGATATTTAATATTATTATTGCTCAATTACCTGCAGGCGTCAAAGGATTAATCATTGCTGGTTTATTGGCGGCATTTATGAGCACATTCAGCGCTTTTGTAAACGTGGCACCTGCATACCTGGTAAACGATTTATATAAACGCTATTTCGCCGGAAATAAAACGGATGCCCATTATATCTCTACCGGAAAATTTGTTTCATTCGCAGTAGTGATCATTGGTATTTTAGTTGGTACGCAAATTACCAGTCTCAACAGTATTATTTTATTTATTACCGGAGATTTTTATGGTGGTTATGCCGCTCCGATTGTACTTAAATGGATTTGGTGGCGCTTTAATGGATATGGTTATTTTTTTGGAATGCTTAGCGGAATGATCGCTGCTATTATTGGTCCGTCGGTTGTTGATTGGG
>JANMLJ010000074.1:0-6628 GCA_031372465.1 Chitinophagaceae bacterium | reverse complement strand
AACCATAGCCAGCTGTCACGATGCAGTTTTAAAAAACCCTGAAGTAAACACCTGCATGTTAACCCTTTTCAGGAACTCCAGTCGCATCTATACTTTTGATTTAACAGACCGCACCATCCGGCAATTGACCAATGCCGGTGGTTTCAGGCTTTTACAAAAACAGGATGCGGACAGTATCATGAAGTATGAAAGATTGTACAGGTTATATAAAGACAATGAGTCAACACAATTGCAGAATTCGATAGATAACCTGAGAATAAGTTATAACCTGCTGATTAACTTCAGCGCCAATTATGCAACGACTGATACAGATTCAATAGAGGTGAAAGACAGCATCCCTGCATCAATCCCTCTTTTCATTACCCATGACAGCGGTTTAATTAATAAATATTTTAATGATCTGTTACGATATTTTCGAAATCTTCGAATCCAGCGTATTATTCTAAAAAACCTGGAAGTAAGAGCTAACCGGAGTATTAAATACTTTAAAGACAAATATAATCTGAAATAATTATTTATGGAAGTACATGCACACACTCATCCTTCGTCAAGCTCAGGACATCGTAAAAACTGGACTCATTATTTCTGGGAATTTTTAATGTTGTTCCTTGCTGTGTTCTGTGGATTTTTAGCTGAATACCAGTTGGAGCATAAGATAGAAAAGGACAGGGCCAAAGAACTTGCTAAAAGTTTTTACCAGGAACTTAAAAACGATTCTGCGACTGCTGTAATTAAAGTTCAAAACCGCATTAAACAAGAAGAAGCAATTAAGTATCTTATCAAGTATTTCAAAGACAGCAGCCTTACCATTATATCAAAAGAATTTGCAGTAAACTTTGTATACGGTGTTAACTTCCGAACTCCTTCTTTGTTTGAACCCCGGACTATCATTCTTGAACAATTAAAAAACTCCGGTTCACTACGGTATTTCAAAAATGATGAATTGCAACAGTTCATCGGTGACCTGACTGTTTCAATAAAAAACATATATGACAGGCAGGAATTAGAGAGTCAAAACAGGTTACAATATATCAACCCGATTATAATAAATCATTACGACTATGATTTTGATGCCCGGTTAAAAGAGGGCGGTAAATCTATTTTTGAGGGGATTAAAAAATATGAAACCGGTAATGAAATTATCCCTTTTCAATTTAAAGGGGCAAAAAAATTCGACCGGGAAAGCATTATAAATATACTATCGTTTTATGAAGCAGCTGTAATCAGTTCTACCCGACTAACATTTATACAAAAATATATGGAGCTCAATGCTGAATTACTAAAAGAACTGAGAAATAAATATCACATAAAAGATTAAAACAATGGAAGTACATCATCACCCTTCTCCCCTGCCAGACGGGACACATACGTCTCGTAAAAAATGGACCCATTATTTCTGGGAGTTTCTCATGTTGTTTCTTGCTGTAGCCTCCGGTTTTTTTGCTGAGTATCAACTGGAGCATAAGATTGAAAAAGATCGTGCCCGGCAATTTTTACAAAGTATGCTGGTAGATGTTCGTACCAATATTAAAAACCTGGATTCACTGATAAGCCAGGATAATATCATCATTACTAATCATACCATCCTGGTAGATTGGTTATTGCAGGATAGTGTAACCATTAACAGAGGAGAATTTGCCAAAAAAATGGGTGCTGTCTGGGTAAGAAATTTTTTGGTGCGTAAAGAAACCTACGAGCAAATGAAATCATCCGGCTCCCTGCGCTATGTGGGCAATATCGAATTTCTGAAAAAAATGATGGACTATGAACGCATTACAAATTTTGCACAATACCGCAACCAGGAATTTGAAAAACTTTATTATACCGGACTTTTTATCCCGGCATTATATAAAAGCTATGACCTTACCTGCCAGCTTTATCTGGATACCAGTAATCATTCCGACCCCTTCAAAATGGAAAAAATAAAAAACCATCGCGATATACTCAGCGGAAATAATGCCACTGTTTTCCGGCATGATATGGGTGCTGCGCTTAGCTTGCGTCTCGAACGATTAAGAAGAAGCCTTGATGCTTTCAGGGATGCCCGACAGGCTTGTATAGAAATGGAAGAGTTGATAATGAAAAAAACGGGAATGAAATAAGCCGTGAGCTATTAGCTGTGAGCTGCGAGCAAAAGAACTACAAACTACAAACAATAAACAACAAACTATAAACTAACTCATGGAAGTACATGCTCTCTCTCATACCCCCCGAAAAAAATGGACCCATTATCTCTGGGAGTTTTTAATGTTATTTCTTGCAGTGTTCTGCGGCTTCCTGGCTGAATACCAGTTAGAACATGTAATAGAACATCAACGGGAAGAAAAGTATGTACGTTCATTGATCCAGGATCTGAAAACAGATACGGCAAGCCTTCAATCCTATATTACTTTAAGGAAGGAAAAAAGAAGTATGATGGATTCATTACTGCTATTGTTAAGCACTGGTATGCACAAACAATTTGGTAATGCAACTTATTTTTTTGCACGGCATGTTTTTAACGGCCCGCCATTTGTAAGTACGGATGGCACCATGCAACAATTAAAAAATGCCGGTAATCTACGGTTGATAAAGAATGAAAATATTATCAGTACTATATTGGCCTATGATGCATCCGTTAAAGAATTAATTAATTGGGATGAATCTGATACAAGAATAAGAACTACTTTTCGGGAAATAGGGGGAACTGTTTTTAATGCCGATCAGCTTTATAAGGCCATGGACTCCGTATTTAAGTTTGTAAGGCCGACCTCTAATCCGCAATTAATAACGGAGAACCCGATTGCCATTAATAATATTGCTTTCCAGGTACAATACATTTCATTAAGCTGTCTTGGAAATTCTCAAAGAGGAAAAAGTTTACAAACAAAAGCAGAAAACCTGATTGATTTACTTAAAAAAGAATATCATCTGGAATGAGAGTCAAGCTGCGAGCTATTAGCTGTTAGCTGCGAGCTGTGAGTTATGAGCTTTGAGCCTTTAGCTATTAGCCGTGAGCTGTGAGCTGTGAGCAAAACAACTATAAACTACTAACAATAAACTATAAACTAACTTATGGAAGTACATACCCACTCACATACACCACACAATAAATGGGCCCATTATCTCTGGGAGTTTTTAATGTTATTCCTCGCCGTGTTCTGTGGATTTTTAGCCGAGAATAAAAGGGAGCATATGGTAGAACACCAGCGGGAAAAGAAATATATGATTTCCCTTGTAGAAGACCTGGATACTGACACCAGTGAATTAAATCGGGCAATCTTACAAGCCGACTCTACTGCCTTGTTTTCTGACTCTTCTGTAATGTTTCTTCTCTCTTACAAAATCTCTTCAGAAATACCTGCCCGCATAGCATACCTGATTGGTTTTGGAGGACGAAGACTAACATTGATTAATACAGACCGCACTTCTTCGCAACTTAAAAACTCAGGTGCTATGCGCCTTATCCGTGACAAGGAAGTGGCTAATGCACTGCTTAAATATTGGAAACAGATTGATGAAACTAATATTAGCCTGGATCGGTATATGATTTACAGAGACGCAGGCCGTGAAGTAGTGTTTAAATTGTGGCTTGTTCCTGAAGTGTACAGGAAAGGGTTGTCCATGCCACGTGACTCTATTAAACAATTAAGCGTAATTGACCCTGATCCAAAAAAATGGGGTGAATTGACAAACCTCATAGCGATGGGTGGTTCCATTGCAGGATCGGTTCATAAGAATAACCTGAAAAACCAATTTGATATGGCAAGCAGTTTAATTCAACTCATCAAAAAAGAATATCATTTGAATTGAAAGTCAAGCTGCGAGCTATGAGTTATGAGCTTCGAGCTGTTAGCTATAAGCTGTGTCCTAAGGACTCTCCAAAGGAGTACTTTGTACCTTTGGAGAGCAAAACAACTATAAACTACTAACAATAAACTATAAACTAACTCATGGAAGTACATGCCCACTCACATACACCACGTAAAAACTGGACCCATTATCTCTGGGAGTTTTTAATGTTATTTCTTGCTGTGTTCTGCGGATTTTTGGCGGAGAATCAACGAGAACATTTAGTAGAACATCAACGGGAAAAACAGTATATAAAAAATTTATTGCAGGATCTGAAACAAGATACAAGTGCATTATCGCAGAATATTAAATCCAGGGAGAGAAGAAGGATTAGCGCAGATTCGCTCATTGAAGAACTGAGCTTTCCCATCAACAACGAAATACAAAACAGCATATATTTTAATGCCAACAGACTTAACAGTCTCGCTGTATTTAATTATTCCAATTCAACTATACAACAACTTAAGAATTCCGGATTAATGAGGCTCATCCGGAAATTGGATATAGTGAATAATATCAATTCTTATGACCTGCTTGTTACCAGGCACAAAGTGCGGGAAGAAGTTGAACTGGATCTTAACCTTGAATTCAGCAAAGCAATATGTTCTGTACTTGATGCAGTTACTGTCAAAACCCTGAGCGACTCGCTTGTAAATACTGCCTTTAACACAGGCAGGGTTATAAGACCAGTTTATAGGTCCCTGATAACAAAAGACCCCGATAAAATAAATCTTGTAAAAGGCCAGACAGCGCTGTTATATAACAGGAATCTTTCAAACTATAATCAGATGGTTCAGATTCGAAAAGAAGCAGTTAATATTATCGGGTTGATAAAAAAAGAATATCACCTGGAATGAGGAAAAGAGTCGGGAGTTCGGAGTCGGGCTTGTCCTCCGTAGCTTCTTACTACTCCGCTGCGGTCTATCCCTTGGAGAGCAATGAACAAATTAAATACAACCAATAAATATTTATGAAAAAATACTTTTTATTTGTACTCATCATCAGCCAGGTTGCTTTCGCGCAAACTATTGAAAATTTATTATCGCCTGCTTTTCCAACCGGGCTTACCGCTTCTGCTGATGGTAAAAACATTGCCTGGGTTTTTAATGATAAAGGCTCACGGAATATTTATGTTGCCGTTGCGCCGGCATTTAATGCAAAAAAAATAACAGATTACAAAGGAGATGACGGAACAGAAATAAATAGTCTTCAGTTTACACCTGATGGTAACAAAATTTTATTTGCAAGAGGTAATGCTACTAATAGCAATGGAGAGCCGGCTAATCCTGCCTTCCTTCAAACAAGTACAGCAAGCAATATCTGGATGATTGGAAAAGATGGAAAAGGACTCAGGAAAGTTACTGCCGGTTCTTATTACATACTTTCTCCCGATGGTAAAACATTAGCCTCCCCCTACCAGGGCCAGATATGGACTTTATCGTTGGCGGATACTACATCAAAAGATCAAAAACTTTTTCAATCAAGAGGTGCACAATCACAGTATCGCTGGTCTCCCGATGGCTCTATGCTTGCTTTTGTAAGCGATCGTGGCGATCATTCTTTTGTGGGCATTTACAACTTCACAAAAAAAACAGTTGACTTTGTTGAAACAAGTGTGGATCATGATACCTATCCTGTTTGGTCGCCGGATAGTAAACAACTGGCTTATATCCGCATTCCCAATATCAATAATGCATTGCCTTTTGTAGCGGTAAGAGAAGCTAATCCCTGGAGTATTCGTTTGTATGATGTACAAACAGAAAAAATAAAAGAAATCTGGAAAGCTACAGCAGGAAGAGGAAGTGCCTTTACCGATGAAATTCCCGTAGCTAATAACCTGTTGTGGTGGGCAGCAGGCAACCAACTTGTTTTTCCTTATGAAAAAGATGGATGGCAACATTTATATGCATTGGATATTAATAAAGGAACTACCCGTTTGCTGACGCCGGGAAATGGCGAAATAGAAAATGTCACCCTTTCTGCGGATGGGCAAACTATTTATTACACCACTAATATTGATGATATCAATCGTCGCCATATCTGGAAATTAAATGTAATTGATGGCAAAACCGAATGTTTGACAAAAGGAAATAATATCGAATGGTCTCCTGTAATTATCAATAATGGAATTGCCTTACTTCATTCATCAGCAACCAAACCCGCATGGCCCGCAATATCGCAGAATGGAAATATCAAAGAGCTGGCCGCTGAATTTTTTCCAAAAGATTTTCCATCCACACTGGTTCAACCACAGGCAGTGATGATAAATGCAACAGATGACATGCAGGTAACGGGAGATCTGTTTCTTCCTCCCAATCATAAAACAGGGGATAAACATCCGGCCCTGATCTTTTTACATGGCGGATCAAGAAGACAAATGTTATTGGGTTTTCATTATGGCCAGTATTATTCCAATGCTTATGCATTGAATCAATACTTTGCTTCGCAGGGCTATGTGGTACTATCATTAAATTACCGCAGTGGTATTGGTTATGGTTTAGATTTCAGGGAAGCGTTAAACTATGGTGCCGATGGCGCCAGCGAAGTAAAAGATCTGATGGGAGCCGGACTTTATTTAAAAAACCGTGATGATGTAGATGCAAAAAAGATTTCTTTTTGGGGTGGTAGTTATGGTGGCTACCTTACAGCACATGGATTGGCGCAGGCATCAGATCTGTTTGCCTGTGGTGTGGATATTCATGGTGTACATAACTGGAATGATGAGATACCTACTTTTGCTTCCTGGTATGATTATGCAAAATTTCCTGCTATGGCTAAAAAAGCATTGGAATCCTCA